>NZ_RIZI01000156.1 GCF_003721225.1 Acidithiobacillus sulfuriphilus | reverse complement strand
GGGGGCTGGGCGCGGCGGGGCACGAGGAAGAGCCCCGGGAGATGCCCCAGGAGGCGGCGGGCAACGATCCGGATCTGGAGATTCCGCCCGAGGACATTCAGGGGACGGGGGGGCGCGTGGGGGCGGGCATCCCCATGCCCGCCAAGGTCACCGGTGCCGGGCGTGGCGTTAAGGGTCCCCCAGGGGGCTTTGCCTACCGGGAATGGGATTATCGCCACCAGAGTTACAAGGAGGGCTGGGCGCGGGTCCATGAACGCGCCCTGCGCGAAGAGGACGGCGCCGAGGCGGCCGCCCTGGCCAAGGAGTATGCGGGGGTTTTGCGCCGCATGAAGCGCGCCCTGCAGGCGCAGAAGCCAACTCGCATGGCTCCCTTACGCCGCCAGTTCGAGGGCGAGGAGCCGGATCTGGAGGCCGCAGTGCAGTATGTGGCGGAGCGCCGCGCCGGCCATGCGCCCAAGGCCAATATCTATCTGCAACGGCGTCCCCGGCAACGGGATACGGCGGTGCTGCTGCTGGCGGATCTTTCCACTTCCATCATGGCGGCGGCGGATGGCGGGGCGCGCATTGTCGATCGCCTGCGGGCGGCCATGCTGCTTTTTGGCGAGGCGCTGGTGGAGGTGGGGGATCCCTTCGCCCTCTATGGCTTTGCCAGCAAGTATCGGGATGAGGTTCTGCTCTATCCCATCAAGCGTTTCGGCGACCCCTTTGATGCCCGGCGCCGGGCCGTGCTCGGGGGGCTGAGCGGCCGGCTGGCGACGCGCATGGGGGCGGCCGTTCGCCACAGCACGGTGCTTCTGCAAAAACATCCGGCGCAACGCCGCCTGCTCCTCATTCTCTCCGACGGCCGTCCGGCGGACTATGATGACGGCGGCGATTCCCGCTATTTGCAGGAGGATACGCGCATGGCGGTGAAGGAGGCGCAGGACCGTGGGGTGCATGCCTTCTGTGTCAGTCTCGACCCCCGCGGCGGCGAATATCTGCCCCTGGTCTTCGGCCCCGGGCATTATCTGGTGTTGCCCCATATCGACAGTCTGCCGCAGCGGCTGCCGGAGATTTATCTGCGCTTGCGCGGGCACCAGTCATGAGCGAGCGGGAGCGCCTGACAAAGCGCAGCGAGGCGGGGCGGGCGGCCACCTTTATCGGTGCGGCACGCTATCGGCGGGCCAGTTACGGCGGCAACCATCCCCTGGCGATCCCCCGCGTTTCCTTGACCCTGGATCTCATCAACAGCTATGGCGCCATGGGTGCCGACGAATATCTGGATGGCCGGCCCGCCAGTCATCGCGAACTCTTTGGTTTTCATACCCGGGACTATATCCAGGCCTATGAGCGGGCCCAATTCCGCGGCGGGGTGCGCGATGCGGATCGCCGGGTCTATCAACTGGGTACCATGGAAAATCCGTATTATCCGGGGTTTTTTGCTACGCCGTGCCTGGCCACCGGCTCCAGCATTCAGGGGGCGGAGATGGTTCTGACCGGGCGTAACGCCTTCAGCCCGGCGGGCGGCATGCACCATGCCGCCCCCCATCAGGCGCGGGGCTTTTGTTATCTCAACGATCCGGTATTGGCCATCCAACGCCTGCGGGGGGCGGGTCTGCGCGTACTTTACTGGGACATGGATGCCCATCATGGCGACGGTGTGGAGGCGGCTTTCGTCCATGATCCCGAAACCCTGACGGTGTCCATCCACATGGATACCGCCTATGCCTATCCCTTCCGGGGCGGGGGGCTGGATGACCACCCGGGGTCTGCGGTGAATCTGCCCTTGCCGCCGGAGGTGAACGACAGCGAATACCGGCTGGTTTTTATGCGACTCTGGCCGCGGGTGCTGGAGATCTTCGCCCCCGACGTGGTGGTGCTGCAGGCGGGTACGGACATCCTGGCCGCGGACCCCCTGAGCAAGTTCCGGGTCTCCAATCTGCTTTTCTGGGAGGTGGCCCGGCGCATATTGCGGGATAGCCCGCGCTTGCTGGTCCTGGGCGGCGGCGGCTATCATCCCGTCGCCCTGGCGCGCTGCTGGGCCGGCTTGTGGGCACTGCTGAGCGGGCGCCAGCTTGACGCGGTCTTGCCGGCGGCGGGACGGCGGCTGCTGGAGGCCGTGGAGTGGGACCTCGATGACGAGGGCGCGGCGGGCTATGTGGAGCAATTCCTGCGCTTGCACGATGCGCCGCTGGAGGGGGCCATCCGCCCGGACTGCCGCGATCGCGTCCATCACCTCCTTACCCATCATCCCCTTTTTGCCCATAGGAGCCAGTCTGCGTGAATGCGGAAAAGTCCCTCATCCCCGGTGCCGCCAACAGCGAGGGCAGCAAGGCCTATGTCGCCCGCTTCCAGGATCGGCTGGCCGAGGCGCATTTCAGTGATTTCCTCAACACCCGGATCAAGCTCTCTTCCCTGGGGGTGGGTACTTTTCCCGGTGCAGCCGATGATGTGACGGATGTGGCCGTTGCCGCCGTTGTCGCCCAGGCCCTGCAGGCAGGTATCAACGTCATCGACACCGGGGCCCATTATCGCTATGGGCGGGCGCCGCGGGCGATGGGGGCCGGGATCGCCCGGGCCATGGCGGCGGGCATCCGGCGTGAGGAGTTTTTTGTCCTCGGCAAGGGCGGCTTTCTCACCTATCCCGAAGGCCGGCCGGAGGATCCCGCGACATTTTTCCGGGACGAAATCGAGGCCAAGGGGCTGGGCAAGGAGGAGGATCTGGCCCAGGGGGTGCATTGCCTGAGCCCGGAATACCTCCTCTGGCAACTGGACCAGATTCGCCAGCAAACGGGTCTGGAGACCCTGGATGTCTTTCTGGTGGATCAGCCGGAAGTGCACATTCCGCTCATTGGCAAGGAACGGATGCACCAGAAGCTGCTGGCGGTGTTTACCGCCCTGGAGGAGGCGGTGCGCGCGGGCAAGCTCCGTTATTACGGTATCTCCACCTTTCATGCCTGCCGGGTGGAGACGGACCATCTGCTTTTCCAGTCGCTGACCAGTCTCATCGGCCTGGCGGAGAAGGCGGCTGGTCACGGCAATCGCCATCACCTGCGGGTGGTCCAGATGCCCTTCAATGCCCTGATGCCCGAAGCCTATACACGTTTCAGCCAAGTGACGGGGCAGGGCAATATCGCCTCCACCATCCAGGCCGCCTTTCAGCTCAAGTTGACCGTCATGGCCAGCCACTCCTTGGGCAAGGGCTTGCTCGCCCGGGAGGATGTGCCGGCCCTGCAGGCGGCCATGCCCGAACTGGCCAACGCCGCCCAGCGCGCCTTACAGTTCGTGCGCTCTACGCCGGGAGTGGGAACTGCCCTGGTGGGCCTCAGCGATCCCGCCCACCTGGCGGACCTGCTGGCGGTGGCGCAGAACCTGCCCCTGCCCAGGGAGCGTTACCTCGCCATGTACGAAAAGGAGCAGTAGTAAGGCAGCGGTGCTTAGCGGCCCGCCTCGTCGGCGCGGGGCTCATGGATTTCCTGGGCCGATGCCCCCGACTTGCGGGCCTTGGCCATTTCCGTCAGTAATCTTTCCTGTTCGGCAAAGGACAGGGCGCGTTTTCCGCTGGTAAATCCTTTGGTCCCGGTGCCCTTGCTTCCCGGATCCTTGCCCTCGGGCGCCCCGGCGGCAGGGTGCCCGGCGCGCTCGGCCTCCTTGCTGCGGGTGTATTGCTGGAGTTCTTCTTGCCACTCCTGATCCGCCCCGGGACCGTCGTTTTCCCTCCCGGCATAATGGGCCGGTGCGGCGGGGGCCTGTTTGGAGAACCACGCGGCTTTGCGCAGTTCCTTGTTATAGGCCGCCTGCCAGTCGCGGATACGGCTGAGGTCCATGGCCCCAGCGAGGATGAGGAGCGCGCCGGGAAGCGGGGTGACCCAGGGCATGCCGCTCAGCGCCAGGGCAATGGTGAGGGCGGTGCCCAGGGGATAGGCCCATGCCCAGGGCCGTTGCAGGTAAAAGCGGTGGGCGCCAAAGGGGAAGAACAGCCAGAGCAAATAGGCCCATAGGGTTTTTTTCTGGAGTTTTCGCAGGCGAATTTGTAGACTCTGCACTCCGGCGCCCTGCAGATCGAGTTTTTCCCAGGCCTTGGGCATTGGGGACCCTCCGTGAATACTGTATTGAAGCGCTCAGATAATACCCCTAAACTGACGTAAAGTCGCAAGCGACAGAGAGTTCCATGGCAGACAGGCGATTACAGGTATTCCATACGGTGGCGCGCTTACTGAGCTTCACCAAGGCGGCGGAAACGCTGCACATGACCCAGCCGGCGGTGACCTTCCAGGTCAAGCAGCTCGAAGAGCAGTTCAACACGCGGCTTTTTGACCGCACGCACAACCGCATCAGCCTCACCGAGGCGGGGGTGGTGGTCTATGACTACGCGGAACGGATCATCGCCCTCTACACGGAGATGGCCAATCGCGTGGGCGAAATGACGGGTGATTTGCGCGGTCATCTGCTGCTGGGCGCCAGCACCACCATTGCCGAATACATGCTGCCCCGCGTCCTCGGCGATTTTAAGATCAAATATCCCGATGTTCAGGTGCGTTTGCATGTGGGTAACACCGACAAGATCGTGCATATGATCGAGGACAACAGCATCGACCTGGGACTGGTGGAGGGGGCGGTGACCAATAAGAGCCTGGCCACCCTCAAGTGCTGCATGGACTCCATGGTGATGATCGCGCCGCCCGAGCATCCCCTGGCGGACCATGACAGCGTTACCCCCCAGGAACTCCTGGATTATCCCTTTGTATCCCGGGAAGAGGGGTCCGGCACCCGTGAGGTGACCATGGAGTTTCTGCACCATGCCGGTCTGGATTCGGACGATCTGCATATCACCATGGAACTGGGCAGCCCGGAGGCGGTGAAGGGGGCGGTGGAGGGTGGTTTGGGCATTGCCGTGGTTTCCGAGGCGACCGTTCTCAAGGAACTGGCCCTGGGCTCCCTGGTGGCGAAGCCCCTCAATCCCCCCTTGGCCCGGCCCTATTCCTTTGTCTACCAGAAGCAGAAATTCCGCAGTCTGGTCATGGACGAGTTTCTGGAGTTTGCCAAGGAGCGCTGCGCGGTCAGCATGCTGGTCTTACCCAAGCGCCGCGAGGACCGGCAATGAAGCATTTCGCGGTCGTGCAGCACAGCTACTCGGAGTTCCTGGGCCTCATCGAGAGCCAATTGGAAAAGCGGGATATCGGTTTCAGCTATTTTCGCGCATTCCTGAACCAGGACCTGCCCGGCAGCGCCCTGACCTTTGATGCCCTCTTCCTGTTGGGTGGCCCCATGTCGCCACTGGACAGCGATGCCCACCCCTGGCTCCTCCAGGAGCGTAATGTCATCGGCGCCTTTCGCAAGGCGGGCCGGCCGGTCGTGGGCCTGGGCCTGGGGGCCTTGCTGCTGGCCCAGTACGAGGGCGCCGAGCTGAGTCGGGAGCCCTATCATAATGCCTACTTCACCACGGCCCATGCGACCGAAGCGGGCAAGGGCGACCCTCTCGCCCAGGCGGTGGATGGGGCCCAGGTCCTGGTCTGGTCGCCGGGGGTTGCCCGTCTGCCCGATGGGATCCCGCCCCTGGTGGTGGATGACGCCGGCAACTGGATTGCCTTCCGGCCCGAACCGGGGGCCGTGGGCCTGTTGTTCCATCCGGAAATGAAGCCGGGAATGATTGAAGACATCATCATGGAAGAAGACCGTGAGGTGCCCGAGAACGTGGGCGAACTGATGGAGACGGCGCGCCGCCTATGGCCGCAGATGCAGGAAACCACCGATCGCGTGGTGGTGGCCCTGGTGCGCGAGTTGAGCCTGATGCAGGAGCGCCGCAAGCCGCGGGTATTCTCCCTTCAGGTGGATAGCGAGGGGGGCCAATGAACAGCCGGGAGCGGCAAATCCTGCGGCTGCTGCGTGATCTGGATGCCCCGGCGCAGGAACAGCTTTTTGCCTTCGCGGAGTTCCTGCAGGCGCGTGGCAAGACGCAAAAGCCCGCCGCAGCGCTGGTGGAACCGTCCATCGTGGCGCCCGTTGCCGGGGAGTCGGTGGTGGGGGCCATCAAACGTCTGCGCCAGAGTTATGCCATGCTGGAAGCCAAGCAACTGCTGGGAGATACGGCCAACCTCATGTCCCGCCATGCCGTGGGCGGAGCATCGGCGGAAGAGGTCATTGCCGAACTGGAGGCCCTGTTCGCGCTGCATTATGCCCGTTATCGGGAGTTGCGTAGCGAATGATCGTTGGCCTGGTCGTCGTCGAGCCGTCGTGGCGCTTGCCGGTCGGTGCCCAACTGGCTGCGGGCGACGAGGAAGTAAGCGATGCCGGTAGCCAACAGGGCCCCGCTGATCATGGCGTAGAATACGAGATCCTCCGGCTGGATGGTTTCCCCTCCGCCTTTCACGGGGATCAGGATCAGTTGCCGCAACAAAGTGATCATGGCGACCTCAAAAAAGACCTCGACATGGAAAATCCCGCTGCGCATGTAGGTGATTTCGGCGGAAATCAGGGCTGACAGGACCCAAACGATAAAAAGCGTGCCTAAGGCATGGAGAAAGCCGGCCGCCAGTATGTGCTCGCGAAAGGCTTCCACCACATCCCGGCTGAACTGGATCATGATCAGTACGCTGGCTGCCGCCAGGGCGAAGGCGATGAACAGATGAAGGGTATAATTAAGTATTCGTAGGGCGTTGTTGAAACGGTCATTGAACATCAGGTACTCCTTTGGCTGAGCATGCTTGGCGAAGCAGGGAATCGTGGGGACGCCGAGGAGCCCCTTCCAGCGGTTTTGCGCAGCGCCCAAAGGATGGCATGGATGCTTGCGCCAACTGCCGAATCTAGGATGAGGGATTGAGGGTTATGGATACACTGGCGCAAATCTTTACCGTGATCATGCATCTTGACCGTTATCTCGCAGCGCTGCTTCAGGACTATGGATACTGGGTGTATGCATTGCTTTTCCTCATCATATTTGCCGAGACCGGGTTCGTCGTGACCCCGGTCCTGCCCGGCGATTCCTTGCTCTTTGTCTGTGGCACCCTGGCGGGCTCGGGGATCATGGAAGGGTGGCTTCTTGCCCTCTTGCTCATCGGCGCCGCGGTCCTTGGCGATGCCGTCAATTATTTCATCGGCCGCCGCTGGGGCCTCCGGCTTTTCGCCGGAAAGCGCTGGCGCTTGCTCAATGCCCGCCATCTACAGTCGACCCAGTCCTTTTATGCACGACATGGGGGAAAGACGGTGATCATTGCCCGTTTCCTGCCCATCATCCGCACGTTTGCGCCTTTTGTGGCCGGTCTGGCCGCCATGGCCTATGGCCGCTTTGCCGCCTTCAATGCGGTGGGCGCCCTGCTATGGGTAGGGGGGCTGCTCGGTGCCGGTTATTTCCTGGGTCATCTGCGCTGGTTCCAGGAGAATCTGACCATGGCCCTCCTCGGCATCATCCTGATTTCCCTCCTACCCGCCTTCCTCGCCTGGCTGCGCCACCGGACCCGCTTGGCCTGAGCGGCTGGCCGCGCGTCGCGCCCGTCCTTTCCGGGCACGCTCCACGAGCCAGCGAAAGAGGGCCTGTTGGGCGGGGTCGTCGGCGCAGGTATGCTCCGGGTGCCACTGCACCGCCAGGACATCGGGGTTCCCCGGCATTTCCACGGCTTCGATGACGCCGTCGACGGCTTGGGCGCTGACGCGCAAGGCCTGGGCCAGGACGGCAACGGCCTGATGGTGCCAGGAAGAAATGCACACCTGATTTTTCCCGAGTATGCGGGCCAAGGTGCTCCCCGCCAGGATTTCCACGCTATGTGCTACCGGGGTGAGGCTGCTACTGCGATGGGGGACGTGGGTACCCACGGTCTTGGGCAAATCCAGATGGAGCGTTCCGCCCAAGGCCACATTCAGGATCTGCATGCCCCGGCAAATGCCCAAGAGGGGCAAACCCTGGGCGATGGCGGCGCGCGCCAGCGCAATCTCCGCCGCATCCCGGTCCGGATGGACGGCATGAATGCTCTCGTCGGCCACAACCCCATAAAAATCCGGGGAAATATCGCCGCCGCCGGTCAACACCAGGGCGTCACAGCGCAGGATGAAATCCAGCCCGCCCGGGCATTGGGGTGGAAACAGGACCGGCAAGCCGTCGGCGCGGCAGACGGCGGCCGCATACTCGGGGGCCAAGGAAAAAGGCTCGCCGTTACGTTCATAGGCGCTGAGGGCGACGATGGGAAGGGGCGGGCTGGGTGGCTTCATCGGCGCCTACCAATGCGTTCCATCGCCCCTGTCCCCACCGTCCAGGGAGTGGAGGGCGCCATAGAGATCCGGACGGCGATCCCGAAACAGGCCCCATTCGATGCGCTGCGCCGCAATGGCATGGAGGTCGAGATCGGCGCTGATCCAGCCCTCATCCCTGCCCGCTGTGGCAAGGAGGGCGCCGGTGGGGTCGGTGATGAAAGAGCCGCCATAAAAGGTGATCTCGGCATCTCTGCCGATCTCCCGGCCGATGCGATTGGCGGCGATGACGGGGACCAGGTTGGCGGCGGCATGACCCTGCATGACCCGGGTCCAATGGCCGCGGCTGTCCACTTCCGGCGCCTGCGGTTCCGAGCCGATGGCCGTCGGATAGAGAAGGATCTCGGCACCGCGCAGGGCCATGATCCGGGCCGCCTCGGGAAACCATTGATCCCAGCAGATGGCGACGCCCAGACGGCCATAGCGGGTAGGAAAGACCTGAAAGCCGGTGTCGCCGGGGCTGAAATAGAATTTTTCCTGGTATCCGGGTCCGTCGGGGATGTGCGCCTTGCGGTACAGACCCAGGTCCCTGCCATCGGCGTCAAAGACGACCAGGCTGTTGAAAAAGGCATTGCCTGCCCGTTCAAAAAAACTGACCGGTAACACCACCTGGCGCCGCCGCGCCAGTTCCTGCATGGCCCGCAGCGCCGGATGCTCGTCCCGGCTGCGGGCCAGGGCAAGGAAACGGGGGTCCTGATCCTTGCAAAAATAGGGGGTGCTGAAAAGCTCCTGCAAGAGGATGATCTGTGCCCCCGCATCGGCCGCCAGACCTGCCCAGTGCAGGGCCTTGGCGATATTCTCCTCTTCGTTGGGACCCACCGACATTTGCACCGCGGCTACCTTGACCATCATGATCCGACCCTCTCTCCAGCCCTTCGCCGTTTCCCATTCTACTGGAGGTGGAAGCCGGGGTCAGTAGCCAAGAGCGGTCAGCGCGGTCCCCGTGGTGGTGGCGATGCCCAGAAAGGGGATTGCGGCGCTCCAGGCCCCGCCGGAGGCGGTGGCTTAGCCCATATTGGTGCCTGGGGTCGTGGTCCTGGAGGTCCTGGAGGCGCAGGCGGCATCGGCCGTTGGGCGAACCCTGGCCCGCCTCCGTAGGGCCAGAGAAAAGCGGGGGCGTAGACGCTGTGGGGGGGATGGGTACGGGGAACCAGGCTGTTTTCATAATTCTGAATGGCCGTCAGCAGATTGAGCCGGCTGATGATCGCCTCCTGCGTCAGGGAAGGGGATGCCCCGGGGGGAGGGCTTTCGGGCGCTGCCGGCACGCTCGCCGGCGGGGATGGCGGCGAGGGCGTCTCCTCCCCGACCACGGTGATATGGCGTGCATTGGCAGGCGGAGTATCTCCATAGCTGGGCACGCCGGCAGGGGAAAGCCAGCGGTAGATCGTTGCGGCGGATACCCATGGCGCACAAAGCAGGACCGTCATGGCGAAAAACAGGGCTAGGGACGTCCGCCGGGATGGATACGGCGGACTTCCGATTCGACCTGATGGGCCTCGGTACTGGTGCATGGCTGGGAAGCCTGTTTAGCGAGCTTATAGAACTTATTATAGGAAAGAGTTGGAATTAATCCATTTGAAATGGCAAATAGTTATATTATAATTGAAATGGATGCCCTTGGAGCAGAGCAAACGTCAAAAAACTGCAAGATGCTTGCGGTGGCCGCGGGTCGCCGCAGCGGGTAGCCATGAATGACGGCCGTGGCGTCTTGCGGTGGACCGACTGCAGCAGGGCAGTTTTTTCAACGGCTCCATAGGGGCTGGATGGGATGGTAGTGCCCGATATACGGGTAGCGCCAGTGTCGTTTCGATCGCTTCAGGCCAGGAGGAACAGATGAACACAATGGATACCCGGACGGATAGTTCAAAAAACCCCAAGCCGGCTGCCGCGACAAGGGATTCCCGCAGACGTTTGGCCCTGGGTCTAAGTGCCGGGCTGGTCGCCCTTGGAGGCGTCTCCTTGGCCCAGGCCTTCGGTGAATTTCCGGCCAAGGTGCCGGTGCCGGCGAACAACCCCATGACCCCCGAGAAGATTGCCTTGGGCAAACAGCTCTATTTTGACCCGCGGATATCCTTGTCGGGTACGGAATCCTGCGATACCTGTCATAACGTCGCCAGCAACGGCACGGACAACCTGGCCCACTCCTTCGGGGTCTTCGGCAGGGTTGACGTTCCGCGCAACACGCCTACCGTTTTCAATGCGGCCTTCAACACCGTGCAGTTCTGGGATGGCCGAGCCAACAGCCTGGAGGCCCAGGCCAAAGGGCCCATCACCAATCCGGTGGAAATGGGCATGCCCAATGGCGAGGCGGTGGTCAAGCGGCTCCAGCAGATCCCCGGATACCAGAAAGAATTTGCCCAGGTTTTCGGTGGCAAGGACCCCATCACCTTCGACAACGTGGCGGCGGCCATCGCCACCTATGAACGTACCCTGATTACTCCGGATAGTCCCTACGATCGTTATGTGAAGGGCGACAAAAAAGCCCTCAATGCCTCGGCCACGGCCGGGATGGGCTTGTTCAAGTCCATGGGCTGCGACACTTGTCACGCCGGCCCCATGTTTGACAACCCCGGTACGCCCATGGGTACGGGATTCTTTCAGAAGTTTCCCCTCCAGCCCACCAACCCCCAGTGCGCCAGCTATGAGCAGAAGTATCAGTTCATGAAGGATCCCGGCCGTTTTGACGTCACCCACAACCCCGCCGACAAGTATTACTACAAGGTACCCGGCCTGCGTAACGTGGCCCTGACGGCCCCGTATTTTCACAACGGCTCGGTTCAGACCCTGCCGGAAGCGGTGCGAGTCATGGCCGCTTGCCAGTTGGGCAAGAGCCTCAGTGATGAGCAGGTGAAGGATGTGGTGGCCTTCCTGGACAGCCTCACCGGCAAGTTCCCCAAGGAGACCCTGCCGCGTCTGCCCCAGACCCCCAACACCACCATCCTCATGGGCGTGCCGCAGTTGGAAAAAGCGGCAGCCCAGAACAAGTAAGGCCGGCCCCGCTCCTCCCGCCCCAGGACAATCAACCTGGGGCTGCTTAGGACGAGTCTTGGGGAAACCCTTGCAGCGGCGTGCTTCCTTCCGCAAGGGAGGGATACACCGCTGCTCTTATGGGGCGATGTCGCGCAGTACCGAGCGCATGTCGCGCGTGTCCAGCCCCCCGCGGATGACCACGGTCTTGCCCCGGCGACTCCGGTAGATCAGGGTCGGCACGATGCTTTGTCCGGTGGCGCGGAGGATGGCGAGGTTCTTTTCCAGGGCCTTTTCCGTGGCGGAGCTGGGCAGGATCTCCTGCAGGCCGCCGAAGTGTTCCATGTTGAATTCCCGTTCGTTTTTCGTGATGGCGGCAAGGGGGTCTTTGGCCTCCAGCATGGCTGCTGCCTTGCCCAGGCTGGATTCCGTAAGATAGCCTACGGGCACATAGCGTACCGTCGCGCCCATGGGATTGATCAGCGGCTGCAATTCGTCAAAGACCACATGACAATAGGGGCAATTGGGATCAAAAATCATATAGAGCACATGCGGCCCTTTACCCTGCGCCACCCAGTGGGCATGGCTCAGGCGTTGCAGCAGCAGGGCGTTGTTTTCTGCACTTGGGCTGTTTTGGGCAGGAACCGTCACGGCCAGTGCCGGCTGGGACAACGGCAGCCCGGCGCAGAGGGTCAAACCTGTGGCCCAGGTAGCCAGATAACGCATACGCATTGCTGTTCCCCTTTTCTGATGGCGATGATTTAGAATTATAGCAAATTCCGGGCCATCGTTATCCGCCTCGCCGCAGGCCTTTGGTACCAGCACCGTTCCGGATTCTCTTTGCACCATCCTTGCCGGGTGCGCCTTGTCCGTCCATTTCTTCGGACAGCCATGGGCCACAGGGCGGAAATAGGCAGGATCTCCAAGCGCTGCACCCTAGTTATGGGGTATTGCCATCATGGTCAATACGACCTATAGTCATAACCCAAGAGATCTGCGTTATTGGATTTTACTTATGGCTAATATACTGTCGGTTGCTGGAGCGTTGATGCTGCGACGAGCGCGGGCGTTGGTCATGATTGGTGGTCAAAACGGATGTTTGACGGTATCCGTAATCTAATGAGAGGTAGGAAAAGGCCGAGCGAACTCGGCCTTTATTTTTTTCAGGAGCCGTGAGGTTCCAGCGAGTGGTCTCCTCCCTGGGGAGGAGGCTGGTAATGTCACTGCATAATCCGCCGGTAGGCAGATTACGCAGCGGCGATTCCCACAGATACTCGGGAGGAAGTCGATGAGAAAGAGCCGCCGCTTAGGGATTCTTGTGGCCATGTTGGGTCTATGTTGTGGCGCCGGGACGGGTCATGCGGCATCGACGGGAGCGGTGCATGCCGTGGATTACGGATCCTCGTCACCGGCTGCATTGGCGCTCATGCATCTTTCGCCGCTGGCTTATGCCGGCGTGGGGGCCATGCCGGTGGCGTCCAGGATGTGGAGATTCCAGACGGAGACCTTCTCCAGCCGGGCACAAGGGGGGGTGGCTAGCCCCCAATTCATCGATCAGTCGCTGTTACTGGTGAAAACCGGTTTGTCCCCCATCCTCCCCGGCGCGCCGGCAGCGCCCATGGCCGTAGCGCCCGAAGCCGCACCTCTCGCCGCAGCCAGCGAGGCGCCGCCGACTTCGCGTTTGGCCCTGGCCCTGCAGATGCTGGCGAGCCAAGCCTATCACTGGGCCGCCCATCCCTTATCCGCGCTGGAGGCGGGTGGAGATGCGGCGGTGGGCGCCAACGGCGCCGCCGATCTCGCCGCTGACATGGCCCAGGAAGGCCAGGCCGATGACAGTGGATCCCATTGGTTTTCGGCCCGCTCCCTGGCGGTGGACGCCATGAAGTTTATCGGCGCTCCCTATCGTTGGGGGGGCATGAGTCCGGCAGTGGGCTTTGATTGCAGCGGTTTTGTGAAATATGTGTTGGCGAAGTTTGATATCCATGTCCCTCGCACTTCCTATGCGCAGGCGGCCAGCCTGCATCGGGTATCCCGCATCGATCTCAAGCCCGGTGATCTGGTGTTCTTCAATACCATGCGCCGGCCCTTTTCCCATGTCGGGATTTATATCGGCCATCAGCGTTTCGTGAGTGCGCAAACGCCGCGAAGCGGGGTGCAGGTGGCCAGCCTGGATGATCCCTACTGGGCTGCGCGTTATGACGGGGCGCGGCGCTTGCCTCATGCCGCTGCCGCTCTGGGAGATGGCAGCAGCAACTCCTGACGCTTCTCAGCGCATAATCGGGGAAGGTAATGACTATGGGGCCGCCGCGGCAGCCCCTAATTTTTTGTCAATCTTGCCCATCCTGGTGGGGTCCGCCGTGGCCAGCAGGATCCATTCCAAATAATGGCGTGTTTTCGCGGGCCTTCACAGCTTACCGTAAGAATGTAGACCCCCGAGAAAGAGATCCACGCCGATAAAGCAAAAGGTCACCACCACGAGGCTGATGAAGGCCCACCAGGCCATGGGGCGGCCCTGCCAGTGGCGTTGACCGCGGGCATGGAGAAAACCGGCGTAGTTCAGCCAGACGATGAGCGCCCAGGTTTCCTTCGGGTCCCAGGACCAGAATCCTCCCCAGGCCTTGGCTGCCCAGACGGCGCCGAGGATGGTGGCGGCGGTGAAGAACAGAAAGCCGAGCATGATGGTGCCCGAGATGGTGCTGTCGAGGACTTGCAGATCTGGCAGACGCTTTTGCAAAAAGCCACCGCGGTGTTCGGCCCTGCCCTTGAGGAGATAGGCGAGGCCGGCCATGGCGGCAATGTAGAAATTGGCGTAAGCGATGAACATGGCGGGGACATGGATCTTCATCCAGAAACTCTGCAGGGCCGGAATGAGGGGCTGGATGCGGTTGAGATGATAAGCGGCCCCTACCCAGACCAGGAAGACGTCGGCAACGAGGACCAAGGGCAGAACAAAGGCGCCAAGCCCACGGCTCGCGGTGCGCTCTTCGTGGAAGAGATAAAAAAGGATCGTCGTGGCGCAGAAGAGCACCATGACGTCGTAGAGATTGCTGACGGGGATGTGTCCCCAGGATGGGTGTCCGAGATAGGTCTCCTGCCAGCGGATGGCCAGTCCCGCAAAACCGAGGGCGACGGCCGCCCAAGCGAGCCGGTGCCCCCATCGCCCGGCGCCCTCACGTCCCAAGAACAGATACAGATAATATCCGACAGCGCTGAGGACGATCGCCGCGCTCATCCAGTAGAACATGGCATTGCTGTGGAAAAAATAGCGGAGGGCGAGGCTGTTGTGGGGGGTGTAGCCGAGTTGATAGAGACCGACACCGATTCCGCCGATGGCGAGCACGGCGAGGAAGAGCAGGCGAAAAGAGGGCCAGCGCAGGCCGAACCACATCAGGCCGGCGTACCAGAGGCCGAGAAGGATGTACTGCCACATCCAGAAGTCGGCCCGGAACAGGGTCCAAACGGCGAGGGCGCCGGAGGTGAGAAAAAGGGTCCAGGCGATACGCTGCTGCCGTTCGCCAGGATGATGGGCTTTATGGAATGGGAGGGTGATGCGGCTGTTTTGCGTTTCTATGGACATAGGATCTCCTTACGGCTGATGTTGCGGCATGATGTTTTTATGTGCTCACGGCGCGGGTTTTACGGATGTGGTAGTAAATTCAGCTCTGCGAGAAACGAATGGCAAATAGGGCAATGGTAGTCATGTGCCAAGCATTTTCAATGCCAATGCCGGGGATGGATGTGGAGAATCCGGCAAATGGCTCATCCTTGATGCCGAGGGCTGGAGGCATTTTGCACGACCTGATACATTGGCCCAGACAGTCCCCCGCAACGCTGGACAATGGTCGGAAAGGACCAGTGATAGATCCGCCAAACGAACGCTGCCGGAAGCCGGTTTGCCATCTCCCATGGAAATGGGCATGCCTTATACATGCGGATATCATGAGTTGCAGTTGACCCTTTCTTGCATCTTCAGCCATCGCCGGGCCGACGCCTGGTGATGGCTGCTAGCCGGGGGTGGGCAAATCGTCAGGGCCTGCCCATTCGTAACGTGGCTCACCCTTTGCACTGGGGCTATACCCCTGCTCCTGGAGCAATTTGGCGAGGGCCAGGGCAGCATTTCCCGCCTTGGCGCTATTTTCGATAATATCGGCGGAAATAGCCCCAGCCTCGTGGGCGCTCAGATGGATGGTTACCGTTTTTTCCTGTTCGTCCTTGATCAGCATAATACCTCCTTATTGTCCGAAGGGATGGGGCGGCTGGCGGAAATGATCGTCTATCCGGTAATCCTGCTCGGCGAGCAGATAAACCAGATCCAGGGTTTCCTTGCCGAATTGCTCGGCATTCTTGATGATCGGCTCAACCAGATTGCTGAGATCTTTCTTCTCAAAACGCAGGGTGATACCGGATGAATCTTTCGCTAAAACCTCCATGTGGCCTCCTCTTGGTAGGAAAACTAATAATATATACTGAGTAGTTCAAGAAGCAGAACTTGTCAAATTGCCGGCCTGCATTTTATGCCGGGGTGGCTGGGTATGGGCTCACGGATCGGAAGAGTTGGGAGGGGAGCGAATGATTTCTACGGCGGCGCCGTTCGGCGGGGTCGGTGCAATGGCTGGCGGCGGCGGTGCCGGCAAAACCGCCTGCCAGAAACCCTTGCCATCGGCAATGATCAAACCCATGTCCCGGACCTGGGGGATGTCGATGCGCGGATAACAGACCTTCGTGACAATGCCCTTGCCGACGGTGAACCAGAGCCTGGCCGGGGGCGGTGCCGACGAGGTCTTTTTTGGCGGTGGACCAGACCGGATGGCGCCAGGCGGGGCTGGGGGCTTTGCTCGCTGCTGCCATGGTGTGCTTTCCTTCCAATACGCGCGGGGGGGACTCCTAGGGTATAGGAGACGTTGATCAAGCAGCTTGGCGGCGGCGCACAAACCCGGCACCGACGCGCTGGGCCGGTGGCAATAAGGCCACCCTCCCTCGTCAGTATGGGCTGGGGAACGGCGTGGCTTGTTGCTGCAGCAATAATCTGCCTTCCTTTTTTGCCTACTGGATATCCGACTGCTTCCTGTCATGCAAAGTTCCATGTGATCAGGTGCAATGGCTTGCAAATAACGCTGATGCCAGACCCGTGATTTCTCTGGCGGGATACGAAAAACCGATTTCTTTCTGTGCCGAATCATTTGCTGGAGCACGGCGTTCGGCGCGGTGGCGGGCAGATCTGGATTTTTATCACTAGAAATGGAGATGATTATATCGTTACCGTCGGTTCTTCGTCGGATTAAGAGGGTAGGGGACAGTATCCCGGATATCAATCGGGCCTGTGAATGGAGGCGGCGGATGGTTATGCTCCCCGAGCAGCTTTTTTTCCGTGCCTTGGGTCTGGTTACGCCGTGGATGGCGGACCAGATGGCCTTGAGGCGGCCTGTTCCGGGAAGTATTGGCTTCTCGCCTGGCACTATGATCCAATAAGGACCGTTACCCGCAAGGTTCGGCTGCACATATTGTAATGCGCCGCCCGCAGGTGCTTCGGGCCTTGGCACGGGCGTCATGGCCCGCTGGACTGCCGATGGGCAGAGGAGTGTTGTTTGGAGAGACGTGCTCACGCCATTGTGGCCCTCGCATTTTTGGCCCTGTTGGGGATCGGGGTGGTCGTTGCCGGCTTGTGGATGCACCACGGCCGGCAGCCCGGCCTGATTTATGACGTCGTCTCGCCCTACAGTGTGGCGGGTCTGCAGGAGCAGGCGCCGGTGCGCTTCAAGGGGGTCCGGGTGGGCGAGGTGCGCTCCATCGGCCTGGACCCGCGGAATCCGCGCATGATCCTGGTGCGGATCACGGTCAGCAAGGGTACGCCCGTTACCCGTGCCACTTTTGCCGAGCTGGCCCCGCAAGGGGTGACCGGACTCAGTTATCTTTCCCTGAGCGACGCCGGCACCAACTTTGCCCCCGTCCACACCAGTACCCTCCATCCCGGCCAGATTCCCATGCACCCCAGCTTCCTCGAAGTGCTGTCGCGAAAGGGCGAGTCCCTGGTCAATCAGAGCAACGAATTGGCATTGCGTCTTAGTGCCACCCTGAATGCGAGTAATCGCCGCCATCTCGCCCAGACCATCCGGCAATTGGACACGGCCAGCGCGCAGTTGGTGCAACTGGAGGCGGCCCTGCTGCCGACCATCAAGGCCTTGCCCGCCGTGGTGGCCGCCACCCAGTCGACCATGCAGGAGAGCCAAAGCATGCTGAAGAACATCAACCAGCTCACCATATCCGCCACCGGTCCATTGCGCGATGTGGGTGCCGCCGCCCGGTCCATTCAGGGCCTCGGCAGCTCCGGAGAAAAGGTCACGGAAACCCTCAATTACAGCACCCTGCCCCAGTTGGAGATCCTCACTCGCCGCCTCAACAGCACCACGGAAGCCCTGGAGGGCCTGAGCCAGTCCTTGCAGCGCTCGCCGCAGTCGCTCCTGTACGGCGCCAAGGCCCCGCCCCCCGGACCGGGGGAGAGGGGATTTCATGGGGGAGGAGGGTCATGAACGGTCGGCATTTTTGGCGCCGCGGCGCCGTGCTGTCAGCGGTACTCCTGCTCTCGGCCTGTGCGACGACGGGCCCCTGGCGGGTGCCCTACAGCATTGTGCCGGCGGCCGCCACCGGGCCTTCCGCTGCCAGCACCCTCCAAGGCCGGACGGCGGCCGCCATCCTTCCAGTCCTGCGCCTAGCCCCTGTGACGGCTCCGGAATGGTTGCAAGGCCATGATTTCCATTACCGTCTGCTCTATGAGAACCCGCAGCAGGCATTGTACTACCGGGACGCCCGCTGGGTGGGCACACCAGCACAGATGATGGGGGATCTGCTCCAGGGCCAGCTTATGGATGGGGGGCAGTGGCAGGCGGTATTGGCCCCCACCAGCACGGGCAAGGCCAAGCTGCTCCTGCAGGTACGGCTGAACGACTTCACCCTCGACTTCTCCGCTCCCCGTCAGGGAGTTGCGCAAGTCGCGGGGGAGGCCACCCTGGTGGATGCCCAGAACTACCAGGTCCTTGGGCAGCAGCGCTTTGCTTTCCGCGCCCCTGCCATCCCTGCCAATCCCGATGGCGGGGCATTGGCCATGACCCGGGTGAGCAGGGCCTTTGCCAAGGCCGTCGGCCAGTGGGCGGAACAGGTGGCGCGGCATTCCATGCCAGGGTAATGCGGGGAAGGATGCGGGCCGAGGCGATCCGCCCAGGCTTGCCGGGAGGGGCGCCGCCGGGTGCCGCGCCCCCTGAATCTAGAGGGGCTTATTCCGTTTTCACCTTCATCACCAGCACCGGACACCGGGCATGATGCACGATATCGTTGGCCACGGAGCCCAAGAGCAGTCGGCCAATGGCCCCGTGGCCATGGCTGCCGACCACGATGAGGTCCACCCCATGGGTCGCACCCCAGTGGATGACCGCCATGCCCATGCGGTCGGCGCTCTCCTCCACCGCCCAGTCCAGGGGCGGCGTCAGGGTCGGGAGTTTGGCCGCCAGCTTGGTCATCTCCTTTTGTGCCAGTTCCAGCAAACGGCCGCGCATGTCCAGCATGGGCGGCAGGATATCTTCCGGGAGCTGCAGGGTGACGATCTGCGGATTGACGATGTGGATCAAGGTCAATTGCGCACCGTGCAAGGCCGCTTCGCGGGCGGCCATCTGCGCTGTCGGCAGCGCCGCCGCGGAAAAATCGACGGCGGCCAGGATATGCTGAAAATTATCGGGGTTCATGACGGCTCCCCTCCCTTGAGTTGAGTGAGCAATTCTTCGTAGCTGAGGTGCACGTTGTCCGTGCCGCGCCGGTCGCGGTACTCGAAGACCCCCTGGGCGAGCACCTTGTCGCTCACCACGACCCGATGGGGCAGGCCGATGAGGTCCATGGTGGCGAACTGCACGCCGGGACGCTCGTCGCGATCGTCCAGGAGCACGGCATAACCCGCCGCTTCCAGTTGGTTATGAAGCAGTTCCGCCGCGGCGGCCACGTCCGGCGATTTCCTTCCGTTGATGGCGACAATGCCCACTGTGAACGGCGCCAGCGCCCTTGGCCAGAGGATGCCGCGGTCATCAAAATGCTGTTCCACCGCCGCCGCCACCACGCGCGACACGCCGATGCCGTAACAACCCGTGGTTACCGTGCGGTCCCGGCCGGTTTCATCCAGCACCGTCATGTTCATGGCCTTGCTGTAACGCTCGCCGAGCTGGAAGACATGCCCCACCTCGATGCCCCGGCGGATCCCCAGGGTGCCTGAGGCGCAGCGCGGACAAGGTTCGCCCGCCCGCACGCTGCGCAAGTCCGCCGCCGCGGCGAGGGGCAGGTCCCGCCCCCAGTGGAGATTGATCCAGTGCAGGTCGGCGACGTTGGCGCCGGTGCTGAAATTCTGCACCGTGAGGGCGTGATGGTCGGCCAGGATGGGCAGATCGCGGGGCAGATCCTTGGGCCCGATGAAACCCACCGGCACGCCGCAGGCCTCCTCGGTCTCCTCCTGGCTGGCCAGGCGCAGGCTTTTGGCCGCCAGGGCGTTGGTCGCCTTGACCAGATTGAGTTCATCATCGCCGCGCAGCAGGAGCAGGACCGGCTTCTCATCGGCCATCACCAGCACGGTCTTGACGATCCGTGCCGTGGAGATCTTCAGCATCTCGGCCTGGGCCGCCACGCTGCGGATGCCCGGAGTAGGCACCTGTTCCGCCGGCAAGGGCGCCTCCGGCGCTTCGTCCGGCAGGCGGCTCTGGGCCAGCTCCAGGTTGGCGGCATAATCGCAGTGGTGGCAAAAGACGATGGCATCCTCGCCGGAGTCGGCCAGGACATGGAATTCATGGGAACGCTTGCCGCCGATGGCCCCCGTATCCGCCTCCACCGCCCGGAAGTCCAGCCCCAGACGGGTAAAGATGCGGGTGTAGGCGGCAAACATCGCCTCATAGGTGCTTTCCAGGGAGGCCGCCTCCAGATGGAAGGAATAGGCATCCTTCATGACGAATTCCCGCCCGCGCATCAGCCCGAAGCGCGGGCGGATCTCATCGCGAAACTTGGTCTGGATCTGATAGACGTTGATGGGAAGCTGCCGATAGGAGTGAATTTCGCGGCGCAGCAGGTCCGTCACCACCTCCTCATGGGTCGGCCCCAGGCAAAACTCCCGGTCATGGCGGTCATGGATGCGCAGCAACTCCGGCCCATACTGCTCCCAACGCCCCGACTCCTGCCACAGCTCCGCCGGCTGCACCACCGGCATCAAGACCTCCTGCGCCCCGCAACGGTCCATTTCCTCGCGCACGATGCGCTCCACCTTGCGTAGCACCCGCAGCCCCAGGGGCAGCCAGGTATAGAGCCCCGAGGCCAGACGCCGGATAAAACCGCCACGCAGCAAAAGCTGATGGCTGACCAACTCCGCCTCGGCGGGAGTCTCCTTGAGGGTGGGCATGAACAATTGACTGGCGCGCATGAAGATTCCTTATGAATGTATCCCCACAGTGTAAGAAAGCGCGGGCCACAAGAAAAGGCGCATCTGCGCGGTCTGGTGCCGCCGATCAGCACCTAATGGCGGCCGGGCAGCCTTCAGCGGCTATCGAGATATATGGATATGGTTTCCGTCGTCCAGGTTGCCACACCGGCGCCACAGAAATCTTGATCTTCCGTCCAGATCGGACAATCCAGCAGCAGGGACGCTGCCACCGCCGGCCAATCCCGTTCGTCTCTCCGGGCAATTCTGGCTTTTGCGGCAATTTCTACAGGCGACAATGTTTCCTGGCCAATCAACTGTACGGCCGCCATGAGCGTATCTAACGCGTCCCGCCATACCACTTCGGGTATCCCCGGGCGGGGGCCAATTCTGTTAAGTAGTGCTTGGCTTCGTGATAATTTGCTTCGGCCACATAGAAACTGCCCCTGTCACATGCATCGGCGATGATCAATCGTACTCGCCGCCCCAAGACAGCACGAATCAGGATGTTGGCGTCTACAACCAGCCGCCTACGCGGCATGAGCTTTTTTGCGCCATTCCTTGAACCCTGCTACCAGGTGCTACGTACCTAGTCATTCTCCGTGCCTCACAGCAGACAGCCTGGGCTGGCAGTTTGCCCGGCGAATGGTCGGTGATGCAGCGGGAGCGGGCATTCACACCCAGCTTGGGGAGAGAGCTATCACCGGCCAGAAGCGGCCGTTGCAATAATGCGCACGACTGCGGTCACTCAGCGAACCGATGTGTCTTGGAACTGACCAAATAGAGCTTCAGCCGCCCGGTCGAGCCGCTCGACCTCGTCTTCTCGGTAGTGCTCCCAATTGGCTTCTTTGAACATGCGCGCTTCAACCTGAATCCCGCTCCACCCCGCCTGTTCCCGGATAGACCGTTTCCACTGTGCCACCTGAGACGGGTGCACTCCATGCTCTTGGGCTATCTCATTGACCGTCTTCACCCCTCGGATCGCCTCCAGCCCTACCTTGGCCTTGAATGCCGACCCGGACATCTTCCTCTTGCCCACGCTCATCGTCTTCTCCTTGCCAGACGATAGCTTAACCCTTGTCTCAAATCCAGGGTCCACTATACCCAACGAGGGGTACGCAACGCATGACGCCAAAACCGTTTTCCTATCTGCCGCGAAGTTGGCTATCCATCATGCGAAGAGCGGGGCCAACGGACATGGCGATTTGATATTACTATTGGAGCACGTTAGTATTCACCGATGATCATGAGCTTTGCCGACAAGCAAACCGCCGCAGTCTTCGCCGGCCGGCAGGTACGCCGCTTTGGAGCAGAACTGTTGCGGGTGGCGCTACGCAAACTGGCGCAATTGCATCGCGCGGGCCGGATCGAAGATCTGGCTGTTCCGCCAGGCAACCGCCTGGAGAAACTCTCCGGCGACCGCAGTGGCCAATGGAGCATGCGCATCAATGAGCAGTGGCGGATTTGCTTTGTCTGGCGTGACGGCAACGCCTGGGACGTGGAGATCGTGGATTATCACTGATGGATGGAGGTGTATCGTGAGCATTCGCATGGAAGAGATCGAAAAGATGGATTTTTCCGACGTGGCGGATCCGCGCGCGGGTCGGTCTGCCCCCATTCATCCCGGAGAGATCCTGCTGGAAGACTTTCTGAAACCGATGGGCATCACCCAGTACCGTCTGGCCAAGGAAATCGGCGTCCCGCAGCGCCGTATCGGAGAGATCGTGATGGGAAAGCGGGCCGTTACCCCGGACACCGGCCTGCGTCTGTCCCGGTTTTTTGGGATGAGCGACGGTTTCTGGGTAGGCCTGCAAAGCGATTACGATCTCGCTGTGACACGCATGTCCATGCAAACTGCCTTAGACGCGATACAGAAATATGACGCACATGTGGCATGAAAGCGTATGGGACGCCATCGAGGACACGCCCGCGGAGGCGGAGAACATGAAACTCCGGTCGGCGCTCTTGATGGCGCTGAAAGAATAGGCTATTTCCAAAATATGGTTGACATGGTGCCCCCTGATGCAATGCTGTTTTGTGCAAAACATGGTTGAATAGAAGCGCATGTGAGCGACAAGTATGCAGCGGAAACAGCCATTCACCTCCGGGCACAGAACGAGTAATATCGACCAGAGGCGGACGTTACGGTGATGGCACCACGAACTACCGGAGTTCGGCCAATGCAGTCATTGAGACAGCGTAGGATTTGTGTAAACATGTCCCTATGTAGCAATTGATGATCCTGCGAACTGCCTTGTTTGCAGATATGGCATGGAGCACAATAAAGATGAAACATTTTAGGATCAATTGGTTATAATTTATCTTCACTTGCTATATGGCACTCAACGCTGAGTTATACGGCGATTGCGCCATTCAATATACGTTAGGGAACCCCTGATCAGGCATGAAAACGCCGATTTCTCCCCGCGCATTTGCCCGAAATAGGCCCATTCAGCGATTTTGTGGGCGAGATCCCGTCCATTCTGCCCCTTGGGGCGGATTTTGGGCGCAGTACGCCTCAGGCAGCCAGCAGGCGACGCCGCAGCAGGTAGAGATTGGCCAGGGCAAAGAGCGTGGTGAGTTGGGCGCCGTTCTTGGACAGACCCCGGTAGCGGGCCTTGCGGTAGCCGAACTGGCACTTCAGCACCCGAAAGGCGTGCTCTCCCAAGGCACGGATCCGGGCCACACTCCGGTTGTAGCGCTTCAGGGCCGCCAGACCTTTCCTCTGCCCGGGAGTGCGGCGCAAGGCCACGGCGTCCCGGGTTCCCTGCGCGGCCAGGCGCTCGTGGACTGAGGGATAGTCGTAGCCCCGGTCCGCCAGAACGACTTGTTCTTCTCCCGTCAGCAAGGCGTCCAGGGCTTTGTGGTCCGGGACCTTCGCCGCCGTGACCTCCACCGCTTCGACAATCCCTTGCAGATCCGTCGCCACATGGGCCTTCATCCCGAAGTACCACTGATTCCCCTTTTTCGTCGAGCTCATCTCCGGGTCCCGTTTCCGTTCCCGGTTTTTGGTGGAACTCGGCGCATGGATCAGGGTGGCGTCCACCATCCTGCCTTCCTGCAGCAGCAAGCCTTTCTCCCGCAGGACGACCTGCACTTCCTCGAAGATCGCGCGCGCAAGGTCGCGCCGCTCCAGCAGACGACGGAATTTCAAGAGGGTCGTTTCATCGGGAACGAAGTCCCGGCCCAGATCGATACCCACGAATCGCCGCAGCAGCGGGATCTCGTAGAGGGCTTCTTCCATGCCAGGATCCGAGTAGGCATACCACTGCTGCAGAAAATGAATGCGCAGCATGCGCTCCAACGGCATCGGCTTGCGGCCGCTACCGCCTCGGGGATAATGGGGCTCGATCAAGGCCACCAAGCGCGCCCAGGGAACGACCGCATCCATCTCCGCCAGAAAGCGCTCCCGCCTGGTCTGCTTCCGCCGACGGGAAAGATCCTGTTCTTCCGCAAAGGTCATCTGCCCGGACATACCATCCCCCTACGCATCGCTGATGCCAGCCAGTATACCAAAACGCCAGATCAGAGGTTCCTTAGCAAAAGTCGTATACATGTATACGACTTTTGCCCTCGGGGTTTGGATATTGTCGGTGGTTTACTCGTTTTACGTAATGGCACTAGCGATGGTGGCGGTGTCTGCCGTGCTGTTTCTCGCCGGCATCATGTTCGCTCCGTTCGTGTTGAAAAATACGTTCCCGCTCCAGACCCTGCTATTAACATGGCCCTTAAATACCAGACCATAGCGTGGTATAATTTGACGTATGGAAAGAATCGACGTGCGCAGCTTGACGATGGAA
>NZ_RIZI01000155.1 GCF_003721225.1 Acidithiobacillus sulfuriphilus | reverse complement strand
CCCGCCTCGGTCATGGAAGCCTTGGCCTGGCGGGCGGCGACCGAAGGCGTGTCGCCGGGCGCCTGGGCCGGCCGCCTTTTGGCAGAAGCCGCTGGGGACTTTTGGGAAAAGCACGAGGCGGCGATGGCGGGTGACGGTCGGGTACTGCATGCGATGGCGACGTGGAATGAACAGAAGGGTCTTGTTTCCCTGACGTGGGTGCCCATGGCATGGCTGCGCCAGGCGCATCGCGGGCTGCCGCAAAGCGCACCGGATTGTCCATGAAGGTTGCTTTGGTGACGGACGCCTGGTTCCCGCAAGTGAACGGGGTGGTGACGACCCTGAGCCAGACGGCAACCCAGTTGCGCCATTTGGGCCATGAGGTGCGGATGGTCACCAACGAAGGGGGCGCCAGTATCCCTTGCCCAACCTATCCGGAAATTCGCTTGACCCTCTCGCCCAAACGCCGTATCGGCAGGACCTTCAGCGCGTTTTTGCCGGATGCCGTGCATATCGCCACCGAAGGCCCCCTGGGACTGGCCGCGCGCAATTGGTGCCGGCAACGGGGTTGGATTTTCACCACGTCCTTCCATACCCGCTTTCCCGAATATGTCGCCGCCCGATTCCCAGTTCCCGTGTCTTGGGGGTACGCCTACATGCGCTGGTTCCACGGGGCGGCGGATCGTATTCTGGTTTCCAATGCGGCCCTGGCCCAGGAGCTGCGGGAGCGGGGGCTGGATCGGCTGTGCTTGTGGCCACGCGGTGTGGATGGGGAACTCTTTCGGCCCTTGCCGGAGGAGGAACGTCTCGCCCATCTGCCCGGTCCCCGTCCGGCCTTCGTGTATTGCGGTCGGGTGACGGTGGAAAAAAATGTCGAGGCGTTCCTCCGTCTGGATTTGCCCGGCAGCAAGCACGTGATCGGTGATGGGCCCCTCCGCGCGGATTTGCAAAGACGCTACCCCGAGGTGCATTTTCTCGGATTGATGCGGGGGGAGACGCTGGCGCGCCACTTGGCTTCCGCTGACGTGATGGTCTTTCCCAGCCGCACCGACACCCTGGGACTGGTCCTCTACGAGGCCAACGCCTGCGGCGTTCCGGTCGCCGCTTATCCGGTGGTGGGTCCCCAGGCCGTGGTCGAGAATGGGATCAACGGTTATCTGGATGAAGACTTGGGCAAGGCCGCCCTGGCCGCCTTGTCCGTTTCCCGTGATGCCTGCCGGACTGCGGCGCTGGCCCATGACTGGCGCCGCTGCACGGAGGTATTTGCGTCCCTGCTGGTACCGGCGCGTCCCGATTCGCTGAATGCTTTCCCACGGCAAGACGTCGTATAGGAAGAAAACGAGATATGCGGATCGTGATTCTGGGTGGAGATGGCTTTTGCGGCTGGCCCACCAGCCTGTACCTCTCCCGTCGGGGCCACGAGGTTCACATCCTCGACAATTTCGTCCGCCGGCGGCAGGATCGCGAACTCGGAGTGGAATCCCTGACGCCTATCCGGCCCCTGGAGGAACGTTTGCAGGTATGGCAAACCCTCAGCGGGCGGCGGATTGGGTTCACCGCCATGGACATTGCCAAGGATTATGAGCCACTCCTGGATTTCCTCGGGCGTTGGCGCCCCCATGCCATCGTCCATTTCGCGGAACAGCGCTCCGCCCCGTATTCCATGAAATCTCCCTGGCACAAGCGCTATACGGTGGACAACAACCTCAACGCCACCCATAACGTGCTGTGCGCCCTGGTGGAATGCGGACTGGAAGCCCACTGCCACCTGGTACATCTCGGGACCATGGGAGTCTATGGTTACAAAACCTCCCGCTTCCAGTTGCCCGAGGGCTACCAAAAGGTGAAGTTGGTCTCGCCGGACTGCGAGGAAAGCGAAGAAACGGAAATTCTTTATCCCGCGGATCCCGGCTCCATCTATCACATGACCAAGACCCAGGATCAGCTCTTTTTCTACTACTACAACAAGAACGACGGATTGCGAATCACTGACTTGCACCAGGGCGTGGTCTGGGGGACGGAGACGGCGGAGACGCAGTTGGATGAACGGCTCATCAATCGCTTCGACTATGACGGCGATTTTGGCACGGTGCTCAACCGTTTCCTCATGCAGGCGGCGGTGGGCCATCCGCTGACGGTCCATGGCACGGGCGGGCAAACCCGGGCCTTCATCCACATCCGCGATACCGTCCGCTGCATCGAATTGGCCATCGATCACCCCCCGGAGATTGGTGAGCGGGTCCGGGTCTTCAATCAGACCACCGAGACCCACCGTGTTCGGGATTTGGCGCGATTGATCCATACCCTGACCGATATCCCTGTGGCATTTGTGGATAATCCCCGCAACGAGCAGGCCGAGAACGAATTGCGGGTGGCCAATCAGGGCCTGCGGAATCTGGGGCTGGAGCCCGTCACTCTCTCAGCAGGACTCCTGGAGGAAATCCGGGGTATCGCCCAGAAGTACCGCGACCGTTGTGACTCCGCCAAGATTCTCTGCCGATCCCATTGGCGGCGGCCACCGGAGCCCGATTCTTAGTCCAAGTTGGAACTCTAATAAATTCCCCAAAAATATCGATGGTTGCGGAGCGCAATCGGCGAGTGGCACTACGAACGCGTTGGAGTGGATTTAGGAGGTTGCTGAAAAGTCTCTGGTATAATTGCGGGAGATACGGAAGCAGGAGGTCGAAGGGATGCGCGGTGCGAAGGTGGAAACGCAGAGGTTGTTCAGCTACCTATTCCCGGAACAAATGACACCCATGCCTCCGTGACCGACCCCGATGCGCGCCTGTACAAGAAAAGCGCTGGAGAGGTTTCTCGTTTGGCCTATCTTGGGCATGTGCTCATGGACAACCGCCATGGGCTGATTGCCGACTATTAGTGTGCATAGTGAAAAATACTGAAACGTAATAAACACGGGAAACGGGGGACACCGCCTCCGCCACTCATTCGTTGTATTTTATTGATCTATTTTGTTTTCTGTTCCTGATCAGACCTTGCCTTTCGTCTTATCCGGCTATAAAGTTGACGATCACGATAGAGAGGAAACCATGGAATCCTGCATCGAAGTTTATCCCGTCAAAATGAACGGCGCGCCTCTCTGGAAGTTTCGGGTGAGCCGCGACGCTGGTGTGATCTATGGCTTCTCCAAGCATGCGACCCGCGATGAGGCGGTAGCGGCGGCCAGAAGCAATCCGGCCAACGCCAAACTGCCGGTCAGAGAGATCATTCCACCTCGTCCATAGCAGGAATGGCGTGATGGGAACGTTTCGGTTTGTCCATTTGCGTTTCCGTCGCCGGGGTAAGGTGCTTGGCGTTTGGGAAGTGCCCCATACGGATTCGGGATGCCAGGGATGCGAAATGCAGGGACCTCGCCATGGACAGCGGGCAATTTTTTCGCTGCATATCCGATCCGGTGCCGGATGATGCGCTGCCATGGCCATGGACGCTGTACTATTGCTTTGGTCCTGGTCATCCTGGGCATGTCCGGGTCGGCCCCGGCCGAGGACTGGTGGACGACGGCCAGGACGGCGGTGGCGGAGCGCTGGTCGGCGGCGACGGCCAATGTACCGGCTTCACCGACCACGGTACCTGCCATGGGCAGCATCCAGGTGGCCTTTTCGCCGTCAGGCGGTGCGACGGCGGCCATCGTTGCGGCGCTGGGAGAGGCGCGGCAGCGGCTTTGGGTGCAGGCCTATAGTTTCACCAGCGCGCCCATTGCCAAGGCAGTGCTCGCCGCGGCGAAACGCGGGGTGCAGGTGACCGTCCTGCTGGACAAGAGTCAGCGTACCCAGCAGTATTCCGAGGCCGATTTCTTTGCCAACCAAGGGGTGCCGGTCTACATCGACGACCAGCATGCCATTGCCCACAACAAGGTGATGATCATCGATGGGGGGACGGTCATCACGGGCAGCTTCAATTTCAGCAAGGCGGCGGAGCAGTCCAATGCGGAAAACCTGCTGATTTTGCGTGGCAACCCGCCCCTGGCGGCGCTTTATGCGCAAAATTTCCGTTTTCACCTTGGTCACGCAACACCCTACCAGCCGCGCCACGGCCGGGATTGAGGGCAGCGCCTGAAGGGCCCTGTCGCACCCTGATCCTGCCAACTGCCGATCCAGGTTATACCAGCCCCTCCAGGATCTGGACGTCCACCCATTCCCCCGCCGCTGCCCCGGCGCTTTCGGCCGGAAGGACGATGAAGCAGTCGGCATGGGCCATGCCACTTAGGATATGGGAGGACTGGGCACCGACACCGGCCACCTGCAAACCGGTTTCGCTGCGGAGCAGCCGGCCGCGCTGGAAATCGGTACGGCCGGGCTTCTTCCTGAGGGCCTCGGCCAGGGGCAGGCGCAGGGTAAGGGGCAGCCAGGGCCCCAGACTGCCCATGCGCTTGAGGATGGCCGGCCGGACAAATTGGTAAAAAGTGACGATCATGGATACCGGGTTGCCGGGCAGGCCAAAGAAGGTGGCTGCGCCGAGCTGGCCGAAGGCCAGGGGCCGGCCTGGTTTCATGTTGATTTTCCAGAAGTTGACTTGGCCCAGGCTCTGCAACAGGCCCGAGATGTAATCGGCATCGCCCACGGAGACGCCACCCGTGGTGATGACCATGTCCGCCATGCCGGCGGCTTGTTGGAGGGCAGCTTCCAGGGCCGCAGGTTCATCGGCGACGCGCCCCAGGTCGAAGACCTCGCAGTCCAGGCGGCTGAGCATGGCGTGCAGGGTATAGCGGTTGCTGTCATAGATCTGGCCGCTACCCAGGGTTGCCCCGAGGGGGCGCAACTCATCGCCGGTGGAAAAGAAGGCGACGCGCAGACGGCGATATACGGAGACCTCGCTCACGCCGAGGGCGGCGAGGACCCCCAACCGGGCGGGACGCAGAAGAGTGCCGGCAGGGAAGGCGATGGCGCCTTGGCGCAAGTCTTCCCCGGCGAAGCGGACGTTGGCCTTCGCCGCCACCGGGGCGCTGGGCGTGACCATGTCGGCATGGATCTCTGCCTGCTCCTGAATCAGTACGGCATCCGCTCCCTCGGGAAGCACGGCGCCGGTCATGATGCGCACGCATTCACCGGGCCCCACGCGACCGGTGAAGGGATGGCCGGCAAAGGCCTTGCCGATGACGCGGCGTGCCGACCCCAGGTCCTCACTCCGGAGGGCATAGCCGTCCATGGCGGAATTGGGCCAGGCAGGCACATCTGCGGGGGCCAAAACATCTTCGGCGAGAACCCGGTCCAGGGCAGCGTAGAGGGGGAGGGACTCCCGATCCTGGACCGGGAGGCTCGCGGCCAGGATGGCGGTGGTGGCCGCTGTAACGCTTCGGGCGTTGGGGTCGTGCTCGTTATCGCTGCCGCAATGGGCCATTTGCTTGCTCCTTTGAGTACCAATGCCAGATAAATTCGGCTACCGACCGCGGCGCATTGAGGTCCAGCCGCCGCCGGTCGCCGGGAATGGGTCCATCGCTGGCCACCGCCAGGATCCGCGCATCGCCCGGGGCCAGCAAGGCCTTACCGTGGGCCGGGCGGTGGACCTCGATCTTGGGGATGGGCAGGGCCTTCCATCCTTCCACGAGCGCCAGATCCGTCGCGGGATCCAGGGCCTCCAGCAATTCCCCGAGTCCTGCCGCCACGGGTGCCTGGCGGGCCATGAACCAGCGTTGGGGGCCGGTGAGGAGTACGGTCTCGGCACCCGCTTCCCGCAGCCGGTAACTATCCTTGCCGGGCTGATCCCATTCCACGTCGTGATGGGTGCTTTTCACCGCAGCCAGGCGCATACCCTTTTGCCGCAGCAGGGGCAGGACCGCGCAGAGCAGGGTGGTTTTTCCGCTTCCGCTATATCCTACAATGCCAAGCGCAATCATTCCAGATCCTCGGGGCGGTTGCAGTTCCGGAAATTCTCTGCCGGCAGGATCAGGGCGCGATAGTCGAGATCGCGAAACCAGTCCTGGGCCCGGCGCCCTCCTCCTTCCAGATAATGACGCAAGTGGGGGGCAAGCCCGCTCCGGCACAGGCAGAGCACCGCCTGCCAGTGGGTCTCGCTGCGCGCCACCACGAGTTCGCTTTGCTCCCGAGCCTCCCAAAAGCGCGCCACGATATCCTCGGGAAGGGCGGGGCTGTCCACAGGGAGGCTCAGCAACCAGGGTTGCCGCGCCGCCTGCAGGCCTGCCAAGAGACCCAGGAGAGGGCCTTGGAAGCCGGGCTGGGGATCCGTGAGCACCGGATAACCCCATTGACCATAGCGATCAAGATTGCGGTTGGCGCTGATGGCGATCTCCGCAACCTGCCCTTTGAGGCGGTGCAAGGCCTGATCGATCAAGGGCTGGCCGTGCCAGGACAGCCAGCCTTTATCCGCGCCGCCCATACGCCGCCCGGCGCCTCCAGCGAGAATGAGACCCGTAATGGGCAATGGGGTATTCATGGAATGCCGCTGTTCCGCTGTTTCGGTTCCAGCGCGGTTAGGATGAACGGAGCCGCCATGGCACCCCTTCTGCCGTGAAAAAAGAGTTCATGTTATCCTTTCACAAATAGGTTCCGCTGGGAATCGGGAGAACTCCATGTGGGATTGGTTGCGCGGGAAAAATGATCCGGCCCGGGCCCCGGCCGGTGTAGTGGTGGATGCGGGCATACCGCCCCAGGAACGGGTGGCAGAACTGCCTTTGCCGGAACCCTTGTTTATTGCCCATTATAACGGCTTTGGCGAACTGGCCGAGAATGCGGAGCTGCGGGCCTTGCTCTTGACGACGGCGCGGGCGGGAGATTTCCTGCGCGATTTGCCGCGCCGCAGCGCCCAGCGCTTGGAGGCAGAGGCCGGGCTGGAAGCGCGTTTTGGCGTTCCCGTGGATACGGTGGCGCGTTTTTTTCGGGTCTTGCACGGAGAAATCACCCGGCGCATGTATCTGGAGGCCGCACGCCGGCGCGAAGGGGCGGCCGGGGTGAGCTTCGCCCTGATCCATCCGGAACAAGCCACAGGGCCTCAGCGCCGCATTGTCGGGGCCGATGACTTTGGCCTGGGCGCCGGGGTTTATCCCTTTACCCATATCCCCGAAAATCCCGAGCCGGGAAAAGAAAATCCCTATATTATTCGCGTTGTCATGAAAAAGGATCTGGCATGAAGAAAATCGCCATTTTTGCCGGCGACGGCATTGGCCCGGAGATTGTCGCCAGCGCGCGCCTGGTACTGGATGCGGTCAATACGGCCGCGGGCCTGCATCTGCAGTGCATGGAGGGAGCCGTGGGGGGGGCGGCCATTGATCGGTGCGGCGACCCGCTGCCCCCGGAATCCCTACAGATGGCCCTGGAGGCCGATGCGGTCCTCCTCGGCGCCGTGGGCGGTCCCCAATGGGACGCCCTGCCGCCCGCCCAGCGTCCGGAGCAGGGTCTGCTGCGTCTCCGCAAGGGCCTGGATCTATACGCCAATCTGCGTCCGGTGCAGATCTTTCCCCAGCTCCTGGATGCATCGCCGCTGCGGCCCGAACTGGTCCGGGATGTGGATATCCTGGTGGTACGCGAACTCACCGGGGATATCTATTTCGGCCAGCCCCGGGGCAGCGAGACGGGCCCCGACGGCTTGCGGCGCGCCTTCAACACCATGGTGTACGATGAAGCAGAGATCCGCCGTATCGCCCACGTGGGCTTTCGGGCGGCCCAGGGGCGGCGCAAACGGTTGTGCTCGGTGGACAAGGCCAATGTCCTGGAAACCACCCGCCTCTGGCGGGAGGTCGTTACGGAAGTGGCACGGGAGTACCCCGATGTGACCCTGAGCCATATGTATGTGGACAACGCCGCCATGCAGTTGATCCGCGCCCCGGCGCAGTTTGACGTGCTGCTTACGGGCAATATCTTCGGCGACATTCTCTCTGACGAGGCAAGCCAGCTTACGGGGTCCATCGGCATGCTGCCCTCGGCTTCCCTGGGGGAGGGGCGGGCTATGTACGAGCCCATCCATGGATCGGCGCCGGACATCGCCGGCCAGGACAAGGCCAATCCCCTGGCCACCATCCTTTCGGTGGCCATGATGTTGCGTTATTCCCTGGGGGCCGAGGCCTGGGCCGAGCGGGTGGAGCGGGCGGTGCTGCGGGTGCTCGACAGCGGCTATCGGACGGTGGATATTGCGAGCCCCGGAACGCATCTGTTGGGGACCCGGGCCATGGGCCAGGCAGTCGTCGCCGCACTGGCGCAGATTGATGAAGGAATACGATGAAAAAACGAAATTACAACGTTGCCATTCTCGGCGCTACCGGCGCCGTCGGGGAAACGATGCTGGAGATCCTCCAGGAACGCCAATTCCCGGTCGATCAACTCTTCCTTTTGGCCAGCAGCCACTCCGCCGGCAGCAAGTCACTGTTTCGCGGCCACTACCATACGGTGCACGATGCGGCGGATTTCGACTGGTCGCAGGTCGACATCGGCCTTTTTTCGGCGGGGGCCAAGATTAGTGCCGAATATGCCCCCAAAGCCGCGGCGGCCGGTTGCGTGATCATTGATAATACCTCGCAGTTCCGCTACGACGACGAGATCCCGCTGGTGGTGCCGGAGGTGAACCCGCAGCGTATTGCCGATTATCGCCGCCACAACATTATTGCCAACCCCAATTGCTCCACCATCCAGATGCTGCTGGCCCTCAAACCCATTGCCGATGCCGTCGGCATCGAACGGGTGGTGGTGGCCACCTATCAGGCGGTGAGCGGCGCCGGGCGGCGCGCCATCAACGAGTTGGGTGCGCAGACCATGGCGATTTATACGCACCAGGATCCGGTCTGCGAGGTCTTCCCCAAACGCATCGCCTTCAACTGCCTGCCGCAAATCGATGTCTTCCAAGACAACGGTTATACCAAGGAAGAAATGAAGATGCTGTGGGAAACCCGTAAAATCATGGAATTACCGGACATTGCCCTGACCGCTACCTGTGTGCGCGTCCCGGTTTTTTACGGACATTCCGAGGCCGTCAATGTGGTCACCAAGGGGAAAATATCGGCTGCAAGCGTGCGTGCCCTCCTCGCCAAGGCCCCCGGTGTGACGGTGATGGATGATCCTGCGGCGGGCATTTGGCCCACCGCCCTGGACGCTGCCACCCACGACGCCACCTTTGTCGGGCGTATTCGTGAGGATTGTTCCCATGAGCGGGGGATCAATTTTTGGGTGGTGGCGGACAATATTCGCAAAGGTGCGGCCCTCAACAGCGTTCAGATTGCGGAAATATTGATCCGCGACTATTTATAGCGCTGCGGAGTTACCTGAACCAGGCTTGATCGGGCGGTCGTCATCGAAAGAGGAAGGAAATATGGATAAAAAATGGTTGCGTACCCTGCTCGGGGTGGGAATCCTGCTGCCGGGAGTGGCCCAGGCCGTGGGGCTGGGAGAACTGCAGGTTCTGTCTGCACCAGGGGAACCCTTCCGCGCCGAGATTCCCATCCGCTCCTTGACGCCCCAGGAAGCCGGCGATGTACGGGTATCCCTGGCGTCCGGCAGCGCCTTTGCCATGATCCATCTACCCGTGGCCCAAGGGCTGGAGCACTGGCATTTCCAGGTCCGTACCGACCAGCATCCGGCGGTCCTGATCACCAGCCCCGTGCCCCTGCCCACGCCCACCCTATCCTTCCTCGTCCAACTCGACTGGTCCGGCGGGCGCATCGTGCGCGAGTACACGGCACGGAGCAGTCTGGGCAACTATCTCGCCGCCGCGCCGTCTGCTGCCGAACCCCAGCGCGCGCAAGGGGCTCCCGCGTATGCGGCCCCCACACCGCGCCCCGCAGCAGTTGCGCCCCTGGTTTACGGCTGGGCCGGGGTAAAGCGATACGGGCCGGTACGGAATAACCAAAGCCTCTTTCAAATCGCCCAGTCCATCACCCGTAGCAATGCCGTAACCATCGATCAGGTCATGGCGGCGCTGATCAAGGCCAACCCCGCGGCCTTCAAAAACGGTAATCCATCTTATCTGTACGCTGGCAGCATCTTGCGTGTTCCCACCCTGGGGCAGGTGCAGGGCATGGCGCCGGCTCAGGCAACGGCCTTCCTCGCCGGACAGCGCGCTGCACCTGCTGTCCAGCCGGCCGCTGCGGCGCCCGCTGGCAAGGCGGGGCCGGCCACGCATCTGGTGCTGTCCAGCGCACCGGCAGCGGCCGTCCTTGCCCCTACGGCCTCGGCCACCAGCGCCGCTGCGGACATCCTCCTTGGCCAATTGCAGCAGCGGACCGCCGCCTTGGTGAAGGAAAATGGCACCCTTGCGGCGCAGGTGCAGTCCCTGGGCAATCGGCTCGCCGCGGAAGAGCGGCTCATCGCCAGCCAGGGAGCGCAACTCGGTGCCTTGGCCAAAGAACAGAGCGCGGTGGCGAATCCATTCAATCCGCTCTTGTGGGCCTCGCTGGGCGGTAACGTATTGCTGCTCCTGCTTTTCCTGTGGCTGTATGGGCGGCAGAAGCAGGGCGAAAAACGGCAACGTGAAATCTCCCAGAAAATGACGGCTATGGCATCGGTTCCGAGCCCGGCCGTTCCGCCCACTCCATCCAGGGCAACGGTCGCCGTAACACCGGCACCGGCACCGGCACCGAAACCCACGCCAATACCCGCGGCTGTGGCGTCGGCCGCTGTCGCCGCGGCGCCGGCCGTAGCGCCGCCGGCACCCCTGCCCACCCCGGTGGAAAAGCCGGTAGAAGAGATTGTGGATGTGGACCCGGTGGAACAGGCCGATATGTACCTCACCTATGGGAAAGCGGAACAGGCGGCGGCCGTCCTCTCCGAGGCCCTGGAAGATGCACCCCGGCGTAAGGATCTCTATGTAAAACTGCTCGATGTCTATGCCGGCATGGACCGTCGTGACGACTACCTGGAACTGGCCGAGCGGATGCGTGGGCGCTTTGGGCCACACAATAGCGCCTGGCAAGAGGTCGCGGCACAGGGTGCGCAGCTCTTCCCGGGTAATTCGCTCTTCGCCGCTCCGGAAGAGGCGGCACCGGCCCCGGGAGGCACAGTCGTTCCCGGAGAGGGCCATGCCGCTGCTCCGGAGATGGTCCCGGCATCTTCCCCGGAGGTGGCAGAGCATCCGGCCGCTGCGCCGGCGGATGTACTCGAATTCGACCTCGGCGCGGCTTTTGGCGAAAAAACCGCCGAAGCGGCTCCTCCTCCTGCCGAGGGAGCAGCAGCCGAAGAGGAAGCCCTGCGCTTTTCGGCGGCGGAAAAGGAGCGCCTGTTGCGCTCCATTGACGAGCAATTCCGTGCCTTGGATGAGGCGCCGGCGCGCAGCGAAGGGCTTTCCCTTGCCGCAGAGCCGGCAGCCGTTTCCGTTCCGGCCGGTGTCGAGGGGGGGGAGATCGTCGGCGAAGCCAGTGCCCTGGACTGGGACGCGGTGGGAACCAAACTGGATCTCGCCAAGGCCTACATGGAAATGGGCGATGGGGAGTCGGCGCGGGAGTTGCTGGAAGAGGTCGCCAAGGAAGGCAGCAGCGAGCAGCAGGGGGAAGCCCGGCAGTTGCTGGCGGCCCTTTAGTTACCCCGATGGCGGCGGGCAGCACGCGTTCGGACTCGTCCGTTTTTCGCTGGGCCCTGGGTATCGAGTATGATGGCAGCGGCTTTTGCGGATGGCAGCGGCAGGTGGGGCAGGCCAGTGTGCAGGCGGCCGTCGAAACGGCCTTGACGCGAATAGCTCAGCAAGCTGTGGAAGTGGTGGTGGCCGGAAGGACCGACACGGGCGTTCATGCCCTCTGTCAGGTGGCGCATTTTGACACGACGGTTGATCGGCCCGAAAGCGCCTGGGTGCGGGGAGGGAGCGTGTATTTGCCCGAGGCCGTGAGCATCCGCTGGGCCCGGCCGGTGGAGACCGCCTTTCACGCCCGTTTTTCGGCCACGGCACGCCGCTACCGGTATGTCATTCTCAACCGCCGCCAGCGCCCGGCGCTGTTTCGCCAGCATTATGCCTGGGTGTATCGGCCTCTGCAGGTGGAGCGGATGCAGGCGGCGGCCCGATCGTTGCTGGGCACGCATGATTTTTCGGCCTTTCGGGCCGCTGCCTGTCAGGCCCGGCAGCCGGTTCGCGAGCTTCGCCTGTTACAAGTGTCGCGCCGGGGCGAACAGGTGATTATCGATGCCGAAGCCGATGGCTTTTTGCATCACATGGTGCGTAATCTGGCCGGTGTGCTCATCGCCATTGGTGCCGGGGAGCGGCCCGTCAGTTGGGCTGCGGAGGTCCTCGCCAGTCGCGACCGGCGCCTGGCGGGCACGACCGCACCCCCCGGCGGCCTCTATTTTGTGGCGCCGCGTTATCCCGACGCCTTTGCTTTGCCCATTGATCCGGCCCTGCCCTTTGCCGGATGACCCTGGAGCCGAGCCCTGGTCTGGGCCATGTTCCCGCAAGGGCGCAGATGTTAGAATCCCTTAATGGTGCGAATCAAGATTTGCGGTATTACTATGATGGATGATGCCCTGGCGGCTGCCGAGGCGGGAGCGGATGCCATTGGCCTGGTCTTTTACCCCCCCAGTCCCCGGGCCGTTGGAGTGGAGGCCGCTGCTGCCATCCTGGCGGCATTACCGCCCTTTGTGAGCACGGTTGGCCTTTTTGTGAATGCCCAGAGGTCGTGGGTGGAGAAGGTCCTGCAGTCCTGCCCCCTCGATCTCCTGCAATTCCATGGCGAGGAGATTGCTGCGGACTGCTCGGGCTTTGGTCGGCCCTATATCAAGGCGCTGCGGGTGTTGGGCGAGGAGGATTTGCGGCCGCAATTGCGGGCCCACCCCGACGCCCGGGGTTTTTTGCTGGACCGGGCGGTGCCACAGTTGTGGGGGGGTTCCGGTGAGACCTTTTCCTGGTGGCGTTTGCCGGCGCTGGACAAGCCCCTGATCCTGGCCGGGGGCTTGTCGCCGGATAATGTGGCGGAGGCCATCGCGGTCACCCGGCCCTACGCAGTGGACGTGAGCAGCGGCGTCGAGGCATCGCCGGGGCGCAAGGATCATGGCAAAATGCGGGACTTTGTGGCGCGTGTACGCGCGGCGGATCGGCGAGCGGAGGGGTGATGGCGGCGTATACCTTACCAGACAGGTTGGGGCACTTTGGGCCTTACGGGGGGCGTTTCGTGGCAGAAACGCTCGTCACGGCCCTGGAGGAACTGGATCAGGCCTATGCATTGGCCCGGAAGGATCCGGAATTCCTTGCGGAGCTGCACAGCGAGCTCAAGCAGTTCGTCGGCCGGCCCAATCCGCTCTTCCATGCCGAGCGTATCTCCCGGGAACTGGGGGGCGCGCAGATCTATCTCAAGCGGGAAGACCTCAACCACACCGGTGCCCACAAGATCAACAATGCCGTCGGCCAAGTGCTTCTGGCCCGGCGCATGGGCAAACGGCGAATCATCGCCGAAACGGGCGCCGGCCAGCACGGCGTGGCCACGGCCACGGTCGCCACGCGCAACGGCATGGAATGCGTGGTCTACATGGGGGAGGAAGACATCCAGCGCCAGTCGATCAACGTATTCCGCATGAAGCTTTTGGGCGCACGGGTGGAGGCGGTGAGCAGTGGGACGCGCACCCTGAAGGATGCCCTCAATGAGGCCATGCGTGACTGGGTGACCAATGTGGAAGATACCTTTTACGTGATCGGCACGGCGGCTGGTCCCCATCCGTACCCCGTCATGGTCCGTGATTTCCAGCGGGTTATTGGCGAGGAGGCGCGGGCGCAGTGCTTGGAGTTGACCGGCCGTTTGCCCGACTGCTGCATTGCCTGTGTGGGTGGCGGCAGCAACGCCATGGGCCTCTTTTATCCCTTTATCGAGGATGAAGGGGTGCGCCTCATCGGGGTGGAGGCGGGCGGTCTGGGCCTGGCCAGCGGCCAGCATGCGGCGCCCCTGTCGGCGGGACGACCAGGGGTGCTCCACGGCAACCGTACCTATCTCATGGAAGATGAAGACGGCCAGATCCTGGCTACCCACTCCATTTCCGCCGGACTGGATTATCCGGGGGTCGGGCCGGAGCATGCCTATCTCAAGGATATTGGCCGGGCCGAATATGTGGCTGCCACGGATGTGGAGGCTTTGGCGGCCTTCCATCGCCTAAGCCGTACCGAGGGGATCATTCCGGCGCTGGAATCGGCCCATGCCCTGGCCTATGTCTTCCAACTGGCCCCAAGCATGCGTCCCGAGCAGACCATCGTGGTCAACCTGTCCGGCCGGGGCGACAAGGATATTCATACCGTAGCGGCACGGGAGGGGATCCGTTTATGAGCCGTCTGACCGGTCTTTTTGCCGACTTGGGAAAGCAGGGACGGGCGGCTCTCATCCCCTTTGTGACGGCGGGTGATCCCTCCTTGGCGGTGATGGTGCCGCTATTGCATGCCCTGGTGGCGGCGGGGGCCGATGCCATCGAGCTGGGGGTACCTTTTTCCGACCCCATGGCCGATGGCCCAACGATCCAGCGCGCCAGTGAGCGCGCCCTGGCGCGCGGCGTCAAGATGCGCATGGCCCTGGAGTGGGTGCGCGAGTTTCGCGTGCATAATCAGCACACTCCCATCATTCTCATGGGATATCTGAATCCGGTGGAGGCCATGGGGGCGGAACCCTTTGCCCTGGCCGCCAAGGACGCCGGGGTGGATGGGGTGATCCTCGTGGATCTGCCGCCGGAAGAGGGCATCGATTATGCGGAACTGCTCAAAAACCATCGGATCGATCCCATTTTCCTGCTGGCTCCCACCAGCGGTGCGGAACGGGTGGCGGCGGTCAAGGCCATTGGCAGCGGTTTTGTCTATTATGTTTCCTTGCGAGGCATTACCGGGGCGGCGCAGGCCGACTGGCAGGAAGTGTTGGCTCGGGTCGCCAACCTGCGCCAGACCTTGGCCATGCCGGTGGCCATTGGTTTTGGTGTTCGCGATGCGGAAACAGTAGCGCTGGTGGCTCCCGGAGCCGATGCCGTGGTGGTGGGCAGTGCGCTGGTCGAGCGGCTGAGTGCCTGTACGTCGGATGCCGAGGTGCTCGCCGCAGCGCAGGCCTTCATGGCGCCCCTCGCCAAGGCGATTGCTGCGCCCAAGGGGGCATCCGCGTGAGTTGGTTTGATCGTATTCTGCCGCCGAAAATCAAAAAAAACACCATACCGGCGGAAAAAGCCGCCGAAGGGAAACGCTCGGTTCCCGAAGGCCTGTGGTCCAAGTGTCCTACCTGTCAGGCCGTTTTGTATCGTACGGAACTGGAAGAGAATCTCTATGTTTGCCCCCATTGCGATCACCATCAGCGCATCAGTGCCCGGCAGCGCCTGCATTTTTTCCTGGACGCCGAGCCGCGCTTGGAGATCGCTGCGCAATATCTCCCCGTCGATCCCCTGCGCTTCAAGGATCAAAAGCGCTATAAGGAAAGGCTGGCCGAAGCCCAGACCAAGACCGGCGAGAAAGATGCGCTGGTGGTGATGCGTGGACTGCTGCAGGGCCGGCCGGTGGTGGCGGCGGCCTTTGCCTTCGAGTTTATGGGCGGCAGCATGGGATCGGTGGTGGGCGCCCGCTTTGCCAAAGCCGCCGAGACGGCCCTGGGGGAGCGCTGTCCCCTGATATGCTTCAGCGCCAGCGGTGGGGCACGGATGCAGGAGGGTCTGTTCTCCCTGATGCAGATGGCCAAGACGGCAGCGGCCGTGGAGCGGCTCGCCAAGGCCGGCATTCCCTATATATCGGTGCTTACGGACCCCACCATGGGCGGCGTTTCCGCCAGCCTTGCGACCCTCGGCGACGTCCTCGTTGCCGAACCCCAGTCCCTCATCGGTTTTGCCGGTCCGCGCGTCATCGAGCAAACCATCCGCGAGAAATTGCCCGAGGGTTTTCAACGCGCGGAATACCTGCTGGAGCATGGGGCCATTGACCAGATCGTCGATCGTCGTCAGTTGCGGCCAGTCATTGCGGAGATGCTGGGCATCCTGGGCGGTGGGGAGACCGCTGGCTAAGGCCTGTCCTATGGATCCCCTTACTGCCTGGGTTACTGCCCTTGCCGGCCCTCCCGAAGGGATGGTCATGGGCCTGGAGCGCATGCAGGCGGTGATGGCGCGCCTGGGCCTGCAGGCGCGTTTGCCCATGCCCACCATTCTGGTTGCGGGTACCAATGGCAAGGGTTCCACCGTGGCGACCCTGGAGGCCATCTACGCCGCCGCTGGCTACCATACCGCCGCTTATACCAGCCCGCATCTATGGCGATTCGAGGAACGCTTGCGCCTCGATGGACGGACCGCCAGGGCAGAACTGTGGCAGACCCATTTAGGGCGCGTAAAAGGCGCCAGCGCCGCTACGCCGCTGACCTTTTTTGAAATATCCACCCTGGCGGCGGTACTCATGATCACGGCAGCGGCAGCGGATGTCGCCATCCTCGAAGTCGGGCTCGGCGGGCGTTTGGATGCGGTCAATGCCTTTACTCCGGACTGTAGCGTGATCACTACCGTGGATCTCGACCATCAAGCCTGGCTGGGGGACAGCCGTGCGGCCATTGGCCGGGAAAAGGCCGGCATCCTGCGCCCGCAGGTGCCGGCCGTTTATGGCGATCTGGACCCTTGCCCCAGTGTGGAGACGCGGGCCCAGACCCTGCATGCACCCTTATATCGCTTGGGGCGGGATTTTCGTGTGGACGGCGATGGCGGGGAAATGATCTGGGAGGGATGGGGCGTGCGTCTTCCCTTGCCTCCTCTCCGCCTTTGCGGAGGAGGGCAGTGGATGAACATCGCCGTGGCCTGGGCGAGCGTCCAAGTGCTGCAGAAGCGTCTGCCGGTGCCGATACAAGCCTTGGCGCAGGGGACGGAACGGCTGCGCTTGCCAGGACGCTGTCAGGAATCGCGGCCGTGGGGCCTGGGGGGGCCGCTCCTGCTCGCCGATGTGGCGCACAACCCTCAGGCGATCCGCCAACTCGCCGCCTTTCTGACCGCCCGGAAGGGGGAAGGCCGCTGCCATGCCGTGGTAGGCATGTTGAGAGACAAGGACTTGTCCGGCAATCTGACCCCCTTGCTGCCCTTGGTAGATGCTTGGCACTGTGTCAATATTAACGATACGACGCGTGCTGCCACAGCCGGGGATCTGATACAGGTGCTCCAGGTCCTCGGAGTCGGTTCCAGCACCGCGCATCCGGGAGTGCCTGAGGCCGTGGACGCGGCTCGGCGGGGCCTGGGTCGGGGAGACTGTTTGCTGGTCTTTGGATCCTTTCATACGGTGAGCCAATTGCCGGCGGCGTGGCTGGTGGAGGAGGGATAATGGCGGGGGATGGCGACGCAACCGGCCAGCGGCGTTGGAGGGCGGTGACGCTCGCGCTCCCGGTGTTGCTCTTGGGTGTCGGGATTGCCATTTATCTCGGGCATCGGCAGGTCCCGGAGACGCCGCGCGCCTCGGGGCCGACGGTGCTTTTGCCCTTGAATGAGCAACCCAGCACTATGGCACCCATCCGCCCCGCGCCGCCGCTCCCAAGCCCTGTGCATACAGAGCCGCTTCCCCAGCGGGCGGAAGCAGTAGCACCCGTCACTTTCGGCAAGGCATCGTTGCTATCCGGGTCAAGTACAGGGGCGGTGGCGCAGACAGGCCATGCAGCAAGCCAGCGGAGCCAGATCACGCATCCATCGGTGCCGCCTTTATCATCGGTCAGACATCCGCCACTGGCCGCAGCAGGACCAGCGCACCCTGTCGCTGGCTGGTACGTGCAGGTAGGTGCCTTTAGTGCGCCGCGACCGGCTCGGCAACTCTTGGAGCGAGTGCGCAGCAGAGGGTTTAGTGGGCGTCTGGCAGTATTGCCGGATAGCGCTTTACAACACGTATGGATCGGGCCGCTTCCGGATCGGGCCGCAGCCCTGGCGGTTACGGCCCGGGTGCGGCAGGATCTCCGGCTCTCGGGTTTCCCGCGGCACTGGCCTTAGGAGGTGCCTATGCTTTGGGTCGATGGCATGGCGTTGGGGGTGGTCGCCGTTTCGGCGCTGTTCGGGCTATTGCGGGGGATGATTCGCGAAGTACTCTCGCTGCTGGCCTGGGTACTGGGTCTTTATGCGGCCTGGCGCTTTGGCCCCCACGGACTCGCGCCCGATCTGCCACCGGCCGTCCCCCAATGGCTGCGGATACCCCTGGCCGACCTGCTCATCTTCCTTGGCTTTGTGATCGCTGGTACGCTGCTGGCCTTGCTTGTTCGCAAGATCTTTCACGGGATGGGCCTAGGCGGCCCTGACCGCCTGTTGGGGGCATTTTTTGGTGTCTTGCGCGGTGTGCTGTTGATTGCGGTGTTGGCCTTCGGCGTGCAGTCTTCGGCGCTGGCACAGGCATCCTGGTGGCGACAGTCCTGGCTGGCCCAGGCCGGAGTCGTCTTGGTCTCCCACGCGGTGACAGGGCCCGCCGTTGCCCTGCTGGAGTCAAGTTCCCTTGCAAAATGAAGCCCTTTTCAATCCTATGCAGGATGATGATCACTTTCACGATGAGTGTGGGGTCATTGGTGTTTTTGGCCACCCCGAGGCCGCAAACCTCGCCTATCTGGGCCTCTATGCCCTGCAGCATCGGGGCCAGGAGTCTGCCGGCATTGTCTCCGCGCAAGAGGGCAAACTCTACGCCCAGCGCGGGATGGGGCGGGTAGCGGAGGTCTTTGGGCCGGGGGAGATCGCCAAGTTGCCGGGTCAGCAGGCCATCGGTCATGTGCGCTACTCAACGGCCGGAGATTCGGTCCTGCGCAATACCCAGCCGGTGTTCATCAATTATCGGCATGGCGCCTTTGCCATCGGCCATAACGGCAATCTGGTGAATGCCGATGCCTTGCGCACCCAATTGGAGCGGGAGGGCGCCATTTTCCATACCGACATGGATACGGAAGTGATCGTGCACCTCCTGGCGCGGATGCCGGGCAATGACGCGGGGGCGCGTCTGGCGGCGGCGCTGCAGCAGGTCTCGGGGGCCTATTCGCTGGTCTGTTTGACGGAGACGCGGCTTATCGGCGTGCGCGATCCCCTGGGCTTCCGCCCCTTGGTGCTTGGACGGCTGATCGAATCCGGTGGTTTTGTCCTGGCCTCGGAGACCTGTGCCCTGGATCTCATGGGCGCCGAATTTGTGCGTGATATCGAGCCGGGGGAGCTGATCATCATCTCCCGCGAGGGTATCGAAAGCCGCCGTCCCTTTGCCCCGGAAGCGCGGCGCATGTGCGTTTTTGAGTATATTTACTTTGCCCGTCCCGATAGCGTGCTGGATGGCATCCATGTCTATTCGGCACGCAAGCGGATCGGTCGTGCCTTGGCCAAGCTGCATCCCCGCGATGCCGACGTGGTGGTGCCGGTCCCCGATTCCGGGGTCGCCGCCGCCCTGGGTTATGCCGAGCAGTCGGGGCTGCCTTTTGAACTGGGGCTCATCCGCAACCATTATGTGGGGCGTACCTTCATTCAGCCGGCGCAGCGGGGCCGTGATTTCGGCGTAAAGGTCAAACTCAACGCGCAGCCCCATATCCTGCGTGGTAAACGGGTGATCCTGGTGGATGACTCCATCGTGCGTGGTACCACCAGTGCCAAGATCGTGAATCTGGTTCGGGCGGCCGGTGCCCGGGAGGTGCATTTCGTGGTGAGTGCACCGCCTACCATAGGGCCTTGTTACTACGGCATCGATACGCCGGACCGCTCCCAGCTCATTGCTGCGCAGCATAGCATCGAGGAGGTGCGCAAGATGATCGGCGCCGATACCCTGGGCTATATTAGTCTGGATGCGTTGTATGAGGCCGTAGGCGGACGCCAGCAGGGCTACTGCGACGCATGTTTTAGTGATGATTACCCGTTGCCGACTCCCGAGGGGAAGGGCCTTCGCCAACTTTATCTCATGCAGGAGGTGTGATGAGCGGCCAAGATTGGCAAGAGGGCCTGCGGCCCGAAACCCTGGCCATCCGTGCGGGAATCCATCGCACGGCAGAGCAGGAGCATAGCGAGCCGATTTTCCCCACCTCCAGTTTTGTCTTCCAGTCGGCGGAGGAGGCCGCGGCGCGCTTTGCGGGCCGTAGCCCGGGCAATATCTATGCGCGCTTTACCAACCCCACCGTGCGCACCTTTGAGGAGCGGCTGGCGGCCCTGGAAGGCGCCGAGGCAGGCTTGGCCACGGCGTCGGGGATGGCGGCCTGCCTGACCACCTTCATGGGTCTTCTGCAGGCCGGCGACCATATCATTGCCTCCCGTTCCATTTTTGGAACCACGGTGCAATTGCTGAGTAATATCCTGGGGCGTTTTGGCGTGGAGACCAGTTTTGTGGCCCTTGCCGATCCTACGGCCTGGGCGGCGGCCCTGCGTCCCAACACCCGCATGCTCTTTCTGGAAACGCCCAGCAATCCCCTGACGGAGATCGGCGATATCCGCGCCCTGGCGGATCTTGCCCATGGGCACGGCGCCTGGCTGGTGGTGGACAACTGTTTTTGCACCCCGGCCTTGCAACGGCCCCTCGCTTTGGGGGCGGATCTGGTGCTGCATTCGGCGACCAAATACTTGGATGGTCAGGGGCGCACCCTGGGCGGGGCCATTTGCGGCAGCGCCGAGATGCTCACCGGGCCGCGCAGCTTTGTGCGCACGGCGGGCCCGAGTTTGAGCCCCTTTAATGCCTGGGTTCAGCTCAAAGGCCTGGAGACGCTCAGTCTGCGCATGGAACGGCACTGTCAGAATGCCCAGGCGCTGGCGGAGTGGCTGGAGGCGCGGCCGGAGGTGGCGCGGGTGTATTATCCGGGGCTGGCGAGTCATCCGCAGCGCGCCCTGGCGGCGGCACAGCAACGTCTGCCGGGTGGAATCCTTTCCTTTGACGTGCGCGGTGGCCAGGCTGCGGCTTGGCGTTTCGTCAACGGCCTGCGCCTCCTGTCCCTCACCGCCAATCTGGGCGATACGAAAAGCACGGTTACCCATCCCGCCAGCACCACCCATAGCCGGGTCAGCCCCGAGGCACGGGCGGCGGCGGGGATCGGGGACGGCCTGTTACGCATCAGCGTGGGTCTGGAACATATCGACGACCTGCGTGATGATCTCCTGCGCGGCTTTGCCGCCATGGCTGTGCCGTGATTTGCGCTATGCTGGAAAGCATGGGGTTCCCTCGCGCGACCTGTTTTTCCCTGGTGTAATACATTCGCGATGGATGCCGCGGCCGTTTATCGAAAAACCGACTTATGGAGACAATGACATGACCAGATTCCGCCCCCTACATCGCACCCGGCTCCTGCCCGGTACGCTGATTTGCCCCTTCGATAGCGGCTTGTCGGCCCGGGTGGAGATTACCGATCCGGCCCTTGCGGTGATGACCGATCTGCGCCGGGTGCCGGCCGTGACGATTCCGGCCGATAGTGCCATTGACGTGGCCATGCAGCGCATGATGCATGCCGGCGTGCGTTTGCTCCTGGTGCTGGGGGAGTATGCCGCCGTGGTCGGTCTGGTTACGGCCCGTGACATCATGGGCGAAAAGCCCGTACGCATCGCCGCCGCAAACCGGATCCCCCGTGATGCCGTGAAAGTGGGAGAAATCATGGTGCCGGAGGGCCAGATCGAGGTCCTGGATCTGGCTGAGGTAGGGCGTTCTGCCGTGGGGGACGTGGTGCTCACGCTGCGTGAGGCGGGGCGACAGCACGCCTTGGTCATGGAGGCTGGCGACCCGCCGCAGATCCGGGGGATTTTTTCCATCAGCCAGATCGGCCGGCAGTTGGGGGTCAAAATCCAGTCGACGGCCGTGGTGCAGAGTTTTGCGGAGCTGGAACATCTTCTTGTTAATTCCAGTTGAACTGAGGCTGTTTTCCTCCCTTTTTGCGGGTGATGATGGTGCATGACCTCCTAGGTCTGCTGTTGGCCCTCCTGCTCATTTTGCTCAACGGCTTTTTTGTGGCCGCGGAGTTCGCCCTGGTTCGGCTGCGCGGGACGCGGGCGCGCACCATGGCCCAGGACTTTGGGCTGCGGGGCCGCATTCTTCTGACCATGAGCCGTCATCTGGATGTTTACCTCTCCGCTACCCAACTCGGCATCACCTTGGCCTCTCTGGCCCTGGGCTGGGTGGGGGAGCCGGTAGTGGCGCGGCTTTTCCATCCGGCCTTTGCGGCGTGGGGTATTGTGCATGGCGGAGTGCAGGAGGCGCTGTCTTTTGCCATCGCCTTTGCGCTCATCTCTTTTACCCACATCGTCCTCGGTGAGCTGGTGCCCAAATCGCTGGCCATCCGGAAGGTGGAGTCGGTTTCCCTATGGACGGGGGTGCCCCTTTATGCCTTTTATTGGCTTTTTTACCCGGCCATTCGGGTGCTCAATGGGGCGTCCAGCCTGGTCCTTCGGCTATTCCGCCTGAACGGCTACCGTACCACAGAGGATACTCCCCATACCCGGGACGAACTCAGCATGATTCTTGCCTTGAGTCAGGCCCAGGGGGCGCTGGGGCGACGCACCGGCGATATCCTGGAACGGGTGCTGGAATTTACCGAACTGACGGCGGGAGATCTCATGCGCCCAGCGGCCGAGATGGTGTGCCTGCTGGTGGACGATTCGGCGGCGGCCAATCGCCAGGTCATGGAGCGCCATCGCTTCACCCGTTACCCGGTCTGTGCCGGCGATCGCCAGCATGTGGTGGGCCTGTTGCACGTAAAAGACGCCTTTGCGGCCTTTGCCCGCGGCAACGCCGAACCGGACTTGCGCCGCCTGTTGCGGCCCTTGCCGGCGGTGCCCAAGCACCTTCCGGCCATGGACCTGCTGGCGCACTTTCGCAGTGGCCATCCGCATTTTGCGCTGGTCGTGGATGATTTGGGCACCATCACCGGATTTGTTACCCTGGATCATGTTTTGGAGGCATTGCTGGGCGAAATTCAGGATGAATTCCGACATCATAAGTTTGACTGGAAACGCCGCGCCGATGGCAGCCTGATCGGCTCCGGAAGCTTGTCCGTCTATTCGCTGGAACGGGCACTGGATTTTCCCATCGAGGAAAGTGAAGCAGATACGGTGGGCGGTCTCTTGATGCGCCGCCTGGAGCGTCTGCCCGACGAGGGCGAGCGGGTGGTCTTTCCGGATTTTGACGTGCTGGTGCTCAAACGCGAGGGTCCGCGGATCCAGTTGGTACAGGTACTGCCGCATCCGCAGCAGACGGGCGAAGAATGGTTCAGCTAGCAGGTTTTTGTGCAACGTAAAGATTTTTATTACGAATTACCTCCGGAGCGGATTGCCCAGGCGCCCTTGGCAGAGCGCAGCGGCGGCCGATTGCTGCAGGTGGATGGCGGCAATGGCACCTGGACGGATGGCCAGATCCGCGATTTGCCGCAGATCCTGCGTCCCGGCGATCTCCTGGTGCTCAATGACACCCGTGTCCTCCCGGCGCGGCTACAGGCCCGCAAGCCTAGCGGTGGTGCCGTGGAACTCTTGCTGGACCGGATCGTCAGCGATGCCGAGGCCTGGTTCCTGGCCCGTTCTTCCAAACCCCTGCGTCCCGGCGGCACCCTGCTGCTGGGCGGCGGCGTGGAGATCCACATCCACGAAAAAGTGGATATGCGCGTGCGGCTCGGCATTCCCGCAGGGGGGGGCTGGTTGGCTCTTCTCCAGGCCCAGGGCGCGACGCCCCTTCCGCCTTATATTCATAGAACGCCCTCAGCGGATGATGCGGAGCGTTATCAGACCGTGTATTCGGCAAAGCCGGGGGCGGTGGCGGCCCCCACGGCGGGTTTGCATTTTGACGCCCCGTTGCTGGCCCTGCTGGCCGAACGGGGGGTGGACACGGCCTTCGTGACCTTGCATGTGGGAGCGGGCACATTTTTGCCGGTACGCAGCGAACGGGTGGAGGATCACGAGATGCATGCCGAAAACATGGAGGTGCCTGCGGCCACGGTGGCGGCCATTGCGGCCACCAGGGCCCGGGGCGGGCGGGTGGTGGCGGTGGGAACCACCGCCTGTCGGGCCCTGGAG
>NZ_RIZI01000154.1 GCF_003721225.1 Acidithiobacillus sulfuriphilus | reverse complement strand
AATGTTTCATCTCGATAATCCACTTTCCGCCCCCACCCTACGCCTGACTCCATTTCAGAGAGGCGACAACTACCCTGACACCGGGGGCGCATGAGGATGCTGCAGGTCGCGGCCATGGGCCGCTCCTACGGGTTGTGGAGCATATTTCGTGAGGCGGTGTCCGCGAGAGGGCCGAAGATCAGGCCTTTTCCCGGCTCCGCCGGCTTTGGGCCTGCACGAGGGCGAGGGGTAAGCTGAAAGTGACCTTTTCTTCCACACCGGCTGTTTCTTCGGGCATTTTCGCACCCCATCCGATCAGGGTGTTGATGATGCCCTGAACCAAGCTCTCCGGCGCCGAGGCGCCGGCGCTGATGCCGATCTGCTGCACGGAGGAGAACCAGTCGCGCTGAAGTTGCTCCGCGTCCTCGATGAGATAGGTGGGGGTGCCCAGTCGCGTGCCCAGTTCCGCCAGGCGGCTGGAATTGGAGCTGTTCGGTGCTCCCACGACCAGCATGATGTCGACCTGCGGGGCAAGGGCCTTCACGGCGTCCTGACGATTCTGGGTGGCATAGCAGATATCATCTTTCTTGGGGCCTTCAATGTGGGGAAAGCGTTGCCGCAGGGCCTGAATCACTTCCGCCGTATCATCCATGCTCAAGGTGGTTTGGGTGATATAGGCGAGCTTGTCAGGATTCCTCGGATGCAGCGTGGAGACGTCGCTGACATTGGAAACCAGATACATCATCCCGGCTTCGACCTGGCCCATGGTGCCCTCCACCTCCGGGTGTCCGGCATGGCCGATAAGGATCATTTCCATCCCTTCGCGACTGTATTTCTTGACTTCCATGTGCACCTTGGTCACCAGGGGGCAGGTGGCGTCAAAGACGTTGAGGCCGCGCGCCGCCGCCTGCTGCCGTACCGCCACCGGAACGCCGTGGGCACTGAAAATCACGGTGGCATTGTCGGGTACTTCGCGGAGACCTTCGACGAATATGGCTCCGCGTTCACGCAGGCCCTCGACGACGTGGCGATTATGGACGACCTCATGCCGCACGTAGATGGGCGCGCCAAAGAGATCGAGGGCACGCTCGACAATCTGAATGGCCCGGTTCACACCCGCACAAAAGCCGCGGGGGTTGGCGAGGAGTATTTCCATGGAGTATCTCGCTGATGAAGGAATGACCGTGATGGTCGCTTGTGGGCGAGCCGGTGTCAACGCTGGCCGGGCCCCGTTAGTCGCCCACCTAGAGATCGCCCCACAAACTCTGTGCGCCGGCAACGGCGGCAATGGCAGCGGTTTCGGCGCGGAGGATGCGCGGACCCATGCGGATGGGGCGGAAGCCGGCCTCCCGGGCGGCGGATATTTCATCCGGGTGTAAGCCGCCTTCGGGGCCGCTCAGGATGGTCAATGTGCGGCCGGGGGCCGGAATGTTTTGGAGGCGATCCGTGGCCTGCGCTTCCAGCACCAGGCCGTCTCCCTGCACCCCGGGGAGGGCTTGCAGCAACGGGAGCGGCGTGCAGAGTTCGGGCAGTGTGGTGCTGCTGCTTTGCTCACAGGCGGCGATGATGATTTCTTGCCAGCGCTCCGTGCGTCGCGCCTTGCGTTCCTCGGCAATAACGGCGACGCTGTGCTGGCATTGTACCGGCTGAATACGCTGTACTCCCAGTTCCACGGCTTTTTGCAACGCCCATTCCAGCCGTTCGCCGCGGGTCAGGGCCAGCAGCAAGGTGATGGCGAGTGGGGACGCCGTAGGGCGTGGGGCATGGCCGCGGATGGTGACCAGCGCGCGGCCCTTATCGCTCCCCCCAAGCTCGGCGTGATAATCGCAGCCGTCGCCGTTGAAGAGGGTGAAGTGTTGCCCGCTGCGGGCGCGCAGTACGCGCAAAAGATGATGGCTCGGCGCCTGGTCAAGGAGTACCGGACCCGATTCGGGTAGCTGCAGCGACGTATACAGGTGGATGCGGGGCATGGCGATGGGAATTCCAATACAATTATCGACATTATATCATGGGCGGCGCAAAAACCTCCTTGCTGCCGAACGGGAGGGATCCCTTGCGGGATGGGGGAGGGGTGCTGCCCATGCATGACGACATTGACTGCCGCAGGCCGCCCTTGTGGGAGCGACGCGCAGGGATGGTTCCCGCCTGGATTTATAATCAGGCCAGTATCTTGTTGCACCGTGACGCCGGGCCCGTCTATGTACCCTTGCGTTACGTGTCCGTAATGGCCATTTTGTCGTTAAGGGAGTGGGTATTCTGTGATTTTATCGGCGGGAAGGTCGCTGTCACCGTCTGGCACCATTTTGCTCCCCAGCTTCGCCAGGATCTGCAAGATGCCGTTCCCTGCCAGATGGATTTGTTTAATCCGGATAGCGAGGTGATTTTGCGGCGTTTGCCCATGGAGTTCAACCAGGCACTGACGGTGGCCCTCAAGAAGCAGGGGGAAAAGCGGCGGCCGTCGGCGCAGGTGATCGCTTTGGACGGGCGGAGCCGTGACGAAAAAAACGATGGATAAGGTATGGGTTGGCAATTTGCTGCGTACCTGCGCAGATCGTTTTATTTTGCCCCGTTTTCAGGAGGTGAGATCCAGCCGCAAGCCCGATGGCAGCATCGTCACCAGTGCCGACATCGATAGTCAGAATTTTTTGCGCGAAATGCTCGCTGCGCGCTACCCGGAGATTCCCTTGTTGGGAGAGGAGATGTCCGGAGCGGAGCAGGCGAGTCTGTTGGCGGAAGCGAAGGTCCTGTGGTGTCTGGATCCCTTGGACGGGACGAGCAATTTTGCTGCGGGAGTGCCGGTTTTCGGCATTTCCCTGGCATTGCTCAGCGGCGGACAGGCGGTGCTCGCTTGGGTCTATGATCCGGTGCGCGGAGAGCTGTTTTGCGCAGAACAAGGCCGTGGGGCGGTGGTAGAGGGGGTGGCGCTGGCTCCCCGCGTGGCGCCGCCGTTGGGTGATTGCGTGGGCGTTGTCGATTATAAGCGCCTTCCCCTGGATCTGGCCCTGCGCATGATCGAAGAGCGGCCCTTTCATAGCCAGCGCAATTTCGGTGCATCGGTGCTGGAGTGGTGCTGGCTGGCGGCGGGTCGTTACCACTTTTATTTGCATGGGGCGCAGCAGCTTTGGGACATGGCCGCCGGCGAACTGGTCCTGCGCGAGGCGGGCGGCGCGGTGACCGATCTGGCGGGGCGGGCCCTGGGTGTGGGCAGCCTGAAGCCCCAGTCGGTGCTGGCCACCCTGGATCCGGATCTGCACCGGGCTTGGCGCGCCTGGCTGGATGGGCGGCGTTGAGTTCCCAAAAGAGCGCCTTTGTTTTATGCTAAAACGAATTTTTTCACTTCATCCACCGATTTCCGCTGAGGACCCTATTTCATGGCTACCATCCGCAATCTTGCTCTATCGTTGCTCCCGGTCACCGAATCTGCCGCCCGTGCCGCCAGCGGCTGGATTGGCCGCGGAGAAAAGGAGCTGGGTGATGGGGCGGCGGTGGATGCGATGCGCGCCGCCTTGGCGCAGGTGCCCATGCGGGGTACCGTCGTGATCGGCGAGGGCGAAAAGGACGAAGCACCCATGCTCTACAATGGCGAGCATGTGGGTTCCGGCGAAGGGCCGGAAGTGGACATTGCCGTGGATCCCGTCGAAGGCACGAGCTTCCTGGCCAGTGGCATGGCGGGTTCCATTTGTGTCCTGGCGGCGGCCCCCAAGGGCAGCATGTTCCGGCCGGGGCCGGCGTTTTACATGGATAAGATTGTGGTGCCGGCGCCGGCGCGGGGAAAGATCGACCCGGCAGCGCCGCTGCGGGATAAACTCGCGAGTCTCGCCAGCGCCCTGGGCAAGGAGGTGCGGGACCTGCGCATTTTCGTGCTCAAGAAGCCACGCCATGAGGCGATGATTCGGGAGATTCAGGCGGCGGGAGCCACCGTGCGCTTGCAGACGGACGGCGATGTCAGCGGTGGCATCATGGCGGCCCTGGGAGTGAAGGTGGATGCCATGATGGGCGTGGGCGGCACTCCCGAAGGCGTCATCACCGCTTGCGCGGCGCGCGCCATGGGCGCCGACATGTTTGCCGCCCTCGCGCCGCAAAAGCCGGGCGAGGCGGAGGCATTGCGTGCGGCGGGCTTGCAGGCCGGCCAGTGGCTCGGTCGCGACGATCTGGTGTCCAGCGATGATGTACTTTTCGTGGCCACGGGCCTGACTTCGGGAGATATCCTGGAAGGCGTGTCGCGGTCCCATTATTTTGTGGAGAGCGAGAGCCTCGTCATCTCCGGTCATGATGGCATTCTGCGCCGCGTGCAGACCCATCAAAGAGTTAGCTGAATTTTAAACCCTATGGCTCGCCCCAGTGGCCGCTTGCAAGCGATGGAAGGAGATGTTATGAGTGTCAGCCGCACCGATCTAGCGAACGCAATTCGCGTATTGACCATGGATGCCGTGGAGAAGGCCAAATCCGGCCATCCCGGCATGCCCATGGGTATGGCGGATATTGCCGAAGTGCTGTGGAACGATTATTTGGTGCACAATCCCGCCAATCCGCAATGGGCCAACCGCGACCGATTTATCCTTTCCAACGGCCACGGTTCGATGCTGCAGTATGCCTTGCTGCACCTGGCCGGCTATGACCTGTCCATGGACGATCTGGAGCAATTTCGGCAATGGCACAGCAAGACGCCGGGCCATCCCGAGTATCGCGACACGCCGGGGGTGGAGACGACCACCGGACCGCTGGGTCAGGGGCTCGCCAATGGTGTGGGCATGGCCCTGGCGGAGGAAATGCTGGCGGCCCAGTTCAACCGGCCCGACCACCACATCGTGGACCATTACACCTATGTCTTTCTGGGCGATGGCTGCCTGATGGAGGGCGTTTCCCATGAGGCCTGCTCCCTGGCGGGTACTTGGGGGCTGCACAAGCTGGTCTGTTTTTATGATGATAACGGCATCTCCATCGATGGCCATGTGACCGACTGGTTTACCGATGATACCCCCGGCCGTTTCGAGGCCTATGGTTGGAACGTGATCCGCAATGTGGACGGCCATGACCCCGACGCCATCAAGAAGGCCATCCATCAGGCCCGCAGCCAGACGGTCAAGCCCACCCTGATCTGCTGCAAGACCGTCATTGGCCATGGTTCCCCCAATAAGGCCGGGAGCCACGACTGCCACGGCGCCCCGCTGGGTGCTGAAGAAATCTGCCTGACCCGCGAAAATCTGGGTTGGCCGGATCAGCCCTTCCAGATCCCCGAGGCCGTCTATCGCGCCTATGACGCCCGCGCCAAAGGCGAGGCGGCGGAGGCGGACTGGAAGGAGCGTTTCGCCAAATATCAGGAGATCTATCCTGACGAAGCAGCGGAGTTCGAGCGGCGCTTGCGTGGTGAGGTGACAGCGGGATTTGACGGCGCCTTGGACAAGCTGATCGCCGATTTCCGCACGGAAGCGCCCAAGATTGCCACGCGCGTGGCCTCGGGCAGAAGCATCCAGGCCCTGGCCGCGGCCGTACCAGAGTTTTTGGGTGCCTCGGCGGATCTGACGCCTTCCAACAATACCCGCTGGAAAGAAGCCATCGACATCGGCAAGCACCGCCTGATGGGCGACTACATCCATTACGGCGTGCGGGAATTTGCCATGTCGGCCATTATGAACGGCGTCACTTTGCATGGCGGCTTTCTGCCTTTCGGCGGCACCTTCCTGATCTTCTCGGACTATGCCCGTAACGGCATCCGTCTTTCGGCCTTGATGGGTATTCGCGTCATCTATGTGATGACCCATGATTCCATCGGCTTGGGTGAGGATGGTCCCACCCATCAGCCCATCGAGCAGGTCAACAGCCTGCGCCTGATCCCCAATCTGCTGGTCTGGCGCCCCGCCGATGCGGTGGAGACCGCCATTGCCTGGGGGGCATCCATCAAGAATACGGCGGCCCCGGCACTGCTCGCCCTGAGCCGGCAAAACTTGCCCACCCTGCCCCATACGGATGAGACGGTGGCCAATGCATGGCGGGGCGGTTATGTCCTGAAAGAGGCGGCCAACGGCAAGCCCGAAGGCATTCTCCTGGCGACCGGTTCCGAGGTCGAACTGGCCCTCAATACCCAGGCCAAGCTGGCGGAGGCCGGGCGGCACGTGCGAGTGGTATCGATGCCCTGCGTGGAGATTTTTGCCGCCCAGGATCAGGCCTATCGCGACGCGGTCTTGCCGCCGGCCCTTACCCGCCGTCTGGCGATGGAGGCCGGTAGCACGGCGCTTTGGTACAAATATGTGGGATTGCAGGGCGATGTGCTCGGGATTGACCGCTTTGGCGCCTCTGCGCCGGCCCCGGTGCTCTTCGAGAAATTCGGCTTTACGGTGGACAACGCCGTCGCCCGTTTCCAGGCCCTGTGACCATACCGAGCGAAACTATTTTCATCAACATTTGAGGAGAGCATCATTATGACTTTGCGCATTGGCATCAATGGCTACGGCCGAATTGGCCGCAACATCCTGCGGGCCGTGTATGAAAGCGGGCGTACCCAGCAGGTACAGATCGTGGCGGTGAACGATCTGGGCAGTCCGGAAACCAACGCCCATTTGACGCAGTATGACTCCGTCCATGGTCGCTTCAACGCACGGGTTTCCGTGGATGGCGACGCCATGCTGGTGAACGAGGATCGCATCAAGGTGCTGGCCGAGCGGGATCCTGCCAAGTTGCCTTGGGGAGATCTGGGTGTCGACGTAGTCCTGGAATGCACCGGCTTTTTCACGACGCGGGAAAAGGCGGCCCTGCACCTGCAGGGGGGCGCCAAAAAAGTCCTGATTTCGGCGCCGGCCAAGGATGCCGTGGACATGACGGTGGTCTATGGCGTGAACCATCAGCTCCTGGATCCCGCCAAGCATAGCATCGTCTCCAACGGTTCCTGCACCACCAATTGCCTGGCCCCCCTGGCCAAGACCCTGAATGACTTTGCGGGCATTGAGGGAGGGACGATGAATACCATCCACTCCATGACCAATGACCAGCGCATCATCGACGTCTACCACAGCGATCTGCGCCGCGCCCGCGCTGCCGGGATGAGCATGATCCCCACCAGCACCGGTGCGGCCAAGGCCATCGGCTTGGTGTTGCCGGAGCTGGAAGGCAAGCTGGATGGCTTTGCCATTCGTGTGCCCACCCACAACGTGTCCATCGTCGATCTGACCTGTCTGGTGAGCAAGGAAGTCTCCGTGGCGGAGTTGCATGCGGCCATGAAGGCGGCCTGCGAAGGCCCTCTCAAGGGGGTATTTGCCTATAACGACAAACCGTTGGTCTCCATCGACTTCAACCACGATCCCCACTCCTCCACCTATGAGGCATCCTTGACCAAGGTCAAGGGCAAGCTGGTGAAAGTCTGTTCGTGGTATGACAACGAGTGGGGCTTCTCCAATCGCATGGTTGATACCGCGCTGGCGATGATGGGCCTGCCGCGTTAAGGGGATAACAGAATGAATGTCATACGGATGACCGACTTGCCCTTGCAGGGTAAGCGGGTCCTGATCCGCGAGGATCTGAACGTACCGCTGGATGAGGCCGGGCACATTGCCGACGATACGCGCATTCGTGCCAGCCTGCCCACCATCCGTGCCGCCGCCGAGGCGGGGGCACGGGTGATGATCATGTCCCACCTGGGCAGGCCCAAGGAAGGCGAGTTTGACGAAAAGGCCAGCCTGGCCCCCATCGCCGCGCATCTGCAGGATTTGCTCGGACGGCCCGTGGCATTGATCCGCGACTGGCTGGGTGCGGGCAAGGCGCAGTTGGCGAGTCTGCTCAACGGCAGCGTGGCCGTCCTGGAGAACGTGCGCTTCAATGCCGGTGAGGGTAAGGACGATGAGGATCTGGCCCGGCGCATGGCGGCCCTCTGCGACATCTTCGTGATGGATGCCTTTGGTACTGCGCACCGCGCCCAGGCCAGCACCCATGGGGTGGCGAAATACGCCCCCATCGCCTGTGCGGGCCCGCTGCTGGTCAACGAGCTGGATGCCCTGGGCAAGGCCTTGCGGGAGCCGCGGCGGCCGCTGGTGGCCATCGTCGCCGGGTCCAAGGTCTCCACCAAACTCACCATCCTGAAATCCCTGGCCGATAAGGTGGATCAGTTGGTGGTGGGCGGCGGCATTGCCAATACCTTCATTCTTGCCGCCGGTCATCCTGTGGGCAAGTCCCTGTGCGAGCCGGATCTGGTACCGGAGGCCCGGGCCATCATTGCTGCCGCACGGGCCAAGGGTGGCGATGTGCCGTTGCCCACCGATGTGGTGGTCGCCAAGGAGTTTTCCGCGACGGCGCAGCCGCGGCTGTGCGGCGTGGATGCCATCGCTGCGGATGAAATGGTGCTGGATATCGGTCCGGATACGGCCAGGACCCTGGCGGAGATCCTACACAAGGCCGGGACCATCGTGTGGAATGGCCCGGTGGGTGTCTTCGAGTTCGACGCCTTTGCCAAGGGTACCGAAACCATCGCCAGGGCCGTGGCCGAAAGCAACGCCTTTTCCATCGCCGGCGGCGGCGACACCATCGCGGCCATCAACAAGTTCCATATCGAGGACAAGGTTTCATATATCAGCACTGGTGGCGGGGCCTTTCTGGAATTTCTGGAAGGCAAGACGCTGCCGGCGGTGGCCATTCTCGAAGAACGCGCGCAGGGGCATCGCACTTGATACGCCGGACCAAGATTGTCGCGACACTCGGGCCTGCCAGCTCCGATGTCAAAGTCATCGACCGCCTCATCGAGGCGGGTGTGGATGTGGTGCGTCTGAATTTTTCCCATGGCGCTTCCGAGGATCATGTGCGCCGGGCGGAAATGGTGCGTGAACGCGCCCGGGCCCACGGCCGGGCGGTGGGAGTACTGGCGGACCTGCAGGGTCCGAAGATCCGTATCGGCAAGTTTGCCGAGGGTAAGATTCATCTGCGCGAGGGCGAACCCTTTGTCCTGGATACCGCCTGTACCCTGGGCGATCTCTCGCGGGTCGGCGTGACCTACCCGCAGTTGGTGGGCGACGTGGAGCGGGGAGCCACGTTGCTGCTCAATGACGGGATGATCGTGCTCTGGGTGGAGCAGGTCCAGGGCGGGGAGATCCACACCCGTGTCGTGCAGGGCGGTGAGCTGTCCGATAGCAAGGGCATCAACCGCGCCGGCGGCGGGCTGACGGCGCCGGCCCTCACGGACAAGGATCGGGCCGACATCATTACGGCGGCCCGCCTGGAAGCGGATTACCTGGCCGTATCCTTCCCGCGCAGCGCGGCGGATATGGAGGAAGCGCGGCGCCTGTTCCGCGAGGCGGGTGGTCATGGCGCGCTGGTGGCCAAGATCGAGCGCGCCGAGGCGGTGGAGGCCATCGAGGAAATCCTGGCCGTATCCGAGGCCATCATGGTCGCCCGTGGCGATCTGGGGGTGGAAATCGGTGATGCGGCGGTGCCGCCCGTGCAAAAGCGCATCATTGCCCTGGCCCATAAGCACAATCGCCTGACCATCACGGCAACGCAGATGATGGAGTCCATGATCCATCAACCCATACCCACCCGGGCGGAAGTCTCGGACGTGGCCAATGCGGTCCTGGACGGAACGGACGCCGTCATGCTCTCTGCCGAGACGGCCAGCGGACAGTACCCGGTGGAGGCCGTGGCGGCCATGGATCGAACCTGCCGTGAGGCGGAACGGCATGCCCCCCAGGGCGGGAGCATCCAGATCATGGACCGCCCCCTGGAGCGGATGGACGAAACCATCGCTGCGGCCGCCATTCTCGCCACCCTGCGGACCCCCATTGCGGCCATTGCCGCCTTTACCGAGAGCGGTTCAACGGCCCTGTGGCTGTCCCGGGCCAACCCGCGGGTGCCGATCTATGCCCTTACTCCGCAGGTATACACGCGGCGCAAGGTGACGCTGTTCCGGGGGGTGTATCCGGTCAATTTTCCCCTAAGCCGCCACGATGATCCGGCGCAGGTCATGCGCGCCGCCGAAGACGAGCTGCGGCGCCGGGGCGTGGTGCGCGACGGGGATCTGATTTTGATCACCATCGGTGAACCCATGGCGTCACCGGGGGGAACCAATACCCTGAAGATCGTGCGGGTCGGGGATACGGCGCATCGCTCTTGAGCGCTTGCGCCATGGGAATTTTTGACGGATTTTGTTGATTGGCTCATCATTTTCATCCTAACTTGTAGGGGACACTTATGGCTCTCGTTTCCATGCGTCAATTGTTGGATCATGCGGCCGAACACGGCTACGGAATTCCCGCGTTCAATGTCAATAATCTGGAGCAGGTGCGCGCGATCATGGAGGCTGCTGCGGAAGTCAACGCGCCGGCCATCCTGCAGGCGTCGGCGGGTGCCCGGAAGTACGCGGGGGAGCCTTTCCTGCGCCACCTGATCCTGGCGGCCATCGAAGAGTACCCGGATATTCCCGTGGTGCTGCATCAGGATCACGGCGCGAGCGCCGCGGTGTGTGTCCAGGCCATCCGTTCCGGCTTCTCCAGCGTGATGATGGACGGCTCCTTGCGGGAAGACGCCAAGACGCCGGCCAGCTACGACTATAACGTGGCGGTGACGGCCAAGGTGGTGGAAATCTCCCATGCCGTTGGCGTGACGGTGGAAGGGGAGCTGGGCTGCCTGGGCTCCCTGGAAACCGGCATGGCCGGCGAGGAGGATGGTGTGGGCGCCGAGGGTTGCCTGACCCACGATCAGCTCCTGACGGATCCGGAGGAGGCTGCCCATTTTGTCAAGGCCACCAAGGTGGACGCCTTGGCCATCGCCATCGGTACCAGCCATGGTGCCTACAAATTCACCCAGCCGCCCACCGGCCAGGTGTTGCGCATCGACCGGATCAAGGAGATCCACGCCCGCATCCCCGATACCCATCTGGTGATGCACGGCTCCAGTTCGGTGCCCCAGGAATGGCTGAAGATCATCCACGAATTCGGCGGCGACATCGGCGAGACCTATGGCGTGCCGGTGGAGGAGATTCAGGAAGGCATCAAGCATGGCGTGCGCAAGGTGAATATCGACACCGACCTGCGCCTGGCGGCCACGGGGGCCATCCGCAAGAGCCTGGCTACCGACCCCAAGAACTTTGACCCGCGCAAGATGTTCCAGGCTTCCCTGGTGGCCATGCGGGACATCTGCAAGCAGCGCTTCGAGGCCTTTGGCACGGCGGGGCAGGCGAGCAGGATCAAGCCCGTTCCTCTCGACCTCATGTTCAAGCGTTATGCCAAGGGTGAGCTTGATCCGCGGGTAACCGGTGTCTGAGCGGCCGCTCTGCGACGCATTTCCGGCGAGAGCGCAACCCGCTCTCGCCTTGTTTTGGAGCTAGCATGAAAACATTCAAGATATCGCCATCCATTCTTTCCGCGGATTTCGCCCGGCTGGGCGAGGAAGTGCGGGCGGTGGATGAAGCCGGGGCCGATTACATCCATGTGGATGTGATGGATAACCATTTTGTGCCCAATCTGACCATTGGGCCGCTGGTGGCGGCAGCCATCCGCCCTCATACGCAAAAGCCCCTGGACGTGCATCTCATGATCTCGCCCGTGGACGCCATCATCCCCGACTTTGCCAAGGCGGGGGCGAATATCATCACCGTGCATCCCGAGGCAACGCTCCATCTGGATCGGACCATTCAGTTGATTCACAGCCTGGGCTGCAAGGCGGGGGTTTCCCTCAATCCGGCCACTCCCCTCGACGTGCTGGATTATGTGTTGGAGAATCTGGATCTGGTGTTGGTCATGAGTGTGAACCCGGGCTTTGGCGGGCAGGGTTTCATCGAGTATACGCTGAAGAAGATCGAGGCGATCCGTAAGCGCATCGACGTCCTGGGCAAGCCCATCGAGCTGGAAGTGGATGGCGGGGTCAAGGTGGATAACGTGCGGCGAGTGGCCGATGCCGGTGCCGACGTCTTTGTCGCCGGCAGCGCCATCTACAATACGCCCGATTATGGGGCGACCATCGCCGCCTTCCGCAAGGCCCTGGCCGATGGTTAACCAGGAATCCTCCGCGGCACTGGAGGCGCAAGGATTCGCCTTGCCCCTGTCGGCGCGGGTGGTGCTCATCGATCTCGATGGTACCCTGGTGGATACGGCCCCGGATCTGGCCGCAGCGGCCAACCACGTCCTGCGCAGCCTGGGCCGGGAGCCGGCCGCGATGCCCACCATACGCGGTTTTATCGGCAATGGGGTGCGGGAGTTGATGCGCCGCGCCCTGGCCATCACCGCCGAGCCGTCGGAGGCGGATCTGGATGCGGCCATGCAGGGTTTTTCGGCCTATTACGGCGAACATTTGTTGGACCATAGCCAGATCTATCCGGGCGTACGGGAGACCTTGGACGCCTTGCAACTCCAGGGGCGGGAGTTGGTGTGTATTACCAACAAGGCCGGCGCCTTTACCGAGCCTATGCTGGAACGCTTGAGTCTGCGGGGCTATTTCTCCCTGGTGCTGTCAGGGGACTCCCTGCCGCGGAAGAAGCCCGATCCCCTGCCGCTGCTCCACGCCGCCGCCCATTTCCACCAGGCGGTGGCCGACTGTCTCCTGGTGGGCGATTCGTGCAACGATACCCAGGCAGCGCGGGCGGCGGGTATGCCGGTGGCGTGCGTGAGCTATGGCTATAATGGCGATGAGCCCGTCCACTGCCTGCGTCCCGACGCAGTGTTGGACAATATGTTAGAATTACTCAATATCCTGGCTTAGGATGAGGGTCATGGGCGGGAACGCAGGAAGCAGATCCGGGCGGCAGCAATTTGGGGGGCGATGGCGTCGTTGCTGATGGACGGCTGAGCATCCCCTTTTCCTGCCCTTTGAGGTGACTTGTGATCTCCAAAGCGTCTTTCGTGGCCCTGGCGCGCCAGGGTTACAATCGTATTCCCCTCTCCCGCGAGGTGCTTGCGGACCTGGACACGCCCCTTTCCGCCTACCTGAAGCTGGTGGACGGTCCCTATGCCTATCTGCTTGAATCCGTGCAGGGGGGCGAGAAGTGGGGGCGCTATTCCATCATCGGCCTGCCGGCCCGGCAGGTGCTCCGGGTTACCCGTGGTCTGGTTACGGTACATGGCGATGGCGTCGAACTGGAAAGGGCGCAGCCCGCCGACCCCCTGCAATGGATAGCCGCGTTCCGTCAGCGCTTTCGCGTGGCGCAACTGGAGGCCGCCGACCGCTTTAGCGGTGGCTTGGTGGGTTATTTCGGTTTTGACACGGTGCGCTATATCGAGCCGCGGCTGGCACGGGCAGCGGTCCTGCCCGATCCTCTGGATATACCGGAAATCCAGCTCCTGCTCGCCGATGAACTGCTCATCTTTGACAATCTGCGCGGGACCATGCGCCTGGTCGTGCATGTGGATCCGGGCGGGGTGGATGCTTGGGAACTGGGCGTCGAGCGTCTGGATGAGCTGGTTCGGCGCTTGCGCGAGGCACCCTTGCCGACACCTGAAGCCGGCAGCCAGCGTCTTGTGCGGGAGCAGGACTTTACGGCCAGTTTCAGCCGTGAGGGTTATATGGCGGCGGTGCGGCGCATCCAGGATTACATCTGCGCCGGCGATGTCATGCAGGTAGTGCCCTCCCAGCGCCTGTCCACCCCGTTGACGGCACGGCCGCTGGACCTCTATCGCGCCCTGCGCGGGGTGAATCCTTCTCCCTACATGTTTTACCTGAATTTGCAGGACCTGCATCTGGTGGGGTCGTCGCCGGAGATCCTGGTGCGGGTGGAGGCCGATCAGGTGACGGTGCGACCCATTGCCGGTACCCGGCCGCGCGGCAAGACCGAGGCCGAGGACCTGGCCCTGGAGCAGGATTTGCTGGCGGACCCCAAGGAGCGGGCGGAACACCTCATGCTTATCGACCTGGCCCGCAATGATGTCGGGCGGATTGCCGAGATCGGATCGGTGGCGGTGGGAGAGGCCTTTGGCGTGGAGCGCTATTCCCACGTCATGCATATTGTCTCCAATGTCACCGGCCGGCTGCGTCCGGGTCTGGATGCCATGGATGCACTGCGCGCCACTTTTCCGGCGGGGACGGTCTCGGGGGCCCCGAAGATCCGCGCCATGGAAATCATCCGCGAGGTGGAGCCCGTGGCGCGGGGTGTCTACGCCGGTGCCGTCGGTTATTGGGCGTGGAATGGCAATATGGATACCTGTATCGCCATCCGTACCGCCGTGATCAAGGACGGCATGCTGCATATCCAGGCGGGTGGCGGCATTGTGGCGGACTCGGAGCCGGCCGCCGAGTGGGAGGAAACCATGAACAAGCGTCGTGCGATGTTCCGCGCGGTCGCCCTGGCAGAGAATGGCCTGGATCCGGAAGGGAGGATAGATCGTGCTCCTCATGATTGATAATTATGACAGTTTTACCTACAACCTGGTGCAGTATTGCGGTGAACTGGGCAGCGAGGTGCGGGTGTTGCGCAATGATGCCATCGACATCGCCGGTATCATCGCCCTGGCACCCAGCCGAATCTGCATATCACCGGGACCCTGTACCCCCAACGAGGCCGGCATCTCCCTGGAGGTGATCCGCCACTTCGCAGGAAAGATCCCCATCCTCGGCGTCTGCCTGGGTCATCAGGCCATCGGCCAGGCCTTTGGCGGACGGGTGGTGCGTGCGCCGGAAGTGATGCATGGCAAGACTTCCCCCATCCATCATGGAGGCAAGGGGATCTTCCATGGGCTGCCCAGCCCCTTTGTGGCCACGCGTTATCACTCGCTGATCGTCGAGCGGGAGAGCCTGCCGGAGAGTTTGGAGGTCACCGCATGGACTGCGGAGGGGGAGATCATGGGCCTGCGGCATCGGGAACTGGCGGTGGAGGGAGTGCAGTTTCATCCCGAATCCATTTTGAGCGAGCATGGCAAGGACCTGCTGGCCCATTTCCTGATGGGGACGGCCAGATGATCGTGGCGATGCTGAACCAGATCGCCAGCCGCCAGGACCTTTCCCGCCAGGAGGCACAGAAGGTCTTCACTGCCATCATGGCGGGGGAAGCGACCCCGGCGCAGATTGGCGCCCTGCTCATGGGGTTGCGCATGAAAGGGGAGCGGGTGGAGGAGTTGGTGGGGGCGACCCTTGCCCTGCGGGCCTGCGTCCAGGGCGTGCAGGCCGATACCACGCATCTGGTGGACACCTGTGGTACCGGCGGCGATGCCCGCCATACCTTCAATATCTCCACCGTCGCCGCCGTGGTGGCGGCGGCGGCCGGGGCACGGGTGGCCAAACATGGCAACCGGTCGGCATCGGGGAGCAGCGGTAGCGCCGATGTCCTGGAGGCGGCTGGCCTGCCCCTGGACCTGCCCGCCGCTGCTGCCGAGGCGAGCATTGCCGAAATCGGGATCGGCTTTCTCTTCGCGCCCGCCCACCACGGGGCCATGCGCCATGCCGCCGGGCCGCGCCGGGAGTTGGGTCTGCGCACGCTCTTTAATCTCATCGGCCCCTTGAGCAACCCCGCAGGGGCTCCCCATCAGGTCCTCGGTGTCTATGCAGAGAAATGGCTGGTGCCCATGGCCGAAGCGGCGCGGGAGTTGGGCTCCCGGCGCGTGTTGGTGGTCCATGGCAGCGATGGTCTGGATGAGATCAGCATCGGCGGGCCGACGGAGGTGGCGGAACTGCGGGACGGTGTCATCACCCGCAATCGCCTGCGGCCCGAAGACTTTGGGCTAAGGCCAGCGCCGTTGGCGGATTTGCAAGTGAGGGACGTGCCCGAGGCCCTGGCCGCCGCCCAGGAAGTCCTTCAGGGGGCCCTCGGCGCACGGCGCGATGTGGTGGTGCTGAACGCCGGCGCGGCACTTTATGTGGCGGACTGCGTACCCAGCCTTGCCGCTGGGGTGAGCGCTGCGGCAACGGCTTTGGAGAATGGCGCGGCTTGGGCAAAGTGGCGGGCGTTGATCACCTTTGGCCAGAATTGGCAGGCGTGGCATGGCTGATATCCTTCAGGAAATTCTGGCGCAAAAGGGTGCGGAGGTGGCGCAGCGCAAGCGGCGGGTGGATCTGTCCGCCCTGCGCGATACAGTGGCCCTGGAGGCACCGCCGCGGGATTTTGTGGGGGCCATTCGGGCCAAAATGGCACAAGGCCGTCCTGCGGTCATTGCCGAAATTAAAAAGGCCTCGCCCTCGGCGGGGGTGATCCGGGAGGATTTCAACCCGGTTACCATCGCCCGGGACTATGCCGCCCATGGTGCTGCCTGTTTGTCGGTGCTCACGGATGAAGCCTACTTCCAGGGATCCGACCTGTATCTCACTGCCGCCCGGGAGTCCTGCGCTTTGCCGGTACTGCGCAAGGATTTCATCATTGATCCCTATCAGGTCTGGGAGGCGCGCGCCATTGGTGCCGATGCCATCCTCCTCATCGTTGCGGCCCTCAGCGATATGCAACTGCAGGAACTGGAAGCCCAAGCGCTGGCCCTGGGCCTCGCCGTCCTGGTCGAAGTGCATGATGCGGCGGAACTCCGCAGGGCACTGCGGCTGCAAACGCCGCTGATGGGGATCAATAACCGGGACTTGCGCAGCTTTGCCACCCGGATCGACACCACCCTGGCCTTGCTGCCCGCCATCTCTCCAGACAGAATTGTGGTCACCGAGAGCGGTATCCGCAGCAGTGAGGATGTGGCGTGCCTGCGGGCGGCCGGTGTGGGCGCATTCCTGGTGGGTGAGGCCTTCATGCGCTCGGCACAGCCGGGCCCGGCCCTCGCCGCTCTCTTCCCAGCCTAGATCTGTTTTGCCATTATTTTTAAATGTGATCTAATGGATCCTGCCGTCAGAATATCCGGGGTGAGCATGAAAGCGCGTGTGCAGTGGATGGGGCCGGAGCAGATGAGTTTCGTGGCCGAGTCAGAAAGCGGTCACGCTTTGGTGATGGATAGTTCCGCTGAAATTGGCGGGCGTAATCTCGGGCCGCGGCCCATGGAACTTTTGTTGATGGGTTTGGGCGGTTGCTCCAGCATCGATGTGGTACTGATTTTGCAAAGATCGCGCCAGCAGATTCGCGACTGCGTGGTGGAACTGAACGCCGAACGCGCCGGCGAGGATCCCAAGGTGTTCAGCCGCATTCATTTGCATTATGTGCTAAGCGGTAAAGGGCTTGACGAAAAAAGGGTGGAACGGGCCATCGCCTTGTCTGCGGAGAAGTACTGCTCGGCGAGCATCATGCTGAGCAAGACGGCTGAAATTACCCATGATTACGAAATTCGCGAGGATGCCTGAGGGCCTGCCTGCCGCATCTTGAGGAAAGTATCGCCATGCTATTGAGCAGAACCACTGAATATGCCCTCCAGGCATTGATTTATCTCGCCACGCAGCGGCCCGGCGAGCCGGTGCTCAGTCGGGATATCTCCGACTATCTGGGGGTTCCCGCGCAATATCTGGCAAAAATCTTGCAAGATATGGCCAAGCGCGGGGTCTTGGATTCTTTCAAGGGGCGGGGAGGCGGATTTGTGCTGCGTCCAGGGGCCGAGGGCATGAACATCCTGGAGATAATCGAGATTGTCGAGGGGCAGCGCTTCGGCGAGGGATGCGTACTCGGTCTCAAGGCTTGCGCCGACGAAACGGCCTGCCCGGTGCATAAGCAATGGAGCCCCATCAAGCGGCAAGTCATGGACCTGCTGGCACAACAGACCATCGGCAGTATGGCGGAAGCCGTGCGGGCAGGGCGCTATCGCATCCAGGTGCCGGGGATGGAAGACTTCCGCCTCCGGCCGGCGGCTGCCAAGGGCATTACTCGCTGATACCTTGCTCATGCCCACCAGCAACGGGTACTCCTAGGCGCACCGCCGGTCAAATCCACAAAGTGCCGCGGGTAACCACCTTGGAAAGGACGCCCATGGCCATGCGGACCGGTGGCGGCAGGGATGTGGCGCCCATGTCCTGGGCGTGCCGGGCATGGCCGATTTCGTCATCACGCATCTGGATGACAATGGCCCGGCTGCGCGCATCATCCTCCGGCAAATCGCGCAGGTGTTCATCCAGGTGGTCTTCCACCTGATTTTCCACGGCTACCACCAACCCTAGATTGGTGCCCCGGCCACGCCGCGCCGCAGTGAAACCCATGGTCCAGCCGATGCCGTACCAGAGGGGTGTGAGGAAACTGGGGCGGCTGCGGAGTTCTTGCAGACGGGACCGACACCAGAGGAGATGGTCACCTTCTTCGGCGCGGGCGCGCTCCAGGCTGGCGCGCAACTCGGGATCCCGGGTGCCCGCAGCCTGGCCGGTATAGAGGGCCTGCGCCATCACTTCTCCAGTATGGTTGACGCGCATCATGCGCCCGGCGCGCTGGCGTTTCCAGGGATACAGCAGCGTATCGTCTACCCCCTGGGCGGGATTGGGGCGCTCGGTGCCCTGGGGCACGCCGGCGATGGTGCGCAGCGCATTGTCGAGGTTGGCAATGACCTGGTCGGCGACGTTTTTCATGGGCATCCTTCCCCTTGGCGGTGTGTCGGGATCGACTTTTCGGTATGATGGCGCCATCGGCGCAAGGGGTCAACGCGATATGAACATGCCATTTTATCAACGCCACTTGTTTTTTTGCATCAACCGGCGCGAGGGCGGGGAGCAGGCCTGCAACAACGGCGGACTGGCCGAAAGCATGTTCCACACAGCCAAGAAGCATGCCAAGGATTTGGGCATCCAGGGCCCCGGCAAGGTGCGGGTGAACCGTTCCGGATGCCTGGGCCGCTGCAGTGAGGGGCCGGTGGCCGTAGTCTATCCGGATGGCGTCTGGTATACCTATGTGGACGCCGATGATGTGCGGGAAATCGTCGAATCGCACCTGCGCGACGGGGTCCCGGTGGCACGGTTGCGGCTCTGATGCTGCCGGTAGATCGCAGCCATCTGTATGATGGCCGTGAACTGGCGCTGGAGTGCATCGGCGAGCCGGTCGTCATCCCCGGACCCGTCGGCCCCCTGGAAGGACTGACCGCCTGCCCGGAGCGGGAGACCCGCGGCGTGGTGGCCGTCATTCTCCATCCCCATCCCCTCTACGGCGGCACCCTCAACAACAAGGTGGTGCATTATCTGAGCCGTACCTGCAATCGGCTGGGGATCCCGTCGCTGCGCTTCAACTTCCGCGGAGTGGGTGCCAGCGCCGGGAGCTACGATGACGGACGGGGTGAGACGGAGGATTGTCTGGCGGTGATCGATTGGGTGCAGGAGCGCCGGCCCGGCTTCGGTATCTGGCTGGCGGGCTTTTCCTTTGGCGCCTATGTGGCCTATCGGGTCGTCAACAGGCACCCGAAGATCGAGCGCTTGCTCACGGTGGCCCCGCCCGTCAATCTCTTCGACTTCGGCTCGCTCCCCGCTCCGGCTTGCCCGTGGACCCTGGTGCAGGGTGCGCAGGATGAACTGGTGCCGGTGGCGGCGGTGGAGTCCTGGGTCCATTCCTTGTCCCAGGTTCCGCAACAGATCATTCTGCCGGCGGACCACTTCTTCCATGGTCAGCTCAATGCCTTGCAGGAGGCACTCCTGGGGGCTCTGGAACGAAATGCCCCGGAAGAAGGGGCCGGCAAACCCTGCGATGGACTTGGCTTTTCTTAAGGCGCGCGGTCTGGAAAAACGCTACGGCACGCAGATGGTGCTGCGCGGGCTGGATTTCGATATCGCGCCGGGGGAATGTTTCGGCCTGTTGGGCCCCAACGGCGCTGGCAAGAGTACTACGGTGCGGGCCATCCAGGGGCTGACCCCGTTGGATGCAGGCAGCATCGAGGTCGATGGCCTGGATGTGGCGACGGCGGCCCCGGCGGTGCGGGCGCGCATGGGGGTGGTGCCGCAGATGGACAACCTCGACCCGGATTTTACCGTGCTGGAAAACCTCCTGGTCTATGGCCGTTACTTTCGTTTGCCGCGAGCAGTCGTTCGCCAACGCAGTGAGGACTTGCTGGAGTTCCTGGCGCTCACGCCTTGGGCGCGGGAGCCCATCAGCGCCCTTTCGGGGGGCATGAAGCGGCGCCTGACCATTGCCCGGGCGCTGATCAATGCGCCACGGATACTGCTCCTCGATGAGCCGAGCACCGGTCTCGACCCCCAGGCCCGCCACCTGATCTGGCAACGGCTGCGCAGTCTGCGCCGCGACGGTACGACCTTGTTGTTGACCACCCACTATATGGATGAGGCGGAGCGCCTCTGCGATCGGGTGGCCATTCTGGATCATGGCCGGATTCTGGCGCTGGATAGCCCGCAAGCCCTCATTGCCGCCCACGTGCCGGGGGCCGTCCTCGAACTGCGCCGTAGCGATGGCCGGCCGCCGGACCCAGACAACCGGCATCTCCAATGGGTGGATTCCAGCGAACGGGTCGGTGACACCCTGATTTGTTACGGGCACGACTTTGCCCCCCTCCTGCAGCATTTTGGCACGCAGCCCGACTACCTCCTATTGCAGCGCCCGGCCAGCCTGGAGGATGTCTTCCTGCGCTTGACCGGACGGGATCTGCGGGAAGCGGCGGGGGATTGAAGGCATGCCGGGAACGAAGCATGGCCTACGCTGAGCGGCTCCCCGGGATAGGCGCCATTGCCGTACTGCGCCGTAATTTTGGCGTCTGGCGCAAGCTCCTGATCCCCAGCCTCCTCGGCAACTTTGGCGATCCCCTCCTTTATCTGCTGGCCCTGGGTTATGGTCTGGGCCACTTTGTGGGGCAAATGGAGGGGATGCCCTATATCACTTTCCTGGCCTCGGGGATTGTCGCCAGCAGCGTCATGAATACCGCCAGCTTTGAAGGGCTGTATTCGGCCTTCACCCGGATGAGCGCCCAGCAAACCTATGCGGCCATGCTCGCCACGCCTCTGCGGGTGAGCGATATCCTGGCCGGTGAACTCCTCTGGTGTGCCATCAAGGGCCTCATCAGCGGCGTGGCCATTATCGTGGTCGCCGCGTTTTTCGGGGCCGTGCAGGGATGGTGGATACCCCTTGCCGTACCGGTGATCTTTCTGGCGGGGCTGGCCTTTGGCGGCATGGCGCTGGTGGTCACGGCCCTGGCCCGCAGTTATGATTTTTTCATGTATTACTTCACCCTGGTCGTGACCCCCATGTTTCTGTTTTGTGGCGTCTTTTACCCCCTCGACGAGCTGCCCCCACTGGGCCGGGAACTCGCCCAGCTTTTACCCCTGACCCATGCGGTGGCCCTGATCCGGCCCCTGCTCACCGGCCATGCCCCGTCCCATTGGCTCTTGCATCTCGGGGTCCTGCTCCTTTTCACGCTAACGGCCTATGTCCTGGCCCTGCGTCTCCTGGAACGGCGCCTGCTGCGCTAAGAAGGCTGGTGGTGCTTGACAGCAGGGCTTTGGGACGGTGTAATGCACCCCTCACGGCGCTTTAGCTCAGCCGGTTAGAGCAGCGGAATCATAATCCGCGTGTCCGGGGTTCGAGTCCCTGAAGCGCCACCAATTAAATCAGTTAGTTAACAATAGCCACTTGACAATCCTCAGGTACACAGGTACAGATTCGGTACAGTGCCGAATCTGCCGAGAGGATTTCTGTCATGGCCACCATCGTCAAGACCCCCGCAGGGACCTGGAAAGCGGTGATCCGCAAGCAGGGCTGGCCCACCGCCGTCAAGACTTTCCGGACCAAACGCGACGCCGAGGACTGGGCGCGCCAGACCGAAGACGAGATGGTCCGCGGCGTCCACATTCAGCGCGCACCCGCCCAGAAGCTGACCGTGGCGGCCGCCCTGGACCGCTATCTGCGGGAGATCACCCCCTCCAAAAAGGCCGGCGGCTCCCAGCGCCGCGACCATACCAGCGCCAAGCCTCTGCGTGAGGGATTGGGCCGCTACGCCTTGGGCGCCCTGACGCCCGAGGTGATCGCCAAGTACCGCGACGAACGCCTGGCCGAGGGACTCTCCGGCTCCACCGTGCGCCTCGAACTCGCATTGCTCTCCCATCTCCATACCGTCGCCCTGCGGGAATGGGGCATCAGTCTCGTAGCCAATCCTGTACTGACAGTGCGCAAGCCCAAGACCGTTGCCCGCGACCGGCGACTCCATGCGGGCGAGGAAGTACGTCTTCTCCAGAGCGTGCGTCAACACAGCAACCCCATCCTCGCCTGGGTCACGGAGCTGGCCCTCGAAACGGCGGCGCGTGAGATGGAGATCCTATCCTTATGCCTTCAGGACGTAGACATGTCCCGGCGCATCGCCATCCTGCGGGACACCAAGAATGGAGACTCCCGGACCATTCCCCTGAGTCGACGGGCAGCAGAGATATTGCGAGAGGCGATCGAGACCTACCCCAGGGAAGGGACGAACCTGATTTTTCCTGGGGAGCCGGGCAGAGATGGAAAGCGCCGCCCCTATACCATCGGCAAGGTCTGGCAGCAGGCCGTGCAGCGGGCTGGTCTGGACGGCCTGCGTTTCCACGACCTGCGCCACGAAGCGGCCAGCCGTCTCGTGGAGATGGGACTGTCCGACGCGAAGGTCCGGCAAATTACCGGTCACAAAAGCGCACAGATGCTCTATCGTTATGCCCACCTGCGGGGCGAAGACCTGGTGGCGGACCTGGATGCGGCGCAGATGCGTCGGTCGCCGATGTGACCGCGGGCCAGCTTCGGGATCATTTTGATCCCAGCTCCGCGTGTGTCACGGGTCGGCACTATTACCTGCGTGTGGAGGATCTGCAAGCCATCCTCCGCCATGGGGATGCCGTCATCGATAAAGAAGATCGTCTCCTGGGCTAGAAAGTGGGCGCATGGTGGACCAATTTTTGGTACAGTCTTGCGTTGCCTGACCATGGGCCCCCCATGGCTTCGACATCACGGTACCACGCCCTCCGCCGGAGGCCTTTTTCCAAAAATGGGAATATTGCGAGGACCGCGAGGCGAAAGGTCATCACCGCCAGTCTCAGGTGCCACCTTGGTCATCCGTATTGCCCCCCAGTCTTTGGATCAACTCGTTCGCCCGCTGGGGTACCTGCCCGCCGCGCAGCGCCAGGATGCGGTCAAGCGCCTCTTGCGCCTTGGGGGACAAGATGGTTTTCGTCTCTGCCAGGACACGGTCCAGAAGGGTCAAATTGCCTAGGTGCCCGGCGAAGGCATATACCACCACACTTGGCCGCACTTGTACGCGGTCACCCGTTCCCATCCTCGTCACCACCCCGCGGACACGGGCGCTCACGTACGTGCTGATTTTGGTGTCGTTCCCGAAGGTCACCGCCCTGTGGAACAATTCCAGCGCCTTTTTGCCAAGAGAGGCATCCAGCTCGTAATATTTCCCCAGATAATCGTATCCGGTTTCGATTCGGTCCAGGCGTTCTTCATATACCGGTGCCTTTTCTCCCTGGACGATCCGATAACCGTCGGATACAGGAGCGTTCTCGCGACACAAAAATAGCGCATCCATTTGTTCTTCCAGAACATCCAGAACCCCCTGAAACGTTTCCCCGATTTCCGTTCGGGGCTGACAGTAGATCGTGAATCCGGAAAAAACGCCCACGGATCCCCGCCGCTCGTAGGTGAAGTCCAAACTCTCCATGTGGCACATAAGCCCTCCATAAAAATTCATCGAATCCGCTGCTATTGGTCCAAGGCTTCAGGGCTCTTCGGACGAGGGAGCCGGCAGGCTTGACCTTTTGATTGTACAGCGGTTGGGAAAGGCATCCTGAAAATTGACATGTCGGCGATTTTCTTGGCTGACTATCCCCGATGGGGCTCGCAGCCGTGATGAAATGCGTGGAAGGTGCTACCGGACCGTTTCTGGACCGGCTGTACGGCTCCTTTCGTACAGGAGGTCTCCACGGCATTCATCTGTAATTCAATTTCTACATCATTAGGGCAATAATAGCCATGATTATGCACGAGAGGGTAGAGCGGACATGGCAAGGATTGCGAGAGGTGGTGATCGA
>NZ_RIZI01000153.1 GCF_003721225.1 Acidithiobacillus sulfuriphilus | reverse complement strand
TCTCGGCCGTATCACCCGGCGGCACCAGGGTGGCGGGCATAAGGCCCATTATCGGCAGATCGACTTCCGCCGTAACAAGCTCGGTATCCCTGGTAAAATTGAGCGGTTGGAGTATGATCCAAACCGGAGCGCGCACATCGCCCTGATTTGCTATGTGGATGGCGAGCGTCGCTATATTCTTGCCCCGAAGGGGATGCAGGCGGGGGATTCAGTCATTTCCAGTGACCAGGCGCCCATCAAGCCGGGGAATTGCATGCCCTTGCGGAGCATTCCGGTGGGTTCGGTCATTCACAACATTGAGATGCGGCCGGGAAAGGGCGGGCAGTTGGCGCGTTCCGCCGGCACCTCTGCCCAGCTCATGGCGCGGGATGGCGACTATGCCCAGGTGCGCTTGCGGTCAGGTGAGGTTCGGCGGATTCATGTGCTGTGTCGTGCGACCATTGGTGAAGTGGGCAATGAAGAGCATGGATCACGGCAGCTCGGAAAAGCGGGCGCTATGCGCTGGCGCGGTGTTCGACCGACGGTGCGTGGCGTGGCCATGAACCCGGTCGATCATCCCCACGGTGGTGGTGAGGGGCGTACTTCTGGTGGTCGGCATCCTGTGTCGCCCTGGGGTCAGCCGACCAAGGGTTATCGGACCCGGCGGAATAAGCGTACGACAAGTATGATCGTGCGCCGTCGTAATCGGCAGTAGAGAAGGGGAATTATCGTGCCACGTTCCATCAAAAAGGGCCCATTTGTCGACGATCATTTGGACCGAAAAGTTGTAGCTGCACAATCGGCGGGGAGTCGCAGGCCCATCAAGACGTGGTCGAGGCGTTCGACTATCACGCCCGATTTCATTGGTCTTACCATCAGCGTGCATAACGGCAGGCAGCATATTCCGGTGGTGATCAACGAAAATATGGTTGGTCACAAGCTGGGGGAATTTGCCCTGACCAGGACCTTTAAAGGTCATAGCGCGGATAAGAAAGCAAAGCGATAGGGAGGAGCAGATGAAATCTTCAGCAATACTCAAAGGTCTGCAAATCTCTCCGCAAAAGGCTCGCCTCGTCGCCGACATGGTGCGTGGACAACCTGCAGGCAAGGCGTTGGAAATTCTCCGCTTTACGCAGAAGAAAGCCGCCCTGCCGATCCGTAAATGCCTAGAATCGGCCATCGCCAACGCCGAAAACAATGAGGGGGCGGATGTGGATGCCCTGGTGGTGGAGCAGATCATGATCGACACGGGCACCGTGTTGAAACGGTTCGCGGCGCGGGCGAAGGGTCGCGGATCGCGGATCCTGAAGCGTACCAGCCACATCACCATCACCGTAGCCGAGATTTAATCGAGGATTATATGGGACAAAAGACCAACCCAATCGGACTGCGTCTGGGAATCGTTAAGAATTGGAGCTCCCGGTGGTATGGCAAGGCCGATTTTAAAGACAAGCTGCTGGAGGACATCCGGGTTCGTCAGTTCATTCGCGAACGGCTGTCCGGCGGGGCCATCTCCGACATCATTATCGAACGCCCGGCGCGCAGCGCCCGTATCACCATTCATACAGCGCGCCCTGGTGTGGTCATCGGCAAGAAAGGCGAGGATATCGACAAGCTGCGGCGCGAAGTGCAAGGCAGGATGGGCGTTCCAGTGCACATCAATGTCGAGGAAATCCGCAAGCCAGAATTGGACGCGCAGTTGGTGGCGGAGAGTGTCGCGCAGCAATTGGTGCGGCGCATCATGTTTCGCCGCGCCATGAAGCGGGCGGTGATCAATGCCATGCGTTTCGGTGCCTTGGGCATGCGTATCAACTGCGCCGGCCGCTTGGGCGGTGCGGAAATCGCCCGAACCGAATGGTATCGCGAAGGGCGGGTGCCCTTGCATACCCTGCGCGCCGATATTGATTATGGCTTTGCTGAGGCGAAGACCACCTATGGCATCATCGGCGTCAAGGTGTGGATCTTCAAGGGTGAAATCCTGGATTGGGGCGCGGCTCACGGCGGCGCAGCCCGGCAAAAATGATAGGGGTGTCGGATGTTGCAACCTAATCGTACAAAGTTTCGCAAACAGCATAAAGGCCGCAATCGGGGCGTTGCCTCTCGTGGCAACAAGGTGAGCTTTGGTGAGTTTGGCTTGAAGGCGACCACCCGGGGAAGGATCACCGCGCGCCAACTGGAAGCGGCCCGTCGCGCCATTAGTCGCCACGTAAAGCGCGGTGGTCGCATGTGGATTCGGATTTTTCCGGACAAACCAATCAGCAAAAAGCCAGCTGAAGTCCGTATGGGCAAGGGCAAGGGCAATCCGGAGTATTGGGTGGCGTTGATCCAACCCGGGAAAGTCCTCTATGAAATGGAAGGGGTTACGGAAGATGTCGCGCGGGAGGCCTTCGCCCTCGGCGCCGCCAAGCTTCCGGTACAGACCGTCTTCGTTAGCCGGCGGGTGATGGGATGAAGATGCAGGATTTGGAACAAAAGGATGTCGCTGGCTGCCAGGCGGAGTTGTTGGGCCTCCTCGAGGAACAATTCAAGCTGCGTATGCAGCACGCAACTGGGCAACTGGCCAATACGACGCGTTTACGTTTGGTTCGGCGCGATATTGCGCGGGTGCGTACCGCCCTTACCGTGAAGAATGGAGCCAAAAATGGCTGAGCAAAAGAACCCAAGAAGTCTTATCGGTCGAGTGGTCAGCGACCGTATGGATAAAACGATTGTGGTCACGGTAGAGCGCCGTATTCAGCATCCGCTGTACAAGAAATACGTGCGGCGGTCCAAGAAATTTCATGCCCATGATCCGGAAAATACCTGCCACATCGGTGATGTGGTGCGGATCGAGGAATGTCGTCCGCTATCCAAGACCAAGACCTGGCGTCTGGTTTCGGTGGTAACGCAGGCCGTTGGCGAAGGAGAATTCGCATGATCCAGATGCAAACGCGGCTTTCCGTCGCCGACAACAGCGGTGCGCGGGAAGTGATGTGCATCAAGGTCCTGGGTGGCTCGCACCGGCGCTATGCCGGCATTGGCGACGTGATCAAGGTCAGCATCAAGGACGCGGTACCGCGCGGCAAAGTCAAGAAGGGCGATGTCTATAACGCGTTGGTGGTGCGGACGCGCAAGGGCGTGCGCCGTGACGATGGCTCGCTGATCCGTTTTGACAGCAACGCCGCCGTGCTTCTGAATAATCAGATGCAGCCCATCGGGACACGTATATTTGGCCCGGTCACCCGTGAATTGCGGGGGGCTAAATTCATGAAGATTATTTCCTTAGCGCCTGAAGTGCTGTAGGGGGGTATGATGGCTAAAATGCGGAAGGGTGACGAAGTGGTCATCTTGGCGGGTAAGGATAAGGGCAAGCGGGGCAAGGTGCTGCGTACGCTGTTTGAGGATTCGCGCGTGGTGGTGGAAAAAGTAAACATGGTAAAGCGCCACGTGCGCCCGGACCGCCTCGGCAAGCCGGGCGGGATCGTTGAGAAGGAAGCGCCCATACATATTTCCAACGTGGCGATTTTCAATGGCGCGACCGGTAAGGCGGACCGTATTGGCTATAAGTTTTTGGAGGATGGCCGTAAGGTTCGTGTCTTCAAGGCGAATGGCGAAGTTGTTGATCGCTGACGAGCAGAGGAAAAATCATGGAAGCGCGTCTGTATAATGTCTATCGTGAGTCAATCGTTCCGCGGCTGATTCAGGAATTTGGTTATCAAAGTGTGATGGAAGTCCCCAAGCTGCAGAAGGTGACGCTCAATATGGGCGTGGGCGCGGCCGTGGGTGACAAGAAGGTCCTGGAAGCAGCGGTGGGCGACATGACGCGGATCGCCGGGCAAAAGCCGGTGGTGACGCGGGCGCGCAAGTCCGTCGCGGCGTTCAAGATTCGCGAGGGCTATCCCATCGGCTGTATGGTCACTCTGCGCGGGATTCGGATGTATGAGTTCCTGGATCGGCTGATCACCATTGCTATTCCCCGGATTCGTGATTTTCGCGGTTTGTCGCCACGATCTTTCGATGGGCGTGGTAATTACAGTCTCGGAGTGAAAGAACAAATCATTTTTCCAGAAATCGAATACGACAAGATTGATCGACTGCGCGGCCTTGATGTCGTGCTGACGACCAGCGCCAAAACCGACGAAGAGGGGCTGGGTCTCTTGAAGGCCTTCAAGATGCCCTTTAGATCTTGAAGGAGCTATAACAGTGGCAAAAAAATCGCTGATTGCGAAGTCCGAGAGGACTCCCAGGTTTCAGGTTCGCGCGTATCACCGCTGCAAGTTGTGCGGGCGTTCGCGCGGTTATTATCGAAAGTTCGGCTTGTGCCGCTTGTGCTTGCGTAAGCATGCTTCTGCCGGTGCGATTCCGGGTATTGTCAAAGCCAGTTGGTGAGGGTGCACGATGAGCGTGACGGATCCTATCGCAGACATGCTGACGCGCATTCGCAATGCGCAGCAAGTTGGTAAGGCGAAAGTGCATATGCCAGCATCAAAAGTAAAGCGCGCGATTGCGCATGTGCTGGTTGAAGAAGGTTATATTCAGGATGCCATCGAAGAAATGGACGGCAATCACCCAACCCTGAAACTCACGTTGAAGTATTACGCGGGGCAGGGGGTTATTGCGGAGATTCGGCGGGTGAGTAAACCTGGCGTCCGCATTTATCGGGGTGCCGAGGCGTTACCGCGGGTGCGTGACGGTTTTGGCATTGCCATCATCTCTACTTCGCGGGGGATCATGACCGACCGGGCGGCCCGCGAGGCTGGCATCGGCGGCGAAATCCTTTGCGTCGTTTCTTAAGGGGGGGAGGATATGTCTCGAGTAGCTAAGCAACCCGTCCCTCTACCCAAAGGCGTGGCGGTCACGGTAGCGGATGATATGCTGCGCGTGAAGGGCCCCAAGGGCGAGATGTCAACGGCACTGCATCCTTCGGTAACGTTGCAGGTGGAAGGCGACGTGGCCACCTTGAGTTGGGGAAATGGCGGGGGCGCGGCGGCGGGCACCATGCGGGCGCTGCTGCACAATATGGTGCATGGCGTTTCCCAGGGTTTTGAGCGAAAGCTGGAAATCATTGGGGTGGGTTATCGCGCGCAGGCCAAGGGCAAGTCCCTGAGCCTGGCCCTCGGTTTTTCCCATCCCGTGGATTATCCGGTTCCCGATGGCATCACTATCGAGACGCCGACCCAGACGGAGATTGTCATCCGGGGTGTGGACAAACAGCGCGTCGGTCAGGTGGCTGCCGATATCCGCGGCTACCGTCCTCCCGAACCTTACAAGGGCAAGGGTGTTCGATATGCGGGTGAGGATGTCCGGCGTAAAGAAGCGAAGAAGAAATAGCGAGGGTAAGCAACATGGATAAGAACATTGCGCGACTCCGGCGTGCGCGTAAAACACGGATTCGGATTGCGGCACAGGCAAAGCCCAGGCTTTGCGTATTTCGCTCCGGCAAACATATTTACGCGCAAGTAATCGATGATGCCAAGGGGACTGTGCTCACGCAGGCATCGAGCCTGGAGAAGGACGTGCGTGCGCAATTGGCCAACGGCGGCGACGTCGATGCGGCGGCGCAGATCGGTCGCCGAGTCGCGGAAAAGGCGCTCGCCCTCGGTTTGAAGGAAGTGGCTTTCGACCGGAGTGGATATCGTTATCACGGCCGGGTGAAAGCCCTCGCTGAGGCCGCCCGCGCGGGCGGTCTGGCGTTCTGAGGAGAGAAAGCATGGCACGGGAAAATCGGGAATCGCAGCAGAACGATGGGCTCCAAGAGAAGCTGATTCATATTAATCGCGTTTCCAAGGTCGTAAAGGGTGGTCGTCAATTCGGTTTCGCGGCGCTCATCGTGGTAGGCGACGGGGACGGCAAGGTCGGCTTCGGCCGGGGCAAGGCCAAAGAGGTTCCCGCCGGCATCCAGAAGGCGACGGATCAGGCGCGCAGGCAGATGACCCAGGTCCCGCTCATGCGCGGGGGTACGATTCCGTTTCCGGTTGAGGGGCGGCACGGCGCAGCGCGGGTTATTCTGCGTCCGGCGAGCGAGGGTAGCGGCGTGATCGCGGGTGGGGCGATGCGGGCGGTGTGTGAAGTGGCCGGCCTGCGCAATGTGGTGGCCAAGTCCTTGGGCTCCAACAACCCCATCAATGTTGTGCGGGCGACCTTCAATGCATTCAGCAAGCTTGCCACTCCCCAGGAGATGGCCATGAAACGGGGCAAGACGGTCAAGCAGATTCGCGGTCAAGGGGGGAGCGATGAATAAGCAGTTGCGTATCACCCTGACGCGTAGTCTCATCGGCGTCACGGAAAAGCACCGGCGGGTGGTTGCGGGCCTTGGCTTGCGGCATACCAACCACACCGTGGAACGACTGGACAGGCCGGAGATTCGGGGCATGGTCAACAAGATATCCTACCTGCTGCGCTGGGAGGAAGTGTAATGCGTTTGAATGCAATCGCCCCTGCCGAGGGCGCAAAAAGGGATCGGCGGCGCGTCGGTCGCGGTATCGGCAGTGGCCTCGGCAAGACCGCGGGGCGCGGTCACAAGGGTCAGCACGCACGGTCGGGCGGCTATCATAAGGTCGGTTTTGAAGGCGGACAGATGCCGTTGCAACGGCGGATCCCCAAACGCGGCTTCCGCAATATTCATGGGAAGGATGTCTTCGAGGTGCGCCTGGACCAGTTGGCCGGCGCCGCGGTATCCGGAGTCGTGGATCTGGAGGCTTTGATGCTGCGGCGAGTTGTGCGCGGGACGCCCAAGATCGTCAAGGTCATTCTGGCTGGTGAGTTGACGGAGGCTTTGGTGCTGCGCGGTCTGCGTGTCAGTGCCGGGGCGCGAGCCGCCATCGAGCAAGCCGGCGGATCGGTGGAGGCCTGATGGCTGCGGGAGGGCGTATTGGCCATGCGGCGCAGGGCGCGGGACGGATCAACGAACTGCGCAACCGCATTCTCTTTTTGCTGGGAGCCCTCCTGGTATTTCGTATTGGCGCGCATATTCCCGTACCGGGGATTGATCCAGCGGCCATGGCGTCTTTTTTTAATCAGCAGCGCGGGACCATCCTTGGCATGTTCGACATGTTCTCGGGTGGGGCGTTGTCGAGATTGACGGTCTTTGCGCTGGGCATCATGCCCTATATCAGCGCCTCGATCATTTTGCAGTTGGCCGGGGCGGTGTTTCCCAAGATTGAAGAACTCCGCAAGGAAGGCGAAGCCGGCCGACGGAAGATTACGGAATATACGCGCTATGGCACCATTATTCTGGCCCTTATGCAGGGGCTGGGGATTGCCATTGCCATCGAGAAGATGCACGCCGGTAATCTGCCGGTGGTCATTGATCCGGGTTCGATATTCCTGTTTACCACCACCATTACCCTGGCGACGGGCACCCTGTTTCTGATGTGGATCGGGGAGCAAATTACCGAGCGCGGCATTGGTAACGGGATTTCCATGATCATTTTCGCCGGCATTGTCGCGGGATTGCCCCATGCCGTTGCCACTACCATCGAATTGGTGCAGACGGGACAGTATCAGCCGCTCTTCGTCTTGGCGCTCTTCGTCCTGGCGCTGGGTGTTACGGCCTTTGTGGTCTTTATGGAAAGTGCCCAGCGGCGGATTCCCATTCAGTACGCCAAACGGCAGGTGGGGCGGAAGATCTACGGTGGCCAGAGCACTCATTTGCCGTTGAAGGTGAATATGTCGGGGGTGATTCCGCCGATTTTCGCTTCGAGTATTATTCTTCTGCCCGCGACCCTGGCTGGCTGGTTTGGCAGTGTGCCGGGCATGGGGTGGTTGCAGCGGATCGGTCAGGGTTTGAGTCCGGGATCTGCCCTTTATGTGGTGGTGTTTACGACGGCGATCGTGTTTTTTGCCTTCTTTTACACGGCGATGGTGTTCAATCCGCGCGATACCGCTGATAATCTCAAGAAATCCGGGGCCTTCATTCCTGGCATCCGGCCCGGTGAGAGCACGGCAAAGTATATGGACAAGATCCTGAGTCGCCTCACTCTGACCGGCGCTATCTACCTGACCCTGGTTTGTCTGTTGCCGGAGTTTCTGATTGTCCAGTACAACGTGCCCTTTTACTTCGGTGGTACCAGTTTGCTCATCGTGGTGGTCGTGATGATGGATCTGATGTCGCAGATCCAGAGCCATTTGCTGACCCATCAGTACGAGGGTCTGATCCGCAAGTCCTCCCTTGGGGGCGGTCGTTAAGATGGGTGAGCATTTCATTTTTCTTGGCCCGCCAGGGGTGGGCAAGGGTACGCAGGCGCAGGTGCTTTGCCGTTTGTTGGGCTTGCCGCACGTCTCTACAGGTGATATGCTCCGCGCCTCAGTTTCCTCCGGTACCGCCCTTGGGCAGCGGGCCAAGGCGGTTATGGAGTCCGGGCAGTTGGTCGGAGACGATCTCATCATCGGCTTGGTGGCTGAGCGTCTGGGCATGGCGGACGCTCGCAATGGGGTGGTCTTTGACGGTTTTCCGCGTACCATGGCCCAGGCACAGGCCCTGGATGATCTCCTCGCCCAGCGGGGCGCCAGGGTTCGGGCGATCATTCACATCGATTTGCCGACTGAAGAGATTGTCGAGCGGTTGTCCGGGCGGCGTGTGTGTGTGCAATGTGGCGCGATTTATCATGTGAAATACCAGCCATCGCGGGTGGAGGGCGTTTGCGACCTTTGCGGTGGACGCCTGGTACAACGGGACGACGATCAGCCGGAAGTGATCCTCAAGCGTCTGGAGGTATATGCTGCAGAGACGGCGCCTTTGGTGGCTTATTATGGGAGTCGGCCGAGCTATCATCGTGTGACCGGAGAGGGAGATGCGGAAGCGGTGACCTCCCGGATTCTTGCGGCATTAGGGATTAGGGCGGTGCATGGCTAAGGAAGACACCCTGGAAATGCAGGGAGAAGTTTTGGAAAATTTGCCGAGCGCGACATTTCGCGTCAAGCTGGAAAACGGTCATGTGGTAAACGCCCATATTTCCGGCAAGATGCGGATGCATTATATTCGTATATTGCCCGGGGATAAGGTAACTGTGGAAATGACGCCCTACGATTTGAGTAAGGGCCGTATTGTGTATCGAGCCAAGTAGGGGAATGGTATGAAGGTCCGGGCATCGGTAAAGAAGCTTTGTCGAAACTGCAAGATTGTTCGGCGAAACGGTGTGGTTCGCGTGATCTGTAAAGAGCCACGGCATAAGCAGCGTCAGGGTTAGTCCTGCAACGCGTGGTTGAGATTTTTCGTGCGGTAGGACGCCGCACCATAGCCTTTGGAGGTTTTACGGATGGCCCGCATCGCTGGCGTCAACATCCCCAATAATAAGCAAGCAGAAATTGCTTTGACGTATATTTTCGGCATTGGCAAAACGCGTGCGCAGCAGATTCTGGATGCCGCTGAGGTCGCTCGGACCATGCGGGTGAAGGATATCAGCGAGCCGGAGCTGGAGCGGATTCGCGGCGAAGTGGGCAAGTTCCTGGTCGAGGGAGACTTGCGCCGGGAGACATCCATGAACATCAAACGGCTGATGGACCTGGGCTGTTACAGGGGCATTCGGCATCGTCGTGGATTGCCGGTGCACGGTCAACGTACGCGGACTAACGCTCGCACCCGCAAGGGCCCGGCGAAGTCCATCACCCGTTAAGCAGGAAGATCGAATATGGCGAAGACACAGACGAGCGCGCGTGTACGTAAGCGCGTCAAGAAAAACGTTCTTGACGGCGTCGCGCACATTTACGCTTCTTTTAACAACACGATCATCACGATCAGTGACCGTCAGGGCAACGTGCTGACTTGGGCGAGCTCCGGCGGTTCCGGCTTTCGCGGCTCACGGAAAAGCACGCCTTTTGCTGCCCAGGTTGCTGCGGAGAACGCCGGCAAACGGGCGCAGGAATATGGCGTAAAAAATCTCGACGTGGAAGTGCGCGGTCCGGGACCGGGTCGGGAAAGCACCGTGCGGGCCCTGCACTCCATCGGCTTCCGCATTGCCAGCATTCGCGATGTGACGCCCATTCCCCATAACGGTTGCCGTCCGCCCAAGAAGCGGCGTGTATAATTCATTGTTGGAGGTAGTCTGTGGCTAAGTATACGGGTCCGAGTTGTCGTTTGTGCCGGCGTGAAGGCGGGAAGCTGTTTCTGAAGGGAGAAAAGTGTTTCTCCGACAAATGTCCGGTCAGCATTCGGGCTTATGCGCCGGGTCAACACGGCCAGCGCCGCTCACGGGTAAGCGAATATGGGACGCAGCTCCGGGAAAAGCAGAAGATCCGTCGTATTTATGGTCTTCTGGAAGGGCAGTTCCGTCGTTATTTCGAGCGCGCCAGCCAAGCCCGGGGGGTAACGGGCGAGTCGCTGCTGCGTTTCCTCGAACTGCGGCTGGATAATATTGCCTACCGGATGGGTTTTGGGGCGTCCCGCGCGGAAGCCCGCCAAGTGGTGCGCCATGGACATATTTTGGTCAACGGTCGGCGCGTCGATATTCCCTCCTATCAGGTCCGGGCGGGAGATGAAGTGAGCGTGGCGGAAAGCGCCCGCGCCCACGCGCGGATCATCGCGGCGGTCGAGGCGGCGGTGAGCCGCGGTTTGCCCGATTGGATGTCCTTGGATGCCAAGGCGCTCAAAGGGACCATCAAGGCGGTCCCGGTGCGGGAAGATATGGCACCGGATTTGAACGAACAGGTCGTCGTGGAGTTGTACTCTAAGTAAGACCAGGGGTTGAGGATTGCTTATGACTGAGGTTGGAGAGCTGTTGCATCCGCATGCGGTGGAGGTGGAGCCCTTGGGTGCTCACCGTGCGCGTATCGCTTTGGGACCTCTGGAAAGGGGTTTTGGCCACACGCTGGGTAATGCGTTGCGGCGGGTGTTGCTTTCATCCCTGCAGGGCGCTGCCGTCACGGAAGTGGAGATCGACGGCGTACTGCACGAGTATTCGAGCATTGAAGGGGTCAAAGAGGATGTCGTCGATATCCTGCTGAACCTCAAACTGCTCGCCATTCGCTCGTCGGGGCGGAGCGAGGCCGTCGTGACCCTGAAGAAGCGCGGTCCGGGCGTCATGACGGGCGCCGACATCGTCGAAGAGCACGGCATTGAAGTGGCGAACCCCGATCAGGTGATTGCAACCCTTACCCGTGATGTGGAGCTGGTGATGCGTTTGCGCCTGGGGGAAGGCCGTGGTTATGAGGCGGCTGCCTCGCGGCCGGTGTCCCATGAAAAGCGCATCGGCGTGATGGCGGTAGATGCCAGCTTTAGCCCGGTACGGCGGGTCAGCTATCAGGTGGAGAGCGCCCGCGTCGAGCAGCGCACCGACCTGGATCGGCTGGTTCTGGACGTGGAAACCAATGGCGTGGTGGACCCGGCTTGGGCGGTACAGGAGTCGGCGCGCATCCTGCGCGACCAACTCGGCGTGCTGGTCGGGGACGAAGCGCGAGCGTCCCGCGAGCCGCGGCCGGTGCATAGCAGCGTCAGCCTGGAGCCGTTACTCATCCGTCCGGTGGACGATCTGGAACTGACGGTGCGCTCCGCCAATTGTCTCAAGGCCGAAGACATTTTTTATATCGGCGATCTGGTGCAGAAGTCCGAGCAGGAATTGCTCAAGGCGCCGAATCTGGGGCGCAAGTCCCTCACCGAGATCAAGGAAGTCCTTACGGCACATGGGCTTTCTCTGGGGATGCGGCTGGAAAACTGGCCGCCGGAAAATCTTCCGCCCATTCCCGGACGGAATACGGAAACTGAATCGGTTAATACATAAGTACAGGTCCCAAGTACAAGGATATTCGTCATGCGTCATCGCAAGAGTGGCAAGCAGTTAAACCGTAACAGTAGTCATCGTAAGGCGATGTTCGCCAATATGATGGTGTCTTTGTTCCATAATGAGCGGATCGTGACGACCTTGCCCAAGGCCAAGGAATTGCGGCGCTTTGCTGAACCGATGATTACACTGGCCAAGGACGCCACGGTGGCGCGCCGCCGTCTGGCCTTTGCCCGCTTGCGGGATCGGCAGGCGGTGGTAAAGCTTTTCGATGATTTGGGGCCCCATTATCAGTCACGTCCGGGCGGTTATCTGCGGATCGTCAAATATGGGTTCCGGGCGGGCGACAATGCGCCGTTGGCGATTGTCGAGCTGGTGGACCGGCAGGGAGCCGTTGCGGGCGAATAGTCTCGCGCGTTTCCGATTGGGAAAAAGGCCGGCAAAACCGGCCTTTTTCGCGTCTACGGGCCGTTGGTACGGGCGTTTTAACGTGAAAACAATGACCCTGGGTCAAATCCCCAAGGATCCATGCATACAGCCGCGCAGAGCAGGCTATGCCCGTGACCCCAATGGCTGGTGCCCACGAGCAGGTCGCGGCCATGGGCCGCTCCTACCGGTTGTGAAATGCATTGCCTGATGGTGGCATCGAGTGCATGCTCCTGAGGTTCAGCGGGAGAGGTGGGGGCGGAGGTAGCGGCCGGTGTGGGAGGCGGCGTTGGCGGCAATGGCTTCGGGGTTGCCTTCGGCAATGATGCGACCGCCGCCGGCGCCGCCTTCGGGGCCCAGGTCGATGATCCAGTCGGCGGTCTTGATGACGTCGAGGTTATGCTCGATGACGACTACGGTGTTGCCGGCGGCGCGCAGGTGGTGCAGGACCTCCAGGAGGAGGGCGATGTCGTGGAAGTGGAGGCCCGTGGTGGGTTCGTCGAGGATGTAGAGGGTGCGGCCGGTGTCGCGGCGGGAAAGTTCCTTGGCGAGCTTGACGCGCTGGGCCTCGCCGCCCGAAAGGGTGGTGGCCGACTGGCCGAGTCGCAAATAGCCTAGGCCGACGTCGAGGAGGGTCTGGAGCTTGCGGGCCACGGCGGTCACGGGGTCGAAGAAGGGGCGGGCCTCTTCCACGGTCATTTCCAGGACTTCGTGGATGTTCTTGCCCTTGTATCGCACTTCCAGGGTTTCCCGGTTGTAGCGTTTGCCGGCGCAGATGTCGCAAGGGACGTAGATATCGGGGAGGAAGTGCATTTCCACCCGGATCACCCCGTCTCCCTCGCAGGCCTCGCAACGTCCGCCCTTGACGTTGAAGCTGAAGCGTCCGGGGCCGTAGCCGCGGGTGCGCGCTTCGCTGCTGGCGGCAAAAAGCTCGCGAATGGGGGTAAAGAGGCCGGTGTAGGTGGCGGGATTGCTGCGCGGTGTGCGGCCGATGGGGCTTTGGTCGATGGCGATGACCTTGTCCAGATATTCCAGGCCCCGCACTGCGAGGTGGGGCGCCGGGTGCAGGTGGCTGCCCATGAGGGCGCGGGATACGGCGGGATAGAGGGTGTCGTTGATGAGGGTGGACTTGCCGGAGCCGCTGACGCCGGTGATGCAGGTGAACAGCCCCAGGGGGATGCGCGCATCCACCATCTGCAGGTTGTTGCCGCTGGCGCCCTGGACTTCCAGCCAGCGTTGAGGCGTGCCGGGGTGGCGACGCTCTGGGACGGCAATGCACAGATCGCCGGAGAGATAGCGCCCGGTGAGGGAGTCGGGGTTTTGCCGGATCTCCTCGGGGCTGCCCTGGGCGATGATCTGGCCGCCGTGCGCACCCGCGCCGGGGCCCATGTCCACTACATAATCGGCGGCGCGGATGGCGTCCTCGTCGTGCTCCACCACAATGACCGTGTTGCCGATGTCGCGCAGGTGCTTGAGGGTGCCCAGGAGGCGGTCGTTGTCCCGTTGGTGCAGGCCGATGGAGGGTTCATCGAGGACGTACATCACCCCCACCAGTCCGGCGCCGATCTGGGAGGCCAGGCGGATGCGCTGGGACTCGCCGCCGGAGAGGGTTTCGGCGGAGCGGTCCAGACTCAGGTAGTCCAGGCCCACGTCGACGAGAAACTGCAGGCGGCTGGTGATCTCTTTGAGGATGCGCTCGGCAATGAGGGCGTCCTGGCCGGTGAGGGCGAGGGTGTCGAAGTAATGGAGGCATTCGCGGATGGACAGGGCGGATGTCTCGTGGATGGCCAGGGCGCCCACGCGCACCAGGCGCGCTTCCTCCCGCAGGCGGCTGCCGCCGCAGGCCGGGCAGCGCAGGCGCCCCATAAAGCGCATGATCTCCTCGCGCAACAGGGGCGACTGGGTTTCCCGCAGGCGCCGCTCCAACCCCGGTATGACCCCTTCAAAGGTTTGGCGGCGTTGCTGCGCACCTTGGCGGACGGCAATCTTGTCCTTGCCGCCGTGTAGGATGGTGTCCCGCGCGGCGGCGGGCAAATCCTCCCAGGGGGTGTCCAGAGAGAGGGAGAAATGGGCGGCGAGACCCACCAGCAGGGGGATGTAGTGTTCGCGGTGGCGGCGTGACCAGGCTTGGATGGCGCCTTCGTTGAGGCTCAGGCCGGGGTTGGGCACGATCAGGTCGGGGTCGAAAAAGGTCACTTCCCCCAGGCCGTCGCAGCGCGGACAGGCCCCCACCGGGTTGTTGAAGGAAAAGAGCCGCGGTTCCAGGGGCGGAAAGGAACGGCCGCAGCTGGGACAGGCGTGCTGGGCGGAAAACAGGCGTTCTTCGTCCAAATGCGGCCCCATGAGGACGACGATGGCCTGATCGTCGGCCAAGCCCAGGGCGGTTTCCAGGGACTCGGCCAGGCGCGGGCCGCTGTCGGGGCGGAGGACCAGGCGATCCACCACGGCCTCGATGCGGTGCTTGCGCTTTTTGTCCAAGGCCGGGATTTCGTCAATCTCCATGAGGGCGCCATCGACCCGGGCGCGGACAAAGCCCCGGGCGCGCAGGGTGGCGATGACCTCCTCGTGACTCCCTTTGCGGTCGCGCAGGAGCGGCGCGAGGATCATCAGCCGTTCGCCCTCGGGCAAGGCCAGCAACTGGTCCACCATCTGGCTGATGGTCTGGCTCTGAATGGGCTGGCCGCAGCACCACGGCACCCCCACCCGGGCAAAGAGCAGGCGCAGGTAGTCGTGGATCTCGGTGACGGTGCCCACGGTGGAACGGGGATTGTGGGAGGTGGATTTCTGCTCGATGGCAATGGCCGGCGAGAGGCCCTCGATGGCGTCCACGTCGGGCTTGGCCATGAGGGAGAGGAACTGGCGGGCGTAGGCCGAGAGGCTTTCCACATAACGCCGCTGTCCCTCGGCATAGAGCGTGTCAAAGGCCAGCGACGACTTGCCCGAACCGGACAGCCCGGTGATCACGATGAGGCGGTCCCGGGGCAGGGTCAGGGAGATGTTTTTGAGGTTGTGGGTACGGGCACCGCGGATGTGGATATGTTCCATGAAGTTCCAGGGCTGGAGGAGGAGGCATGACGGCCAATTTGCGCTAGTATAAGGCTTTTCGTGACGGCAGTCCCATGCGCAGAAGGAGAGAAAGACATGGCGGGAGTGAACAAGGTGATTTTGCTTGGACATCTGGGTCGTGATCCGGAGATGCGTTACCAGCCCAGCGGCGGGGCCATTGCGACCCTGAATCTGGCGACCTCCGAGACCTTCAAGGACCGCGAAGGAAACAAGCAGGAGCGGACCGAGTGGCATCGGGTAGTCTTTTTCGGCCGCCCGGCGGAGGTTGCGGGCGAGTATCTGCGCAAGGGCAGTATGGCCTATGTGGAAGGCCGGCTGCAAACGCGCAAGTGGACGGACAAGGAAGGGCAGGAGCGCTACACGACGGAAATCGTGGGCGACCGCCTGCAACTGGTCGGCGGCCGCGGTGGCGGCGGCACGGCCTCCCTGGACGAAGAGCCTGCCCCGCGCATGAGCGGCGGCAATGGCGGCGCCGGCGGGCGCAAGCCGGACATGCCGCCGGCGCCGGTGGAGGATTTTGATGACGATATTCCGTTCTAGTTAGTACCATTGTATAAGACGTTGCAATATCCGGCTAAGCCCATGTCCTGCATGGGCTTGCTTTCTTTGTCCATGGAACCGCCGTCGTGACATCATGCCCTGATGAGGAAGGGGCGATTATTCCATGACTGCACTACCCAATAGCGGACGAGGACCATGCAGCAGAAAACGGAAAAATGAATAACGCCTTCTTCGCGCAACCGATCCTCAATTCGCCTTATGCGTATCCCCACCGTCACTGGGAACTGGATAGCGCCGGGCAGCCGACGCAGCGGGTCGTGGAGACCCGGCGGCGCGCCGAATTCATCACCCCGATCCCCAAGCCCCGGAAGCAAAAGGGCGGGGGCGGTCAGGCGGCCTTGCTCTTCGACGCAGGGCTCTCTACCCAGGAGCAGCAATACGCCCACACGGCCGTCATCAATGCGCTACGGCTGGAGGTGGACCAGTGGCGCGCCCTGCCCAACCCCCATGACTGGCGGGTGACCCCCGAAACGGCCCGCCTGCTGCAGCATTGGCGGCAGCACCCTTTTAGCAGTATCCGGCCGTTCTTTTGTCAGATCGAGGCGGCGGAAACGGCCATCTGGCTGAGCGAGGTGGCGCCGCAACTGGGCAAGACGGGGGAACGCTTTCTGGAACATCTGGCCAATGCCAAGCACGACGCCAACCCGGACTTGCTGCGTCTGGCCCTCAAGCTGGCCACCGGCGCCGGCAAGACCACCGTCATGGCCATGCTCATCGCTTGGCAGACGATCAACGCGGTGCGCCGGCCCCAGAGCAAGAAGTTCACCCGTGGCTTTTTGGTCGTCGCGCCGGGCATCACCATCAAAGACCGCCTGCGTGTGCTCCAGCCCAACGATCCCGACAGCTACTATGCCAGCCGTGAACTGGTGCCGGGCGACATGCTCGGCGATCTGGAGCGGGCCAAGATCGTCATCACCAACTACCACGCCTTCAAGCTGCGCGAGCGCATGGAACTCTCCAAGGGCGGCCGCCTGCTCCTCCAGGGGCGGGGCGGCGATCCCCTCGACACCCTGGAGAGCGAAGGACAGATGATCCAGCGGGTCATGCCCGAGCTCATGGGTCTCAAGAACATCCTGGTGATCAACGACGAGGCCCACCACTGCTACCGCGAAAAACCCCACGCGGAGGAGGAGGGCCTCAAGGGCGATGAGCGGAAAGAGGCCGAGCAGAACAACGAGGCGGCGCGGCTGTGGATCTCCGGCCTGGAGGCGGTCCAGCGCAAACTGGGCGTGAACCGGGTGATCGACCTGTCCGCCACTCCTTTCTTTCTGCGCGGCTCCGGCTATGCCGAAGGCACCTTGTTCCCCTGGACCATGAGCGACTTTTCGCTGATGGACGCCATCGAGTGCGGTATCGTCAAGCTGCCGCGGGTGCCGGTGGCCGACAACATCCCCGGTGGGGAAATGCCGGTATTCCGTGATCTCTGGGAGCATATCCGCCCGGAGATGCCGAAAAAGGGCCGGGGCAAGGCCGCGCAACTGGACCCCCTCAAGCTGCCCACCCGCCTGATAACGGCCCTGGAAGCCCTCTACGGCCATTATCAAAAAACCTACGAACTCTGGGAAAGGGCCGGCATCCGGGTGCCTCCCTGCTTCATCGTCGTCTGCAACAACACCGCCACCTCCAAGCTGGTGTACGACTACCTCTCCGGCTTTCAGCGGCGGAACGAGGACGGCTCCACCACCCTGGAGAATGGCCGCCTGCCCCTCTTTCGCAACTTCGACGAGGACGGCAAGCCCCTCGGCCGCCCCAGGACCCTCCTCATTGACAGCGAGCAGCTTGAATCCGGCGAGGCCCTGGACGAGCAGTTCCGCAGCATGGCCGCCGACGAAATCGAGCGCTTCCGCCGCGAAATCATCGAGCGCACGGGCGATCGTCAGGGGGGAGAAAATCTCAGCGATCAGGCATTGCTGCGCGAGGTCATGAACACCGTCGGCAAGGCGGGGCGCCTGGGCGAGTCCATCCGTTGCGTCGTCTCCGTCTCCATGCTCACCGAAGGCTGGGACGCCAACACCGTCACCCACGTGCTGGGCGTGCGCGCCTTCGGCACCCAATTGCTCTGTGAACAGGTCATCGGCCGCGCCCTGCGCCGCCAGTCCTACGACCTCAATGAAGAAGGCCTGTTCAACGTGGAATATGCCGATGTGCTGGGCATTCCCTTCGACTTCACCGCCAAGCCGGTGGTCGCGCCACCCCAGCCGCCCCGTGAAACCATTCAGGTCAAGGCCGTGCGCCCCGAGCGTGACGCCCTGGAAATCCGCTTCCCGCGCGTGCAGGGCTATCGGGTGGAGTTGCCCGGGGAACGCCTCAGCGCCGAGTTCACCGCCGACTCGGTGCTGGAGCTCACCCCCGATCTGGTCGGCCCCTCCATCACCAAGAACGCCGGCATCATCGGCGAGAGCGTGGACCTGAGCCTGGAAAGCCCGGCCGATCTACGCCCAGCCTCCCTGCTCTATCGCCTCACCCATCGTCTCCTCTACAGCAAATGGCGCGATCCCTTTGCGGCACCCAAGCTCTACCTCTTCGGCCAGCTCAAGCGCATCACCGGGCAGTGGCTGGACACCTGCCTGCGCTGCACGGGCGGCACCTACCCGGCGCAGATCCTCTACCCGGAATTGGCCGACATGGCTTGCGAGCGCATTACCGCCGGCATCACCCGCGCCATGGTCGGCAGCAAACCCATCCAGGCCGTGCTCGACCCCTACAACCCCACGGGCAGCAGCGCCCACGTCAACTTCAACACCGCCAAGACCGAGCGCTGGCAGACCGACCCGCGCCGTTGCCAGCTCAACTGGGTCATCCTCGACAGCGACTGGGAAGCCGAATTCTGCCGCGTGGCCGAGGCCCATCCCCGGGTGCGCGCCTACGTCAAGAACCACAACCTCGGTCTGGAAGTGCCCTATCGCTACGGCTCCGTCCTGCGCGGCTACCGCCCGGATTTCATCGTGCGCATCGACGACGGCCACGGCGACCATGACCTGCTCAACCTCGTCGTCGAGATCAAGGGCTATCGCCGCGAAGACGCCAAGGAAAAGAAGGCCGCCATGGAAACCCACTGGCTGCCCGGCGTGAACCGCCTGGGCAGCTATGGCCGCTGGGCCTTTGCCGAGTTTACGGAGGTCTACGAGATCGACGCCGAGTTCCAGCGGATGCTGGCGGGCTTGGTGTCCTGAGCGGGCGGCAATGATTCAAGCCCGGCAATGATGCTAGGATGGCAGCACCTGCAGGCTTTTTGCGTTTGTCGAAAGGGCCGATAGGGCAGTATTCTGGAGCAGCGATGAACTTCACGCTTCCGCTAGAACAGATGTCCATGGAAGAAAAAATGGCGGCCATGGAAAGCCTCTGGGACGGTCTTTGCCAGAGCGCCCATGCCAGCGAACCCCCGGCCTGGATCAGGGAAAAACCGGGATAAGCATGGATTTGGCCAGAGCAAAAAATACCGCTGCCAAGTGCCGAATCCGAGGTCAAGTGAATGCAGTCACCGATGACTTGATACATCTAATCAGGCATCATATGATGTACCATGATACATGGTGACCGGAGGCACACGATGCGCACCACCCTCAACCTGGACGACCACCTGCTGCACGAAGCCCAGCTCATTACGGGCATGAAAGAACGCACCGCACTGATCCACGCGGGGCTCAAGGCGCTCATCGAGCGCGAAAGCGCACGGCGGCTAGCCCGCCTGGGCGGCAGTGAGCCGGATCTGCGGCCTATTCCACGGCGGCGCGCCGAGCCCCAATGATCCTGGTCGATACCTCCGTCTGGATCGATCACTTGCGCCGCAACGATTCGATGCTGGCTGTGGCGCTGGAAGCCGGGCAGGTGCTGATGCATCCATTCATTCTGGGCGAACTTGCCTGCGGCACCCTCGCCAATCGCGCAGAAGTGCTGGCGTTGCTCGGTAATCTGCCCGCCGCCCCCGTCGCCACCGCAGGCGAGGCCCTGGGCTACATCGAGCGCCACCGTCTGATGGGGCGCGGCATCGGTTATATCGACGTCCACCTGCTGGCCGCCACTGCCCTGGCTGACGACGCAACCCTGTGGACCAGAGACAAGCGCCTTGCCGTTGTGGCAGAGGCGCTGCGGCTGGCCTGCCCGGTCGCACACTAGGACGGTAAAGCCCATGGCCAAGAAATCCATCCCCACACTCAGCGTCACTACCCTCACCCACGGTGAGGCCACCCGCAAAAACATCCCCACCGCGGAATACCAGTCGGTGATGAAGCAGGATGAGCAAGCCCCCGTGCGCATCGCCTATGCGCGTGGCGCCGCCGGACTGGATGAGGAAAAGACCCAGCGCAACTGCGACCTGGACCCGCAACTGGTCTGGCGCGGCAAGGACCAGCAAGACTGGTCGGACCTCGTGGTCAACGCCCCGCCCCTCTACATCCAGGAAAAGATCCACCCCAAGGTGCTCATCGACGACCTTTTGCGGCGCAGCGCCGCCGACCGCCAGGGAGAGGAGCAGATCGACCTCTTCGCCGACTTCAACGGTCTGCCCGACGACAACGCCAGGACCGAGTTCTACCAGCACGACGCCCACTGGGCCAACCGCATGATCCTCGGCGACAGCCTGCAAGTCATGGCCAGCCTGGCCGAGCGCGAAGGACTGCGCGGGCAGGTGCAGTGCATCTATTTCGATCCGCCCTACGGCATCAAATTCAACAGCAATTTCCAGTGGAGCACGACGAGCCGCGACGTCAAGGACGGCAATACCGAGCACATCACCCGCGAACCGGAACAGGTCAAGGCCTTCCGCGACACCTGGCGCGACGGCATTCATTCCTATCTGACCTATCTGCGTGATCGGTTGACCGTGGCGCGGGATTTGTTGACCGACTCCGGGTCGATCTTTGTGCAGATTGGGGATGAGAATGTGCACCGGGTAAGGGCGGTGATGGATGAGGTGTTTGGGGAAGATAACTCCATGGCTCTCATCTCTTTTAAAAAGACGAGTTCACTTACCTCCGAATTCCTCGCAAATAACTTCGATTACATTATCTGGTTTGCGAAGAACCGCCTGACTGCGAAGTATCGGAGTGTGCTCGTGGAGAAGGGCTACGAGAGTGACCTTGGGTTTTACAGTTACACTGAAAACGAAAACGGAGAACGACGAAAAATTGCGCAACATGAGCAACCAAATCCCTCAACAGCTTATTCGGTGGGCGATCTCACCAGCAGCCACGATTACAGTGAAGGCAAATGTGATTTCGAATTTCAAGGTAAGAAGTTTAAACCTGGGACTAGATTCTGGACGACATCTCCGATGGGAATGTCGCGTTTAGCGAAGGCGAATCGAATACATGAGAGCACTAACTCTGTTCGGTTCGTGAGATTTTTCCGTGACTATCCGGCTCAGCCGCTCGCATCCACATGGGTTGACACAATTACGGGCCAATACAGCGACCCACGAATTTACGTTGTCCAGACTTCGACGAAGGTCGTTCAACGCTGCATCCTCATGGCCACCGACCCCGGCGACCTCGTCCTCGACCCCACCTGCGGCTCCGGCACCACCGCCACTGTCGCCGAACAATGGGGTCGCCGCTGGATCACCCTCGACACCTCCCGCGTCGCCCTGGCCCTGGCACGAGCCCGCATCATGGGCGCCCGTTACCCCTACTACCTGCTCGCCGACAGCCGCGACGGCCAGATCAAGGAAGCCGAAGTCACCCGCAGCGCATCCTCCAGCCACCCCACCCACGGCGACCTCCGCCACGGCTTCGTCTACGAGCGCGTACCCCATATCACCCTGAAATCCATCGCCAACAACGCCGAGATCGACGTCATCTGGGAAAAATGGCAGCAAACCCTGGAGCCCCTGCGCGCGGCCCTCGCTGTAGGAGCGGCCCATGGCCGCAACACCGACGCTGGTCGCGGCCATGGGCCGCTCCTACCGGTATGGCAGGAATGGGAAATCCCCCGCGACGCCGATCCCAAGTGGCCGGATGCCGCGAAAAAACTCCACGCCGACTGGTGGCAAGCCCGCATCGCCCGCCAAAAGGAAATGGACGCCTCCATCGCCGCCAAGGCCGAATTCGAGTACCTCTACGACAAACCCTACGAAGACAAGAAGAAAGTCCGCGTCGCCGGCCCCTTCACCGTCGAGAGTCTCTCGCCCCACCGCGTGCTGGGCGTGGACGAGGATGACGATCTGCTGGACGGCGTTGGCGAGGACAAGGGCGCCTACGGCGAAGAGCGCGACTTCGTCCGGATGATCCTGGAAAACCTCAAGACCGCCGGCGTGCAACAGGCCCACAAGGAAGACAAGATCACCTTCACCTCGTTGGCCCCCTGGCCCGGCGATCTGATCTGCGCCGAAGGTCGCTACGACGAAGGTGGCACGGAAAAACGCGCGGGCATCTTCATCGGCCCCGAGTTCGGTACGGTCAACAAGCCCGATCTGGTGGAGGCCGCCCGCGAGTGCGCGGAAGCGGGCTTCGACGTGCTCGTCGCCTGCGCCTTCAACTATGACGTGCACAGCTCCGACTTCAGCAAACTCGGCCGCATCCCCGTGCTCAAGGCACGCATGAACGCCGACCTGCACATGGCCGAAGACCTCAAGAACACCGGCAAGGGCAACCTCTTCGTCATCTTCGGCGAGCCCGACATCGACATCCTGGAGGTTGAAGGCGGCCAGGTGCGCGTCAAGGTCAACGGCGTCGACGTCTTCCACCCCAACACCGGCGAAGTCCGCAGCGACGGCCCCGAAGGCATCGCCTGCTGGTTCATCGACACCGACTACAACATGGAATCCTTCTTCGTCCGCCAAGCCTACTTCCTCGGCGCCAACGACCCCTACAAGGCCCTAAAAACCACCCTAAAAGCCGAAATCAACGAAGAAGCCTGGGCCACCCTGCACAGCGACACCTCCCGCCCCTTCGACAAGCCCAAGTCGGGGCGGATCGCGGTGAAGGTGATCAATCATTTGGGGGATGAGGTGATGAAGGTGTTTCGGATTGTTTGATTGCTTGTTGAACGTGTCTTAAAACAAAGGGGGTGTTATGAATGACTTGGAATTAGATTTGGAAAATCTACTATTCGACTTGGATAATCCCCGCTTTAACGGCCTGTCTGATCAACGTGCTGCCTTGCAAGAAATTGTGTCAAACCAAGGCGATAAACTTTGGAAGTTGGCTCAGGACATTGCACAGCAGGGATTAAATCCTACCGAACGTGTAAGTGTTATCACAAATGAGAAAAGCGATAAGCACATAGTCGTTGAAGGAAATCGCCGCTTAGCAGCAAGTAAATTGCTATGTAATCCAGCGCGGCTTGACGATATGGATATAGCCACTTCACTGAAAGTAAAAATAAAAAAACTCGCTCTGAATTTCGATTCGACACTCGTCGATCCGATGCCATGTGTATTGTTCGATAGTCGAGAAGAAGCAAATCATTGGATCGAGCTCAGGCACACAGGCGAGAATGACGGGGCTGGCATCGTTCCTTGGGATGGTCAAGCCACCGCTCGTTTCAGAGGTAATAACTCTTCTTTTCAGGTTCTTGAGTTTGTTCGTGCGAAGGGTGCGCTTGCTACCAATGTGGATGCACAGATGGAGAATTTCCCGATTACTAACCTTGATCGTCTCTTGGGTGACCCAGACGGCGTCTGTCAAGGTAGTTGTCGCGTTTCCCATTTTTTAAGCGGCCTTTTTATCCTGCCGCTGCGGGTTCAGATCTACCGCACCGA
>NZ_RIZI01000152.1 GCF_003721225.1 Acidithiobacillus sulfuriphilus | reverse complement strand
TCGGGGCGGTAGATCTGAACCCGCAGCGACAGGATAAAAAGGCCGCTTAAAAAATGGGAGACGCGACAACTACCTTGACAGACGCCGCAGGATCGAGTACCTCGATTGCGTCGTTGGAATTATCGAGCAAGGTGCGAAACAGCTTCAGCTTTGTTTCGGCCTGCTTGCGCTCGGTGATGTCACGCATGATGATGATCACCAGTCATTTGCGTCGACCATTATTCAGAATGCGTCGCCAATTTTTCATAATATGAGCCTTGGCAAAAACGCCGAAGATCGGGGCCAGGAATAGCTTGTCATGGAATCCCGCGCCTCCAATGCCCCGGTACCAATTTATCATCGGACCGCTAAGCGGATGATCAGCCGCAGCCAATGGGTATATATCAAATAAGGCGGCAAGCCGTCCGGCATGGATGCCATTGCATCTACCCAAGGCTGCCGCTTGGCGGCCAGTAAACGACGAGACTTTGATGTGTCATTCCCGTCGGTCCGATCCGGAAAAGGTGGAAGGCCGGCCGTTGCTGGGTTTGCGCAGTGCATGACGGAGGTCAAGATGGGACGGAAGGTGAACGCTCATTCGGGCAGCCTCCCTGCACGCAGCGCATCCGCCATCTCCCATGGGCAGGATTCAGGGGATCGCGGGACAAGTAACCCGGTTTTCGGGGCGGCACTACTCAATGGATCTACCCAAGACAGGTTCTGCTCAAAGAGCATAGTATAAATACATCTGACACGTCACCCCTCAGTGTCCAGAGTCGGAGCATCACATAGTCGAAGGCGTTGCGGCGGTCGCCAATGACTGCAATCGCTGCTCACCGACCATTCCTCCGCGCCCACGTCACGCTGCCGAGGGTTTCACACCTTCACAGTCGACGCGGGCCAACCGGGAGGTCACGCTTCGTCGGGCCAAACATCGCCTCTTCACGCAGCAGCAGCGTGACACAGGGAGCGACCGGGCTAGCTGGCGCAGGTATGCCATCCGCAAGGAATGCACTATGATTAGATCATACAGTTGATTGCAAACGAAGCCTTGCCCCCTATTCCCGCGATTGGATAGGGTCGAAAATAGTTGAAGGCCCCTATCTGTAAGGGTTTCCGGTATAATGGTCTCGACGAAAAGATTCACCTACCGGGAGATTTACAGGAGGGGCCGATGCAGAAAATGGCACGAACCGTGCTGCCTTTCAAGCTTGCCGCGACGGAAGAATCCATGACGGCACCATCGGGGCTGGTGTTATTGGGCGAGTTTGCCCAAGGTGCGGGCCTGCATCGCTGGCTGGAGCGGGAGATGCCCAAACCCGGCAGTGGCCATGCCTATACCGCCACAGAACATGTGCTGCCGCTGATTCTGATGCTGGCCGGCGGCGGCCGATCTCTGGAAGATCTGCGCATGGTGCATGGGGATAGCGCATTGCGGCGCCTACTGCATCTGGATCGCTTGCCCAGCAGCGATGCAGCGGGAGATTGGTTGCGCCGGGCGGGGGAGAGTAAAGGCCTGGCGGGCTTGGACCGGGTGAATCAACGGGTGGTGGAGCGCAGGCTCCGGAAGTTCGGACGCACGGCCCACACGCTGGATATTGATGCCACCCAGATCATCGCGGAAAAACGCTCGACCGAATGGACCTACAAGGGTGAACGCGGTTACATGCCCATGGTGGATCATCTGGCTGAAGCCGGGGTCGTGATTCATGATGATTTCCGGGCAGGGAACGTCGCCCCCGCCAGCGCCAACCTCGACTTCGTGAAAGCCTGCGAGGCGCGGCTACCAAAAGGCCATCGCCTCGCGGCGATCCGCGCGGATTCTGCCAGCTATCAGGCCGATCTCTTCAACTACTGCGAAGAGACCGGCAGGACTTTCGCCATCGGCGGCAGGCTGGATGCCCCGACCCTGGTGGCTATCGCCGCGATTCCCGAATCCGCCTGGACCCGCTATGCGGACTGTGCCGTGGCGGAGACCGTGCATAGCAGGGAGGCCACGCACAAGGCCTTTCGACTCATCGTGGTGCGCCCCCGCCATCAGGCGGATCTGCTGGAAGAGGAACGGCCCCGCTACCATGTCATCGCCAGCAATCAGACCGGAAGTACCGCCGACGTGCTGATTTGGTACCGCCAGCGGGGCGAGCATTCCGAGAACGGCATCAAGGAGCTCAAAATCGGCTTTGGCATGGAGCGCATGCCTTGCGGTCAGGAGAGTGCCAATGCCGCCTTCTTCCGGATCGGTGTCATTGCCCATAACCTCTTCGTACTCCTCAAACACTCGGCCCTCGGCGAAGGCTGGCAGCGGCATCGCATCGCCACCGTGCGTTGGCGGTTGTTCCAGGTGCCGGGCAGGCTCATCCGCCATGCCGGTGTCTGGGTCCTGAAGGTGGCCGCCACCTTTGCAGAAGACTTTGCGAACATTCGTGCTCGCGGTTACGCCACGCTCCACGAACTGGCCCCCTGAACGCTCCTTTGTACCGCCCACCGTCCCATTGAACGCCTCCGGCGCGGTAGATCTGCGCCTGCACTGCGCATTGGTGCCTGTATGACCCCGGCAATCGAGCGAAAAACCGCCCAACGACTGAAGATTCGTCAGAAAATAACGCATCTCAGGGCTAAATCACCCCTCGCATACCCGTCATGCGACACTTCCAGGCCAGCCTCCAACATCAATCGCGGGATTTGGGGAAGAGGTCGAGCTTGACGACCACCTCGGTTTTGTGCCGGTTCAACCAGATGCTGTCCTCCTTGGCCAACATTTCCAGGTTATGACAAGTCCCATTTGAGGGAGACATGATAAGTCCGGTTGCTTTTTGGTCAAAGGCAGTCATCTCCTGATCCACATCGGGCAAGCGGCGCATTCCTTGGGGTACGCCATGGCATTGGCAAAACTCCGCAGCATCCTGTGCCCGGTCTCCTGCGCCGCGCCGCTGTGATCGAAGCGGGTAAGGCCCTGGGCTTTGAGGGCTTCTTCCAATCGCCGCTAGATCTCCTGATAAAGCTGCTTGGTGAGGAGACGTATTTCCCGCATCGCCGTGGGCAGAGCCGCCCCTTCGCCAGCGCGGGCGAGGTCATGGAGGCGCTGGTGCGCGGCCTCGGCGGCCTCGAAGTGCGGCAGATTGCCGGCACGCTCGCGGGCCTTGGCAAACCAGATGCCCAGCGGGCAGCGCTCCGCCCGCAACTGCAACAATTCCATGATCTCGCTGGCATTTTCCGTATCGTGGAGGAGCAGCGCAAGGTCTTCCACCGGATAGGGAATAGGGGGATGGCGCATGATCGGCAGCAAATAGCGATGCCAGGTCAAAAAGGCATTCTCCGGGAGAGGCGGCGTGAGATGGTAGCCTTGGATGCGCTGGCCGCCCATGTGCAGCCAGGTATCCAGATCCCTGCCCGTGGCGATCCCTTCGGCAATCAATGCCCGTCCGGAGAGATCCCCCAGGAGGCGCGCCGCGCCGACCACGGCAAAGCTGGCGCTGTGGCGGCGCAAGCCGAAGATAAAATCCTGGGCGATCTTGATCTCATCGAAAGGCAACTCGGCCACGGACAGCAAGGAAGCATAGCCCGTACCAAAATCATCCATGGAAAGCTGAAAACCGCGCGCCTTGAGACCCTCCATGATCCCCCGGGCGCGATCCAGGTCCGCCAGCGAGGTACTCTCGGTAATCTCGACGACGAGTCCCAAGCCGTCGGGGCAATGTTCGGCGACATCGTCCAGAAAGGCGGGGTGGATGAAATGGTGTGCGCCGATATTGAAAGAGATGCGCAAATCCAGTCCTTCATCGCGAAAACGTTGGCGCAGGCGCACCGCTTCCTGCATGGCCAGGATGCCGAGAGCGCGGATAAGCGTGATATCTCCTTCCACCACTGCCATGAATCCGCTGGGGTGCGTCCAGCGCCGCCCATCACGTCGCCAGCGCACCAGCATTTCAACGCCGTCGATCCTTCCGGCCAGCACATCGGCCTGGGGCTGAAGGAAAAAGCGCAAAGAACCGTCGGACACACCCAGGGGGAAAGCGGTGTAAACGTCGATGCGGTGTTTGACCGCCGCAGAAAGGCTGGCGCCGTAGAGTCGATAGGATCCATTCCCGCTTGCCTTGGCCGCGTACATGGCCTCATCGGCATGGGCCAGCAGAGTCCCGAACTCTTCCCCATCCCGTGGCGCGCAGGCCCAGCCGAGGCTGGCCGTCACTGCGGTAAAGCCAATATCGGCGGCACTTTCACCCACGGCACCGAGTATCCTTTGGGATACCATTGCCAGGTCATCTGGGTGGGCAATACTCAGGGCAAATCCAAATTCGTCCCCACCCAGCCGCGCCACCACATCGTCGGCGCGGCGAACACCCTGCAAGCGCTGGGCGATGGCATGCAGGAGGTGATCACCGGCGGCGTGGCCAAGCACATCATTGACCTCCTTGAAACCATCGAGATCAAGGATACCCACGGCCAGCACCCGTCCTTCCCGGGCAGCATGGCTCAAAGCGCCCTGGGTACTCTGGGCAAAATAGGCGCGGTTGGGAACGCCGGTGAGGGGATCATAGAGGCTCAGATGCAGGAGCGACTGGCGGGCCTCGTACTGGGCGAGGGCAATACCGGCCGCCTGGGCGATCTCCGCCATCAGGTCCTGCAGGTCGGGGCCGAAGGTATCAGGGTCCTTACTGACGATGGAAAAGATGGCCGACGGCTCCCCATTCCCGCCCGCACCACCGGCAAAAATGGGCCAAGAGCCGGCCGCCCCGCCGGCGTTCAGGAACTCGGCGCCGTCGGGCACATGCTCCCAAAAACCCCGTAAACTGGCGATCTCGGAAAGATGGGAAACGATCACCGGAGCGCGCTGGCGATAAGCCTGGGCGCCAATCAGGTGGCCCTCGGGAAAGCGATCGACGTCTTTGGACAGGTGCAAATACTGCCGGAAATAGTCGCCGTAGGCACCTGCCACCGCGGCCATGCTGAGCCACTCCGAGTCCATATCGGGAACGGCCACATAGGCGCCCAGCGCATCGGTATGCTCCATCAGGCGCTGCGCCAGCAAACGATAGAGGGCCAGGGGATCCGGCTGGTCCAGCAGTTCGCGCTGGATTTCGCGCTGGGCCTGCTGGTAGCGGCGCAATCGCAACAGGTCATCCGCCACTTCGCGGCGCTCCAGGAAAGCGGCCAGTTCCCGAGCAATACGCTCGACGAGTCCACCCACTTCTACCGGGAAGGATCGGCCCACATGGCGATAAAAAGCAATGGACACCCACTGCCCCAGTCGCGTCGGAACGACCATCAGCGCGTTGCCGCCCAGGCCGAATCGGGCCGCCTGTTCCCGCCAGGGCGCAAAATCCACCACCGCGAGATCGTTGAAAATGACCGGCCGCAGGGTGCGCAAAGATTTACCCCAGGGTCCCTGCCCTTCGGGCAGGCGCGGATCGGCGCTGATGCTCAGGTCCCGGGTATAGGCCCGCGCCTCTCCGCCGGCGGCAACGACCTGCACCTGCGACTCCCCCTCCCGCAACTGCCCGATCCATACCAGCGGCATCCCCGAAATAGCCGCCAGACGGTCAACCAGGGACTGAAAGATCTGCTCCGGTGACTCCATTTCCCGGTCGCGGAGCATTTGCAGGGTTTCCACCAACAATTGATAAAAGATTTTTTGCGTTTCCAACGCATCTTCCGCCCGGTCGCGGTCCTCCACCAGCGCCTTTTGATAGCCTTCCAGATGCCAGAACATATCCAGTTCCAGGCGTTTGGCCAATGCTCCGTGGAGCGCAATCGCCTCACTGACAGGCAAGGTTACCGAAAGCGCCTCCGCCTCCAAGGCTTCGCCATAGAGATTGTAGATCGCCACCAGCCACTCGGGATGCAATCCGGTGCTGGCATAATGGGCCCCCATGGCATACAGGGCATGGCGCCGGTCGTCATCATAGTCGCTCAGCAGCAAGGCCCGGTAGTTTTCGGCCAGATCATTGCGCAGGCGCAGCAGATTGGCCTCCCCGAGATCCGCCAGGGTCTCCCGCAGTTCCGGGCTGCTCTGGACGCGCTGATAAAAGGTGTGTGCAAAGTTATCGGCCCGCGCCGCCAGGATCGGGCCCAAACGCCCCAGGCTCTCCTGCTCGGATGCGCTTAACCGTAAGAAGGAAGGTATGGCAGAATTAGACATGGTGGTCCATTCGCGGCAAGGGGGAATAATGTTGTTTGATCGATATTAGCCGTTTTCCCCAGGATTTCCAGGAATGAGCCGGCGTCGCTCCGCTACGGGCATGGCTTGACACCATTAGTACATATAATAACAATTCCCATTACAATTTATAGCAGGATCCGCCCATGACCGCTTCCATCCACTCCGTCCCCCCTGCCATCCGCTGGAAGACCTTTCTCACCGTCCTCGGTCCGGGTCTGGTGGTCATGCTTGCCGATACCGATGTGGGCAGTGTGGTGACTGCCGCCCAGAGCGGCGCGCAATGGGGTTACAAGCTCCTGCTCCTACAATTCATTCTCATGCCTATCCTGTACGTGGTACAGGAGCTCACGGTGCGGCTGGGTATCTTTACCCGCCGCGGCCATGGGGAACTGATCCGAGAAACCTTTGGTGCGCGCTGGGCCTGGGTCTCGGTGAGCGGTCTTGGTCTGGCGACCATTGGCGCCCTGCTTACGGAGTTTTCGGGAGTGACCGGCGTGGGCGAGCTCCTGGGCGTTCCCCGCTGGCTCAGCCTCTGCCTGGCAGCGGGCTTTCTCCTCGCCGTGGTCTGGACCGGCTCGTACCGGCGGGTGGAACGTGTCGCCATTGCCCTCGGGCTCTTCGAGCTAGTCTTCTTCTGGGTGGCCCTGGCCGCCCATCCCGACCCTACCGCTGTCTGGAATGGCCTCCTCCATGCCCCCATCAACAACCCGGATTATCTCTATCTCGTCGCTGCCAACATTGGGGCGGTCATCATGCCCTGGATGATTTTTTATCAACAGTCGGCCGTGGCCGACAAAGGCCTCACGCCAGAGCACTATCCCCATGCGCGCTGGGATACGGCCATTGGCGCCGTGGTCACCCAGCTCATCATGGCGGCCGTCCTGGTGGCCAGCGCCGCCACCATTGGTGCCCACTCGCCCAATGCCTCTTTGAACACGGTAGGACAGATCTCCGAGGCCCTTACGCCCTATCTCGGCGACCGCCTCGGGCGCATCATCTTCGGCCTGGGTATCCTCGGCGCGGCCATGGTGGCGTCCATCGTCGTCTCCCTGGCCGCCGCCTGGGGCTTCGGAGAGGTGACGGGCTACAAGCACTCCCTGGAACATCACCCCGTCGAAGCACCCTGGTTTTACCTGGTCTTCACCGCAGGGGTGCTCGGGGGCGCGGTATTGGTCTACAGCGTACCCGATCTCGTCGCCCTGACCCTGGGCGTGGAGGTCATGAATGCCCTTCTGCTGCCCCTGGTGCTGGGTTTTCTGGTCACCTTGGCGATCAAGGCCCTGCCCGCCGAACATCGCCTGCGCGGCGCGTATTTGTGGCTGGTCATCGCGGTGGCCGGCCTCACGGCGACATTGGGGGTCTACGGTGGCCTGAGCAACCTACCGGGCCTGTGAACCCGCGGTGAACGACCAAATCAGCAGCAGGCAGGAGGATAGCCCGCCCCGCTCTGGCGGGTCGGGGGGCTTTTGTCGCACAATGAGCCATGGCTACCCGACTGCGTAAAATTCGCCTGGGCGATCTGCTGGTCCAGAACGGCATCATCAGCGCCGAGCAACTGGATATTGCCCTCACCCGGCAGCGGGAGAGCGGGCGCAAGCTGGGGCAGGAACTCATTGCCCAGCATCTGGTGGAAGAAGACGCCCTGCTCAACTTCCTCGCCAGCCAGCTTCACCTGCGCCGGGTGGATCTCTCCCGGCAGGCGCTGGACCCCCTGCTGGTCCAGCGCCTGCCCGAATCCCAGGCGCGCCGCTACCGGGCCATCCCCTTGCAGGACGCCGGCACACACATCGTGGTGGGCATGGCCGACCCCACCGACCTGCCCGCCCTCGATGCCATCTCCAGGGCCCTGGGCAAGCCCGTGGAAATGGCGCTGATCTCCGAGTCGCAACTGCTCCGCATCCTGCCTCAGCTCTATGGCGCCGTCAGCAAAAGCGCCGAACTGCGCGAGGCCCTGAGTGAGGCCGGGGCCACCGTCGCCGCTGCCCCGCCCATCCTCGAAAGCAGCGCCGAAGATGCCCCCGTCGTGCGCCTGCTCAACGCCATCTTCACCGACGCCGCCCGCCTGCAGGCCTCGGACATCCACTTCGAGCCCGAAGAATCGGCCCTGCGCATCCGCCTGCGCGTGGACGGCGTCCTGCGCGAACATCTGCGCGTGGACAGCCGCCTCGCCCCCCTCATCGCCTCCAAGCTCAAGGTCATGGCCAACCTCGACATTGCCGAACGGCGCCTGCCTCAAGATGGCCGCATGCACCTGGACCTGGAAGGCAAGGCCTATGACGTGCGCATGTCCACCATGCCCATCCAGGACGGCGAGAGCGTGGTGCTGCGCCTGCTCGACCAGCAATCGGCCTTGCGCTGTTTTGGCGATCTGGGCATGTCCCATGTGGTAGAGCACGTCCTGCAGGCAATCATCCATCGCCCCCACGGGCTCTTCCTCGTCACCGGCCCCACCGGTTCCGGCAAATCCACCACCCTCTACGCCGCCCTCAACGAGATCAACAGCATCGAGCGCAAGCTCTTTACTGTGGAGGACCCCGTCGAATACCGCCTGCCCGGCGTCAATCAGGTCCAGGTCCACCCGCGCATCGGCCTCGATTTCGCGCGGGTGCTGCGCTCGGTGCTGCGTCAGGACCCGGACGTGGTCATGGTGGGTGAAATCCGCGACCATGAAACCGCCGAGGTCGCCGCCCGCGCCGCCCTCACCGGCCATCTGGTCCTCGCCACCCTGCACACCAACGACGCCGCCGGCGCCTTCCCGCGCCTGCAGGAACTCAAGGTGGAACCCTTCCTGGTGGGTGCCTCCATACTCGGGGTCATGGCCCAGCGCCTGGTGCGCCGCATCTGCCCCTCCTGCAAGGGCGAGGACCAGGAAGTGACCTATGCCGAACGGGAGGCCTTTGCCGCGCAACTGGGCGTACCGCCCGATTTCGTCACCTTCTTTCGCGGCAGCGGCTGCAATGCCTGCAACTTCACCGGCTATCGCGGCCGGATGCCCATCTTTGAACTCATCCAGGTCGATCGCGCCGTGCGCGCCGCCATCCTCGCCAATGACCGCGCCGCCATCCTCGCCGCGGCCGACACCCAGAGACAATTCGGCCTGCTGCGTGAGGAGGCCATGCGTCTGGTCTGGGAAGGCTTTACCACCCTGGCCGAGATGGCGCGCGTCACCAGCGACGTGGAGGACGGCTGATGGCGCGCTTCCGCTATCGCGCCCGGGATGGCCATGGGCAGGTGCGCGAGGGCCTCATGGAGGCTAGCGAGGCGACCCTCGTAGCGCGTAGCCTGCGCAACAGCCAGCTCATTCCCATCAGCGTGGAGGAGGCACGGGAAAGCGTCAGCATCGAGCAATGGTGGGCGCGCCTCAACCGCCGCCCCATCAGCCGTGCCGATCTCGTCCTCTTCACCCGCCAGCTCTACGCCCTCATCCATGCCGGTGTGCCCGTACTCAACGCCATCGACGGGCTGGTGGCCACCTATGGGCCGCAAACCCGGCTAGCCGAGGTGCTCCTCAAGGTGCGCCGCGACCTGGGCGACGGCCAACCCCTCTCCGTTGCCTTGGCCGCCCACCCCAAGGTCTTTCAACCGCTGTTCATCCGTCTGGTGGAAGTGGGCGAAAGCACCGGCAACCTCGACACCGTCCTCCTCCAGCTCTCGGCGTATCTGGAGCGCGAGGACATCACCCTGGCCCGCATCAGGCAGGCCTTTCGCTACCCCCTCTTTGTCGCCATCGCCTTGGCCGTGGCCATGGTCATCCTCAACATGATAGTCATCCCCGCCTTTGCCAAACTCTTTGCCAGCGCCCACATCACCCTGCCCATCTTCACCCGCATGCTCATCGCCTTCAGCAACTTCACCGTGGTCTGGTGGTGGCTCATCCTGCTCACCTTCATCGCCGCCGCCTTCGCCTTTCGCGCCTTTCTCCGCCACCCGCGCGGGCGCTGGCTGTGGGACCGTTTCCTGCTGCGCACCCCCATCTTCGGCCCGCTGATCCTGGAAGACGCCATGGCCCGCTTCGGCCGCACCCTGCAACTGGTCAGCGTCGCCGGCGTGCCCGTCCTGCGCGGCATGGAACTGGTCATCAGCGCCGTCCGCAACCGCTTTCTGGAAGACCGTCTCACCGAGATCCCCAAGGCCATCCTGCGCGGCGAAAGCCTGCACCGCAGCGCCACCGCCACCGGCCTTTTCCCGCCCCTGGTCCTGCAGATGCTCCAGGTGGGCGAGGAAGCCGGCAGTCTCGACAGCATGATGGGCGAGGTGGCCGACTACTATGAGCGCGAGGTGGAAAAAAAGGTGGACAGCCTCGCCGCCCGCATCGAACCCATCATGGTCGTCATCATGGGCGGCCTCGTCTTCATCCTCGCCGCCGGCATCTACCTGCCCATGTGGGACATGGTGAAGATGGTCAAGCAATGAAGCACGCCTGCCTACCTTACGGCAGGGTGCCCAAGGCCAACCCCGTTTGCGCATGATCAGGCTGCTGGGTGCGCCACCTGGGAAGCTCTGATATGCTTTGCCGATGAAGGTAGGCGAGATTCTCCGGATGCTGCGGGATGAGGGCTGGATTCTGGTTGCCATCCGCGGCAGCCATCGCCAGTTCAAGCATTCAGCGAAACCGGGCCGGGTGACTGTTCCTGGGAAACCAAGTGATGATCTCGCTCCAGGCACGCTGAACAGCATCTTCAAGCAGGCTGGTCTGAAAAAGTGAGGTTCTGATGCGTTACGCCATCGTGATCGAAAAGGCTGAAGACAACTACTCGGCTTATGTCCCTGATTTGCCAGGATGTGTCGCAACGGGCGCGACCATCGAGGAGGCCGAGGCGCAAATACGCGAAGCCATTGGGTTTCATATAGAAGGCATGCGCGAAGACGGGCTGCCTCTCCCCCCTCCCTCAAGCCGCGTCGAATATGTCGAAGTTGCGGCATAGCAGGTCGTTCCGCCGGACGAGGGGGAACTCCAGCGCATCTATTGATGCGCATCTATTGACTCCCCCGACCCGCTACGTATGATAACATCCTGTTACACATTTTGTTTCTAACAACTCCAAGGGGGAGTGTTATGCGCCAGCCTTCCAACGAACAGGGCTTCACCCTGATCGAACTCATCGTCGTCATCGTCATCCTCGGCATCCTCGCCGCCTTCGCCATCCCGCGTTTTGTCAATCTGCAAAACGATGCGCGGGTTTCCGTCCTGCAAGGCATAAACGGCTCCCTGCAGGCGGCCTCCGCTTTGGTGTATAGCAAGTCTCTTATCAACGGGGCCACTGGCTTGGCCAGTTCGAGCGCCAACATCGGTCAGGGTGTGACCATTGCCACCGCCTATGGCTATCCTACAGCAGGATCCGTCTCCCAGGCCCTGCAGAACCTGACCAACATCAGCACCAACAATAGCGGTACCTTCTGGCCCACCTCTGCCAGTAACTCGGCTACTTGCGAGGTGGTATACACGGCGGCCGCCAGCTCCATTGCGCCGGCCACGGTTTCCACCAACTCCAGCGACTGCTCCTAAAAGCCAAGTCGGGGCCACACCAAGCCAAGGGGCATCTCGTCCCTTGGCTTGTCCGTTATATGGGCATGGACAGGCAAATGGGCGACCGCGGCTTCACCCTCATCGAACTGATTACCGTCCTGATCATTGCCGGCATCCTGGCCGCGTTGATCCTGCCGCGCTTCATGGGGATCGGGGGCTACAGCGCCAATGCCGCCCAGGGCGATGTGATCGCCGCCGCCCAATACGCCCGGCAGTTGGCCTTGCTGGGGAATGGCAACATCACCCTGAGCGTCCAGGGCAGCAGCGTGACGGTGCAGAGCAACGGCCAGAATCTCCCCGCCCCCGGCGGCAAGGGCTACCCCATCACCATTCCCGCCACCGTCCAGGCCGGCGCCAACCTCACCTTCACCAGCGCCACCGGCAGCGTGGGCAATGCCACCCAAACCAACAGCATCGCCCTCAGCGACGGCGGCGGAGAGAGCCGGGTGGTCTGCATTTCCCCCACCGGATTGGCCTATGCGGGGCCGTGCTCATGAATACGGCGGCACCAGGGCCGGGAGGAAAGGCGCAGGGCGTCACCCTCGTCGAACTGGTCCTGGCCATGGTCCTGCTGGGCTTCGTGGCCGCCCTCATCATCCCCGTGCTTTGGTACGGTCGCTTCGGCGCCAACCCGGTGCCGACGGCGCAGGCGACGGCCATCGCACAGAGCACGCTGGAACAGGGGATGGTGGCGCCCTACTCCCAGCCCTTCGGGCAGAGTTGCAACGGCAACCCCAACACTTCTACGCAGGGCGCCTTTACGGTCAGCGCTACTTGCTCGTCGTCGGCCTGGGCAGTGGCAGGCGCCAGCACCATCCCCGCGCAAAGCGCGGAATACCTCACTGCCCAGGTCATCGGACCCGGCGGGGCGGATATCACCCTCGGCGCATGGCGGACGAAATATAGTTTTGGTGGCGGTGGCGGTGGCGGCGGTGGCGGTGGCGGTGGTGGCGATGGTGGCGGTGGCGATGGTGGTGGCAATGGCAATCAGTAGAATAAGCAATGACTAGAACGGGAATACCGCAAAGGCCAGGCGTTTTTGCTGGCCCAGGGCTTACCCAGGGAGGCCTCACCCTCATCGAACTGATCGTGGCCATCGTCATTCTGGGCATCCTGTCCGTGGGTGCGACGGCGCTCATCGTGCGCTCGGTGCAGAACTACCAGACCAACCGCGCGGCAAGCGAACTGGCCAGCCAGGGGGAGATGGCGCTGACGGCGATGGCGCGGGGGCTGCATAATGCCCAGCCGGGAAGTCTGAGCCTCACCGGCGGCACCCTTTCCTTTACCCGCTGCACGGCACCCGCCAGCGCCGCCGCCAGCGTTTGTTCTCCAGGCTATGGCTTCGCCTTCACGGGCACCCAATTGCAGCAGACAACGCCGGGACCGGGGGGCTACACGGCCCAGGTGCTCGCCGCCCCCGCCAGCGGCGGCTTTGCGCTTCTGCCCGCCGACAGCACCGCCAGCGGGGTGTTTGTCACTTTGACCGTGAGCAATGCCACGGCGGATGTCGGCCTCACCCTGAGCCGCGCCATTGCCGTCCTCAGTTCCGCCTATTCCGTGGTCAATAACCAATGATTGCCAACGAAGGCAAGAGGCCATCCACCCCGCATCCCGAAAAGGGCTCGGCCCTGGTGATGGTGATTTTCGTCATGGTGGTGCTGGCCCTGCTGCTGGCGGCCCTGGCCTATATCAACGCGCAGAGCAACCAGAATACCGCTCTGCAGATCGCCTCCACCCGCGCCTACTGGGCCGCCCAGAGCGGGGCGGAATGGGGCGTTTACCAAGTGACCTCTGGCAACGCCAGCACCTGCTCTTTGCCGACCCAACTGCCCTACTCCAACTATACTCCCAATGCTGGATTGGCTGGGTGTGCGGCGACGGTGGCGTGCCTGTCATCATCCGCTTCTTCCACTTTTTATTACCAGGTCAACAGTACCGGCGTCTGTGCAGCGGGGAATTTAGGGGTTGGCAATTCCCCCATCTCCGCGACAAGGAGCATCGTAGTAGGATTGGCAACCCAGAATAACTGCCAAGGGTGTACAGCCAGTTGTATAAGTAATAGTTGTTCTCCTTTTTTTTGCAGCAGAAACAATCTAATAAATTGCGAAAAAAACAACTGCTCCATTTCCCCCAGTAATACCAATAGCTGCATCAACACCTATTGCTTTTTTTTCGGCTTTTGCGACACCAATGGATTGGGTACATGCCTTGCCGGCTATTGCCCAGCCGCGGCAAACGGAACGGCCGCCGCCACCCTCTCCTACTGGCTCGAATCCCCATGATCCCCTGGCAATCCCTCCCGCTTTCGGCTAATACTCCCGACATGGGAGCGAAGCGATGAAACTATGGGATGCGGATATCCGGGACATTCTGGCGCGCTGGCGGCAGCGTTCGCCCGTGGTGCTGGATCTGCGCCGGGATGGCTTTTGTCTGGTGCGGGTGCGGGAAGGGGCGGCGGAGGTGCTGTCCGAGCAGGCCGTCAACCCTTTGTCGCCTCACTACCGGGAGTTGCTCCTGGAGGGGCTGCGCGGGGTGGTGCAGGAACAGGGCGTGGGCGGTAGTCCGGCGGCCACCTTCCTGCAGCGGGGGGATTACAGCCTGCAGGTGGTGGACGCGCCCCAAGTGGCCGAGGGCGAGATGCTGGCCGCCCTGCGCTGGCAGTTGGCGGATCTGCTGGATTTCCCCGTGCAGGAGGCGGTGCTGGGGGCATTTCCGGTGCCCGACAGCGAGGGCCGGCAGATCTTCGCCGTCGCGGTGCGCGAGAGCGTGGTGCAGGAGCGGGTGGACCTTCTGCGCGGAGCGGGCCTGCAGCCCTTTTATGTGGGCATTGCCGACCTCGCCCTGCGCGACCTGTGCTGGCTCCTGCCCGAAGAGGCGGGCGGCGCGGGGCTCCTGTTCCTGGAGGCCCAGGCCTGCCATCTGACCGTGGTGCAGGGCGGCAGTTATCGCTTCGGCCGGCCCCTGCCCATCGGCCAAAGGCACTTCCCCGAAGGCGCTGGCGCCGCCGCTTTCAACGCCGCCAGCGAGAATCTTGCCCTGGAGGTGCAACGCACCCTGGATTTTTATGAAAACCGCTTCCGCCGCCCGCCGCCCACGGTGCTCTACCTCCAGGGCGGCCCCGAGTCGCTGGCGGGGGTCCTGAGCGAGCAACTGGGCCGGCGCTGCCGCAATGTGGAGGAGATCGTCGGCACCGCCGACAGTCAGTGTCTCCTGGCCCAGGCCTTTGCCGCGGAGCTGCCCGCCCCATGAGCCTGCGTCTGCCTCCAGCCGCCGATCCGGTTCGCGTCAATCTCTACGGCGACCGTTTCGCCCCGCGCCGGGTGCCCTTTTCGGCGCGTTTCAGCCTGATCTTTCTCGCGGCGCTGCTGCTGGTCCTCGCCGCCCTGGCCTTTTACCTGCAGGACGCCAACCGGCAGCAGGCGGCATTGCTGGCGGCGCAAAACCAGCGTCTGGCCACCCTGCAAACCCAGCGGGACCAACTCACGGCCCGCTACGGCCCCACGGCCCAATCGGCCCTGAAGGATCAGCTCGACGCACTGCGACGCCAGGCCGCCGAACGGCGTTTCCTTCTGCGACTGCTGTCCCTCCATCTGGAGAGCCAAAGCCCGGCGGCGGTGCTGGTGGCCCTGGGCCGCGGCGTGGTCCCCGGCCTCTGGCTCACCCGCATGGCCGGCAACCCCATAGGACTGACCCTGGAGGGTCAGGCGGTCCACGCCGCCAGCATTCCCCTCTACGTGGAGCGCCTCCATGCCGAGCCGGTGTTGGCGGGCATGGCCCTGGCCGGCATGACCGCCAGCACCGCCGCCACAGCGTCCACCGCCAGCGTCCCCGCACTGGACTTCACCGTCACGGCCGCCACCATGTCACCGGTGCTGCCATGAAGCGAAAAACAGCAGGGTGCACGCCAAATGCAGGAGTGAAACATGGCCGCGACCGCGCGCTTCAGGAACGGCGGAACGCCTATGGCAGCTAGGGGCTCCGGCAGCATGAACGCCCTCCAACGCTGGCTCACCCGCTTTGACGCCCTCAGCTTGCGCGAACGCCTACTGGTCCTGGCGGCTACGCTCGCGGTGGTCCTCATGGGCGTTTATCAGATCGTCCTCGCCCCTCTCCAGGCCGGCCTCCACGCCAAGACACAGCAATGGCAGATGGAGCAGAGCAAGGCAAGCGCCCTGGAGGGAGAGATCCAGGCCCTGCTCGCCAGCGCTCCCCAACAGGCCCGGTCCCGCCTGGATACCCAGCGTCAGGCCGTAGCGGTACTGGACCAGCAGCTCCATGCCGCCGGGCAGCGCTATCCCCGCCAGGATGAACTGGCCCGCTGGCTGCGGGCGTTGCTGGCGGAGCGTCCGGGGGTGCGCTGTGTGGGCTTTCATACCCTGCCGCCGCAACTGGTTTATCCCCCTCAAGGGGAAAAGAACGCGCCGCCCGGCCCTCGCCTCTATCAAAGCGGCGTCTCCCTCACCCTGCGGGGAGATTTTTCCAGCCTGCTGGCCTACCTGCAAAACGTGCAGCAGGGGCCCTGGCGCTTGCAATGGGGTGCGTGGAATTATCACGTGGTCAACTACCCCCAGGCGGAGTTGCAGGTGGATGTCACCACTTATGCCCTGGACTGGAGCGGCCAGGGCCCGACGCCGGGAGAGGCGGGCACGGGATCGTCCCCTGACACCGGCGCAACTGGGCACGGCCCTTCGACCCTCGGCGCGGCAACGGCTGCGGCGCGGAGCGCCCCATGAGCGCGGTCTTCGGCCTCCTGCTGGCCGCCGCCAGCCTGAGCGCGGTACCCGATCCCACCCGTCCGAATTATTATACCGCCGCCAGCGGCGTTGCCGAAGGGCCGCTGGTGCTGGACAGCACCCTGAGGGGAGGGCCGGTACCTCTGGCCATCCTCAACGGCCGCCTGCTGCGCCAGGGAGAGAAGATCGGCCCTTACCAGTTGACGGTCGTCGGGCCGGGTTGGGTCATGTTACGCAACGGCGCAAAAACCATGCGCTTGGTCATTGGTGGATCCACCCCTGAAGGGGGAGCGAAATAACGATGCGAAAACTGCTGTTGATGATGATCGGGGCCGGCCTGCTGGCTGGCTGTCAGACGGTGCCCAACAACCCTGCCAGCGCCATGCTGCCCAAGGCAGAGCCCAGCGCCGCGCCACCCCCCGCGGCGGTGCAGCAGGCGCTCCTGCCGCCGGTCAACGCCTTTGTGCCCCAGGCCCCGGCGCAGGTCCAGAGGCGCTTTGACCTGGTAGTGCAAAACGCCCCGGCGCGGGAGATCTTCATGGGGCTGGGGATGAGCGCGGGGGAGAATGTCATCCTCTCGCCCCAGGTAAGCGGCACCCTCACCCTCAATCTGCATCACGTCACCATGGAAGAAACCCTGCGCGCCATCCGCGCCGCCTACGGCTATCAGTACGAGTTCCAGGGCCGGCAGATCGTGATCTACCCACCCGAGCCCGAAACCCGCATCTATCAGATCAACTATCTGGACATCTCCCGCAGCGCCAAATCGCAGCTCACCGTGTCCGGGACGGAACTCAGCAGCGGCAATAACAACAACAATGGCGGCTACATCGGCCAGGGAATGGCCTTCGGCCAGACCAAGCCCTCGGCGGAGGTCAAGACCGATAGCAGCGCCGACTTCTGGAAGACCCTGGTCCCGGCTCTGGAGATGGTTACCGGCAAGGAAGGCAAGGTGATCGTCAGCCCCCTGTCGGGGGTAGTGGTGGTGCGCGCCATGCCCGACCGCCAGCGCGAGGTGCAGGCGTTTTTGCACCATCTCACCAACGGCCTGGAACGGCAGGTGATCCTGGAGGCCAAGATCCTCGAAGTCCAGCTCTCCAGCGGCTTTCAGGCGGGGATCAACTGGAGCGCGGTGGCGGGCAACGTCCAGCTCAATCAGCTCGCGCCCAGCAGCACCAACGGCAACTTCAATACCAACGGCTATACCCCCACCCAGAGCATCACCACCGCCGGCGGAACCACCAACAATCTGGGCCAGTTGGCGCCCGGCCTGCTGCCCCTCATGAATACGGTGCAGCCCTTCGGCGGCGCCTTCAATGCCGTCATCAGCGGCGGCAAGGGCTTCAACGCCATCCTGGAAGCCCTCGGCACCCAGGGCAAGGTCAAGGTGCTCTCCAGCCCGCGCGTGGCCACCCTCAACAACCAGACGGCGGTCATCAAGGTGGGCACCGACAACATCTACGTCACCAACGTGCAGACCAACTCCGGCGCTACCGGCGCCATCGGCACCACCGTCATCAACCAGCCGACGCCGGTGCTCTCCCCGCTCTTTTCCGGCGTGGCCCTGGACGTCACCCCGGCCATCGGCGCCGACGGCATGGTCACCCTCTACGTCCACCCCTCGGTGACCAGCATCACCACCCAACCAAGCATCTTCACTGTGGGAAGCCAGAGTTACAACCTCCCCCTGGCCAGCTCCTCCGTACGCGAAGTGGATACGGTGGTGCGCGCCGAGAGCGGCCAAGTCATCGTCATCGGCGGCCTGATGAAGACCGACGAGCAGGATACGCACTCGGGCATCCCGCTGCTGCAGGATCTGCCGTACCTGGGCTATCTCTTCAAGAGCACCCAGCAAACCGCCGTCAAGAGCGAGTTGGTGGTCCTCATCAAGCCCATCGTCGTGGAGAACGGCCGGGTCTGGCAGAAGCAGATCCAGCAGGCCCGGCAGGATCTGAAAGAGCACGGACTGGATTTCAACACCTCGGTCTTTCCCCAGCATCAGCGGGACGAGGGTCACTGATGTATCTGGAATTCTTCGGCCTGCGCGAGTATCCCTTCGCCCTGACGCCGGACACGGGATTCTTCTGTGCCGATGAAAACCGGCGCGCGGCATTGACCCTCCTGCATTTCGCCCTGGACAACGGCGAAGGCTTCGTCAAGATCACCGGCGAGGTGGGCACCGGCAAGACCACCCTCTGCCGCACCCTCCTCAGCCGCATGGGTCCGGGGTTCCGCAGCGCCTACATCCTCAATCCGCAGCAGACACCGCGCAGCCTGCTCCGCGCCATTGCCGCGGACCTGGGGGTGGCGGTGGGGATGGATCAGGACCCCCTGGAGGCCATTCATCAGTCGCTCTTGCAGGCGGCGGCCGCCGGGCAGCGGGTGGTGCTCCTGGTGGACGAGGCGCAGACCCTCTCCGATGCCGCCCTGGAAAGCATCCGTCTGCTCTCCAACCTGGAAACGGAAAAAAGCAAGCTCATCCAGATCGTCCTCTTTGGCCAGCCGGAACTGGATATCCGTCTGCAACAGCCGCAATTGCGCCAGTTGCGCCAGCGCATCGGCTTCCATCATGCCCTCCTGCCCTTGAGCCGCGAGGAGAGCGCCGTTTACCTGGAACATCGTCTGCGCCATGCCGGTTATACCGGCGGCCCCCTGTTCCGGCCCGAGGCCCTGCGCCTGCTCCAGCGCAGCAGCGGCGGCACCCCGCGGCTGCTCAATCTCCTCGGCCATAAGTCCCTCCTCGCGGCCTATGGGGCGGGCCGGCGCAGCATCGGCCGGCGGGAAGTGCTGCGGGCCATGGCCGACACCCCACAGGCGCGGCAGCGCCGTCTTTGGTGGCGACCATGAGCCTGATCCACGATGTCCTGCGCGACCTTGACCAGCGCCGGAGCCCGGCGGAACAGGGCAACACCGTCCCGGCTGCCCTGCAATCACCGGCGGCCGGCCACCGACCGCGCTGGGTCCTGCCGCTCATCGCCGGCGCGGGCCTGATCGCCGCCAGCATCGGCTTCTGGTGGCTGTTCCTGCCCGCCGCCCATCCCCTTTACGTCCAGAATACAAGGGGGCCCGCCCACCCTCCCGCCACCACCATGGCAACGGCTGCGCCCCAACCCGGCGCGTCCCCCTTATCTGCCCCGGCCAAACAGGAGGCGTTGGGGCAAACACCCACTGCTGCCGCGCTCTCCGCCAAGGCGGCCCGGCTGCATGCCCTGGCTGCGTCTGCGGTCCCCGGCGTCCCTCTTCCCCACCCTGTCCGGACCGCCGCCCCACCCCCTCCACGGGTCGCATCCCCGGCGGCGCGGGCGCCTCTCCCGGCCAGCCGACAGGCCCCTCGCCCATCCCCTGCCGAGCCCACGTCGTCGGGATGGGACTCAAGCACGGAACGGGCCCTCACCCTTTATCAGTCCGCGCAATCCTTGGCAGGCGTGGATGTGGGAGCGGCCCGGGAAAAATATCAGGAGGCCTTGCGCCTCAATCCCCGTCTGGTGGCGGCACGCCTGCACCTGGCCGAGGGCCTGTGGAGCGCGGGAGAAAGGAATGCCGCCATGGATGCCCTCCGCGCAGGCCTCGCGCTGGACCCGGACAACGCCCCCCTGACTCTGCTCCAGGCCCGCTTCCTCGCCGCCACCGAACACCCCGCCGAGGCATTGGCCATCCTCCTCGCCCTGCGCCCCGCCCCCGTCGGCAATGCCGATTATTATGGCATGATCGGCACCTTGGCCCAGCAAACCGGGCAACTGCCCATGGCCCAGGAGGCCTTCGCCAACGCCCGCCTCCTCGCCCCCGACAACATCCGCTGGCAGATGGGCATGGGCATCACCTTGGCCTTGCAGGGCAAAGGCGCCGCCCGCCCCTACCTGGAGCAGGCCCTGGCGGCCATCCCCGCCCAAAGCGGTGTCGCCCGTTACCTGGAATCCTTGTTGCGCAATTTGCCCGGCACCAGCTCACCCCCATCACCCTAGGCGGCGTTGTTGCCGGAAGATAAAGACACTGCGGTTTCGCTGGAAATTCGGAGAACGACAGCCGGCGGGCGCGCGAGTAAAAAACGCTTGCCATAGCTGCAACTGCCGGTTGAGGATTTAGCGCTTGCCGAGCTCACCCAGGCCACAAGACCTACGAGCGGGACGGTAGGGCAACGAGGCCGTGGCATTCCTGCATTACTGCACCGGTTCTTGGAACTGGTACATCCTGGAGATGGCCTTGATCTCCATGAGGGCCAGATCGGTACGCTCGAAAACAACGACTGGCCGCCTCGCTGCGCAAATCGTGCCGGTGTAGGGCATCCAGCCCCAACCGCCAGGAATCCAAGCAACATCCCGCGCACGACCCCAGGCCCTATTTATCCCGCCAACGTACGGATCACCTGGACTTGCCAGCCAACCGCAGATCGCCTCGCGATCTTGTCCTTGCCCGAATCGACGCCATGACCGCCTCCAGCCTTCCCGGATTCCTAGGTCCATTTTGGCAAAAGTTGGGCGAAAATCCACAAGACACAAAAAACGGGCCAGGATAACCACCTAAGCCCTTGTTTCATATGGTGCCGGCGAGAGGAGTCGAACCTCCGACCTATCGATTACGAATCGATTGCTCTACCAACTGAGCTACGCCGGCCAAAAGAAGGGGCTATTGTAGCCGCCGCCAGGCGGTACGACAAGAACGGCGGAATGAACCGGCATCGATAAGAGCGTAGGGCGCCTTTTCGCCCCCAGGGTGCTGCGCTATGCTGGGGACATGGATCTCCCTCCTCTGACACCTGCCCTGCTCCTGCGCCGCTATCAGCGTTTTATGGCCGATTGCCGCCTCGAAAACGGAGACGTGGTGACGGCCCATTGCGCGAATTCCGGCACCATGCGCAGTTGCGCCGAGCCTGGTCAGGCGGTGTTGCTGTCCTCCAGCAGCAATGCCAAACGCAAGCTGCCCTGGACCTGGGAGTTGTACTGGAGCGGTGCGAGTTGGGTCTGCGTCAATACCCAGCGGCCCAATGCGGTGGTCGCCGAAGGGATCGGCAACGGCCAGATCGAGGCCTTGCGCGGCTATGGGGCGCTGCGCCGGGAAGTGGCCTATGGCGAGCGTGAGCGGGTCGATATCCTGCTCACCGACCCCCATCGGCCGCCCTGCTATGTGGAGGTCAAATCCTGCACCATGCTGGATGGGGATGGCGTGATCCGCTTCCCCGACGCCGTAACGGAGCGCGGGCGGCGCCATCTGCGCGCCTTGACCCAGGTGGTGCGGGAGGGCGGGCGTGGGGTGATGTGTTTTCTCATCGGGCGGGAGGATGGTGAGGGTTTTGCACCAGCCGATGACGTAGATCCGGCCTATGGCCTCGCCCTGCGCGAGGCGCGGGCGGCCGGGGTGGAGATCCTGGCCTATCGGACACGGGTCACAGTTGATAAGATAAACATTAGTGGAGCGGAACGCTTGCTCTTTTAGCCGCCGTCCGCCAGGTAACTGCTGCAGGAGAATTTCCCATGTTGCAAAGAACTCAGCAAAAGCGTCAACCCGGTATCAAGACCCCGGCCGAGATCGAAAAAATGCGGGTGGCCGGACGCCTGACGGCCATGGTGCTGAAGATGATCGGCCCTCATGTACAGGCGGGCGTGAGCACCGACGAACTGGACCGCATCTGCCATGACTACATCGTCCATGACCTCGATGCCATTCCCGCACCCCTGCATTATCAGCCCAGCCCCGATTATCCGCCCTTCCCCAAGTCGGTCTGCATCTCCCTGAACCATGTGATCTGCCATGGCATTCCCGGCGACCGCATCCTCAAGGAAGGCGACATCCTCAATATCGACGTCACCGTCATCAAGGATGGCTACCATGGGGACAGCAGCAAGATGTTCATGGTCGGCGAGCCGCCCCTGCGCGCCCGCCGCGTCATGGAGGTCGCCCACGAATCCATGGTGCGCGGCATCCGGGAGGTGCGTCCCGGCGCCACTCTGGGCGATATCGGCCACGCCATCCAGGTCTATGCCGAGGCCCAGCATTGTTCCGTGGTACGGGAGTTTTGCGGGCACGGCATCGGGCGCGGCTTTCACGAGGAACCGCAGGTGCTCCATTATGGCAATCCCGGCGAAGGCCTGGAACTGGTGGCGGGCATGACCTTTACCATCGAGCCGATGATCAACGCCGGCAAACGCCACATCAAGGCGCTGCCCGATGGTTGGACCATCGTCACCAAGGATCACAGCGCTTCGGCGCAATGGGAGCATACCATTCTCGTCACCGACAGCGGCCACGAGATCCTCACCCAACTGCCGGGCGATCCCATCTAAACCATGCAGCAAAGGGCAATGCCACAAACGCCGCGCCACAGCGAACCCCTCCACCAGCGGGAACAGTTGCGTCTGGGACGCGAGGCCCTGCGCCAGGCCTTTCTCCGTGGTGTCGGCGGCGCCACCCTGCTCACGCAACACTGCCACCTCGTCGATGGGGTGCTGCGCGAAATCTGGCGGCAGCTCCCCACCCGCTTGCAGGTGCCGCAGCGGACGGGGCTGGCCCTGGTCGCGGTCGGCGGTTATGGCCGCGGCGAACTCTTTCCCGACTCGGACATCGACCTGCTGATCCTGGGCCGGGACCCCGCCACGGCAACGCAGCATGCCTTCGTGGA
>NZ_RIZI01000151.1 GCF_003721225.1 Acidithiobacillus sulfuriphilus | reverse complement strand
GCCCGCCGTGTCCTCCTTTCCCGGACGGAGAACCTGCGCCCCGCGCCGAGGTGCCGTTATGTGTGATCTTGTCCCGTCCTCCGAAGTGAGTCCATTCATGATCCCTGCTCCCTTGTTGGAGCGCCTGCAGGCGCTGATCCGACAGTACGATTTTTCGGCCTTTTTCGTGGCAGCGGCGGCCCTGGCCGCGGAGAGCCTGGACGCCGATGGCGCCGCATTCATCGTCCATGAGGGCAACTGCCTGCGTTATCTGTTCTTCCACGGCCTGCCCGCCAGCTATGAATCCTTGTCGCAGCACATCTTTGCCGACGACGCGGGCATCAGCGGCGCGGCTTTGCACCGGGACACCGCCATCTACACCCCGGACTATCCCCACAGCATCTGGGCCATGCCCGAGTACGTGGATACCGGTCTCACGGGCAGCCTGGCCATACCGGTGCATGGTCCCGACGGCTGCAGCGGCATCCTGGCCGTTTCCTGGTTCCGCACCGCCCCGGCGCAACTCCCTGACAGCGATCTGCATCTGGCCCAACTCTTAGCCGACATGCTCGGCGCCGCCTGGTATCGGATGGGGATCGAGCAGCACCTGGAGCGGATCGCCACGTGCGATGTCCTCACCGGTATCCCCAACCGTTACCAGCTCGAAGAGCGCATCGCCGCCGCCTGCGCCCGGGCGCAACGCAACGAGCGCATGTTGGCCATCATCCTGCTCGACCTGGATGGCTTCAAAGGGGTCAATGACACCATGGGGCACCAGGCGGGCGATCGCCTCCTGCGGGAGATCGTCAGCCGGCTCCAGGATGTCATGCGCTCGGGGGACACCCTGGTGCGCTATGCCGGCGACGAGTTCGTTCTCCTCGTCGAGAACCTGCGCCGCTTACGCGATCTCGAAGAACTCATGATCCGCATCATGACGGCCTTGAACATCCGCATGGGCGTGAACGAGCAGCGCATCGGCATTACCGTCAGCGCCGGAGTCAGCGTTTATCCCCTGGACGATGTCGCCCCCGCGGAATTGCTCCACCACGCCGACCAGGCGCTCTACCGGGCCAAGAGCGAGGGCGGCAATGGCTGGCGAAGCTACGATCAAGACGAGGACCAGCGAGTCCGGGCGCGGCAACGGCTGCGCGGCGAGTTGGATCGCGCCCTGCAAGAGTCCGAATTCGTCCTCTACTGGCAGCCCATCATCTCCCTGCGCACGGGTCGTTGCGTGGGGGCCGAGGCGCTGTTGCGCTGGCAACACCCCAGCCGCGGACTGCTCCTGCCCGGCGCCTTTTTGGACGTGGCCGAGGATTCTCCCATCATGCAGCGCATCGGTCAGTGGGTGATGAAGACCGCCTGCCGTCAAGGAGAAATCTGGCACGCCGAGGGCATGGACTTGGACATCCACATCAACCTCGCCGCCCGTCAAGTGGAAAACCACCGCCTCTGCGACGACCTGCGTCGCACCTTGAGCGCTTGCCCCGGTCTTCCTCCCGCAAAACTCTGCCTGGAACTGGTGGAGCGCATCGCCTTGCGGGATATCCAAAAAACGGCCCGGCTCATTGCCGATTGTCGGAGCATGGGGGTGCATTTTGCCCTGGATGACTTCGGCACCGGTCCGGCGGCCCTCCAATATCTGCTGGAGCTGGATTGCAACCAGATCAAGATCGACCACAGCTTCGTCATTCCCATGGCGCGCAGCCGTCGCCATGCGCAACTGGTGCAGGCCATGATCCAGATGGCCCACGCCCTGGGTGTGATCGTCACTGCAGAGGGCATCGAGGACGAAGAAAGCCAGCAATTATTGCGCGATATGGATGCCGAGCAGGGGCAGGGATTTGGCATTGCCAGGCCGATGCCGGCCAGCGATTTCAGCGTCTATTTACGCGCTCCGCCCAAGAATTTGTGAGCATGCGACAAAGGTGCACGGCCTGTTGCTTGCCGTGTTGACGGATTTTGCACGAGACAGATCATTTCTTTCAAGGGGATCCAGTGAATTTGCAAAACAACGATCAGGATGATTTGAAACATCTATCCAAATTCATGGTTGGCTTGCAACAGGACCAGGAGCGCTTGCGCGACATACAGGCCAAGTACGATCATTTGACCTTGCTGGGGCAAATGTTGAGCGCGGGCACCGACATCACCAGCATGCGCACCGACTTCAACGCCCTGGCCGGAATCCTCCTCGGTCAATTGGCCAGCGAATTGCACAACAAGGCCATACTCAACCTGAAATCGACGGCGCGGATAGCCATAGACATCCTGATCCGCAACCTCTTTGAACGCACTGCGGACATTGGTTTTCTCGCCACCGATAGCGATATCTGCGCCTACGCGCAGGCCTGCGAGCAAGATCCGCCGGCGGTCCGTGTGGACGACCCGCAGCGAGTCGCCCTACAGGCACGCTTCCGGGAATATGTGCGTAAGTATTCCGTATATCATGACATCATATTGCTCGCCCCGGATGGGAGCATTCTGCTACGGCTCAATGGCGATAGTGTTGGAACCCGTTCGAGCGATCCCCTGATTGCCGCGTCGCTGAGCACTGCCGATGCCTATGTCGAGACGTTCCGCCCCACCGATCTCCTGCCTGGAGACGATTCTCCGCTGATTTATTCTTACCGGGTGATGTCCAAGGACGGGAGCCGCCCGATCGGCGTATTGTGCTTATGCTTCCGTTTCCAGGACGAGTGCCAGCGGATATTCAGAAATCTGGTGGCAGAATCCGACTGGACCGTGGTCACCATTCTCGATGCGGATGGACGAATCATCGCGAGCAGCGATGTTTACCAATTCCCGGTTGGCGCAAGGATAGCGCAGGTAAAGGATGATGCGTGCCGCATTACCCGTTTTGCCGGCCGGGAATATCTGGCGACGACGCAACAGACCCAGGGCTATCAGGGCTATATGGGGCCAGGCTGGCAGGGCCATAGTCTGGCGCCGTTGAATCATGCGTTCGAGATGGCCATCGCCCATGAAATCGCCCAGGTTCCGGAACCCATCCTGGCTGGCGTGCTGGAAACCGCGAGCCTGTTCTCCCCCGACCTCAGGGCCATTCCCCTGCGCGCCGCCAGCATTCAACGGGAACTCAACCGGGCGGTGTGGAATGGCAATGTCTGGCTTTCCCGGGACAGCCATGCCCTCAACACCTCCTTTGCCAAGGTGTTGCTGCGGGAGATAGGCAATACGGGTGTCCATACCCTGGATGTTTTCAGCCAATCCACCACCAACCTGTACAAAACGGTGGTATCGTCGGTCCTTTACAACTGCTCGTTACAGGCTGCCTTGGCCATCGACATCATGGATCGCAATTTGTATGAGCGGGCCAATGATTGCCGTTGGTGGGCCCTGACCAGCGCCTTCCGGGAAGCCCTGGACCAGCCGGAGGAGGTGCAGGAACAGCAGCGGCAGCGACTCGGAGCGATCCTGACCGGCATCAATAGACTCTACACGGTCTATCACAATTTGATGATCTTTGATCGCGCAGCGAAAGTCGTCGCGGTGTCCAATCAGGCTTATAGCCATATGCTGGGAAAGACGTTGCAAACGGCCTGGGTAATGCCTACCCTCGGCCTGAGCGATAGCCAAGGCTATTGTGTGTCCGCTTTTGAGCCCAGCGAGTTGTATGCCGGCCGCCACAGCTATATCTATGCCGCCGCCATACCCGCGCTGAATGGTACCGGCACGGCCGTCGGCGGCGTGGCCATTGTCTTTGATTCCACCCCGCAATTGCGGGCGATGCTCCTCGACGCATTGCCGCGGAACAGGGATGGATCCTTCGTGGAAGGGGCCTTCGCCATCTTTGCGGAACGCAATGGCCATATTATCGCTAGCAGCGACGAAACCATTGCGCCGGGAACGGCGTTGGCAATAGGGCGCGAGTTTTTTGACCTAAGGGTTGGCGAAGGCTATGCCAATATCATCGAATTCAACGGCAGGTATTATGGTGTCGGCTCGCGTATGTCATCGGGGTATAGGGAATACAAGGGCGAAGTGGATGCCTATCGCAATGACATCGTCGCGCTGGTGCTGGTGCCCCTCTCCAAGCGCTTGAGCCAATGTGATGTGCATGATGCGGCGCAGCGTCAGGCGCGCAATGATTATTCTCCCTATCGACCAAGCGGAGATGACGTTGCAGAAGTAGCCAGCTTCTATGTGGGTGACGGCTGGTACGGCATCCGCCTGGAATATGAGATCGAGGCCATCGATGCACAGCCGATCACCAGGATTCCCGAGGCGCCGTCCTGGATATACGGTTGCATCGTCCATCAGGATCAGGTCATTCCCATCATCGATCTTGGGTCATTCCTCCCCGGCGCTGCGGCAACGGCGGGTGATCGGCAGATTGTGGTCGTCAGAGGGCCTGGAAAGCAGATGCGCTTTGGTTTTATCGTAGACGAACTGGGGGACACGCGAGAGATCTCCCTGTCTCAACTGGAAGCGGTACCGACCTCCATGGGGGGTACTACCGCCCTGATAGAAAGTCTCGTCAAGCCCCAGGGGGAGGATCCGGACCAGCGGATCCTGATGATCTTATCGGTGCAGCAGCTCCTGGAGCGCCTCTCGCCCCTGGAGAGCGCAATGCAAAGCGCCGCTTTGCCGTAATGGACCTAGCGGACATGCACCCGGTGCGCCCCGTCATCATGAACGGGTTGCACAACGGGTAGGAGCGGCCCATGGCCGCGACCCGCTCGGGACGCCACCACCAGTGGTCGCGGCCATGGGCCGCTCCTACGACATTTATCGTGGACAACGGTTCGTTGTTTCTTGTTAAAAACGCCGGTGGGCGGATCTACCAATAGGATGAACAGGGGATTCCGATGAGCGATATTCTGGTTTTGCAGCACCATCCCGAGGAAGGGCTGGGGTTTCTGAGGGAGATCTTCCTGGAAAGGGGCCATCGTCCCGTCATCCATCGGCTCGATCTCGGGGCGGCCGTACCCGAGAACAGCAATGGCTATTCCGGCCTGGTCATCATGGGCGGGCCCATGAGTGTCAACGACGAAGATCGCCATCCCTGGCTCGTGGAGGAAATGCGCCTGATCCGTGCGGCCGTAGAGGCGGGGCAGCCTACCCTGGGGCATTGCCTGGGTGGGCAACTCATCGCCAAAGCCATGGGCGGCCAAGTCTTCGCCAATCCGGCGGGGCCGGAGATCGGCTGGTTTCCGGTGGAGAAGACCGCTGCCGGATACGGCAGTTCCTGGCTGCAAGGGTTGCCGGAATCCTTCCCCCTTTTCCATTGGCACGGGGAGACCTTCGCGCCGCCCGAGGGCAGTACCCCGCTCCTGTCCAGCGCCCTTTGCGCCCATCAGGCCTTCGCCATCGGCCAGCATTGCCTGGCCCTCCAGGGCCACCCCGAGGTGACCGCTGCCGTCGTCCGGGCATGGACCGAGGCCATGGCGGGCGACCTGCAAAGGCCCGGACCCGGCGTGCAATCGGCGGCGGAGATCACCCGGGATTTGGCCCAAAGGTGCGCCGATTTGGCGGCCATATCCCGCGTATTATATGCCCCGTGGCTGGAGCTGCTGCCGCAGCAATAAGGATTGTTGGCGGCCACTATGAATATTCATTGAACATCCCGATTGGCTAACGAAATCTTGTAAAAATGGAAAGTTGGAATCGATGACTGCCTCTCGTCACCGCCTCAAGGAGATGACCTATATGAAGGTTTCGCATAGTTATCAAAAGGAATACATTGATTTGGAAGCCATGCGTTTGGCCATCCCGCAAGTGCGCGGGGTGGTGCTGCTCAACCGCGACGGTTTGGCCATGGCCGTGAGCGGGGTGACGGAAGAAGGCGGGGATCTCCTGGCGACGACCGCGGCCGGCGCATGGTTTCTCCTGCAACGGACCCTGGCGGCGGCAAGCGGTATGGGAAACGAGGAGGTCCTGGTGAGCGGTGGCGACCACGCCCTGCTGGTTCTGCCCTTTCGTGCCTTTCTCCTCTGCGCCCACATCCATCCGGATACCCATGGGATTCGGGATGCGGTACGGCGTTATCGCTGGGGGGAGGGCTAGCCTCCCCCCTTCAGTCCGTACCCGCTGGGGAATGGCGTGTAGTTGCCGCGGCGCCGACGGTATCCGGTCCATCCCAGGATGGCTTATTGGGCGCGATGTTTTCCATTGGTGCGCCCATGACGCCGGGAATGGGGTCTTCCTTGTGGATGGCATAATCGCCGATTTCCAGATCTGCATCTTTCATGCGCAGCGGCATGAAAATGGCCAGAATTCTTAGGATAAGAAAAGTCATCACGGCGTTGAAGAGCACAATGACTGCGAGAGCGACGAACTGGTGCCACAACTGGCTAAAACCGCCACCGTAGAGCAGACCATCGACGGAGATGTCGGCCGTTTTGCCTACGCCGTAGTACAGCACCATGCGCGGATCGCCCAGGATTCCCACCAGTAACCCCCCCACGGCACCTGCCACGGCATGGGTGTGGAGAACACCCAAGGTATCGTCCACCTTTCCCAGCCAAGTCCTGGGGCCGATCTTGTTCATGGTGATCCACGGAATCATCCCGGCGGCGATGCCAAGGATCAGGGCACCCCAGCCGTTGAGAAAACCAGCGGCCGGGGTAATGGCTACGAGCCCGCAAATCATGCCGTTGATGGCACCCACCATGGAAGCCCGGTCCAGGAAGGCCATGTCCATGAACAGCCAGGTGAGCAGCGCTGTCGCCGTTGCCAGGTTCGTATTTAATACCGCGGCGGCCATGTCCTGATTGGCGAAGTAGGGGTCACCGCCGTTGAAACCGTTCCAACCCAACCATAAAAGGCCAGCCCCGGCCATGGCCATGATGAGGTTGTTGGGTGGGAAATCCACACGGTCCGCATAGAGACGAGGGCCGATGACCGCCGCCGCTACGAAGCCGGAGATCCCGGCTGCCACATGAATGACGTAGCCGCCGGAATAATCCACCGCGCCCAATTGCGCCAGCCAGCCGCCGCCCCAGAGCATGAAGGCCCCCACGGAATAGACCAGAGCCGACCATACCGGCACAAAAATCATCCACGCCTTGAAGTTCATGCGCCCCAAAATACCTCCAGCCAAAAGGATGGGCGTAATGGCCGCAAAGACGAACTGGAAATAAACGAGCGCCGACTGGGGGAAGGCGAAATCGGGCATGCTGCCTTGCAGCAGCGGCACATGGGCTTGGCCAATACTATCCAGCGCATCCATGACCGGGCGGGGCATGCCAAAGAGATTGGAAAGAATGCCCGGCCCCAAGTGCACGGGCTCACCGAAGCCAATGCTGAATCCCGCCAGCATCCAGGTGATGAGCACCGCCGAAAAAGCATACAAGACCATCATGGCCGAGTTGAGCGCCCATTTCTTTTTGACCAAGCCACCGTAGAGAATGGCTAGACCCGGAATGCTCTGCAAACCCACCAACGTCGCCGCCATAATCTGCCAGGCGGTATCCCCAGGGCTCAAATACGCCGGATGCGCTGCATACATGTGTGTTCTCCATGTCATGGATAGGGTGATATTGATTGGTTATTCCTGAAATATCGGCCAGCGGATCTTCAATGGTGGAGCGATCTTCAGATATAGCGACGATATACTTGCATGAGCATGTCCACTTCCTCTGGCTGGGGTGGGCGCCAGCCATGGATGCCCAGCTCATCCAGGATTTGTTGGCCTTTTCCCTCGCCAACGATCCCATCGAACAAACCGGCGATAGCAGGGGCTTCGCGCTGCCGATGTGGCGCCACACAGAGGGCATGGAAGGCAAAATCTGTTTGCGTCTCGTCCATCACCCGCAAATCCTCCCTTGTGAGCGCAGCCAGGCCGGCAAATACCCGTTTGGGCAATATCACCAAATCCCCCATCCCGCGCAGCAGCATCTGCACCACCTTGATGTCGTTGCCGACAAAAAGATAATTGGCCTGTTCCGAGGGAAAACCGCTTTCATCCATGAGCAGGCGGCCAAGTAAATAGACATAGCTTTCGAGCCTGGCTGTGAGAATTTTTGGTCGTTCGAAATCCGCCCAGGATTGGCGATGATCATCGCCACGGCAGACGATCACCGCTTCGTCAGCGGGGCACAAAGGGAAACGCAAAACGGAAAACCCTTGGGATATGAGAGAGCAAACATCGAAAGGCGATACGAAGGCGATATCTGCATGCTCGGGAGGCGCCATATATTCCTGATCCAGTGCGCCGAAGCGCGGCTCCAAACGCAGGAGCCGTCCCCAGCGCCGCTGCAGGTAGGTGTTGAGGAAATACCAGCCTTCCAGTTGCGCCCGCTCCTGCAGGTTGACCGAGAGGCGCATAAAGTCTTCGCCGGAGGGCTTTACCAGCACCGGCGGAGCCGCTGCCGCCACGCTGTTCACCGGCATCGGAAGCCCTGCGTCAGGGAGGGATTCCGGCGGAGTTGGCACTGCGGCGCCGATTAAATATTGATTCACTCCGGTCATTTTGAAGAGCATGGCCGTCATCCGGTTCATGCCCGTAGCAGTCAGTCTGGCACCTTGGCCATGGAGATCTCGAAATACGGTGAGCAGCAAGGCCAATCCCATGGAATTGACGCGTTGCACGCCAGAAAAATCCAAAACGGCGTTGCCATGGATGACGCGGAGTTGCCCCAGGATCTCCTTGGCATCACCATCAATGACCCCCTTGAGATGAAAGACGGCAGACGTATCTGCGGGGTGCTGTGCATGGATTTCAAGCATGCTCATGGCTCCACTCGTGAATGTCGTTGTGGTAAAGAAACTGGAAGGATGGATAACGGTCATCGGTGGGGGAACGATCAAGATTTACGAAGACCGTCAGACGGCTCTCCCGCCCAGGCACAACGCGTATCTGCAGATAATCCGCGAAACGCCAGAGGAGATAGAGCCCACCGCCACCGATGCCCGGCAGCAATCCATCCCCCTCCAAATAGGCCGTCAGTCGCTGCAAGAAGATTGCCGGCGTCAGCGTGCCCCAACTGTCCATCATCTGTAGAGCGAAGACATTATCCCGGCGCGCCAGGCGGAGGTGGGCCGTTTCCTGTTCGCCCAAAGTACGGGGTGTACCCTTGGCGTAGAGCGCCGCGCCGCGCGCATCCCGCGGCGCGGCATAGAGAGCATTCTCCACGAGTTCGTCCGCCATGAGGGTGAGTGTGTCAAGCCAAATCTCGGGAGCTTGGGCTTCCTGCAACCATACCGAAGTGGCTGCCAGGATGCCGTCCTTGTCTGCGGACTGGGTGAGGGGCAATTGGATCGGGGCAGCGGCATTCATAAATACCGACAGCTCGTCGTCCGTCTCCTGGTATGCCGCCAACAGTCGCTCCCAGCCCAAAATCTGCAAAAATGGATCCGGGGAGACCAGCACCCGCCGCAATCCGTCCCTTGCCATGCGCGGCAGAAGTGCCTGCCAACCCTCCTCAGCGAACAGGACGAGATGTTGACGAGAGAGCCGGGGGGAAAGCCTTTCGGTTTTTTGCTGGTAGAAACTCTGGGCTATGCGTACGATTTCCCGGATTTCTTGATCAGCGACATGGGGTAGCTCGGGCAGGCGTTCATCGTGGCGCAGTACCATGATCGTCATGTCATCCTCGAAATCTTCGCGCTCGCAGTACATCCGCAGGATCTGAAATAACCCGTCGCGCAGGGCTTCATCATTCGCTTCGGCCAACTGTGCCAAGGCGGCTTCCAGGCGCTCGTAACCGAAGGGCTCACCCGCCGGAGAAATCTCCTCCACCCAACCATCGCTGATGAGCAACAAACGGCTGCCCAAGGGGATATCCCATTGTTTGACGGCGACCCCGGCCGATGCCTCTTGGCCGAGGGGAAGCCCGCCGATATCCAGCAACTCCCAGCGTCCGTCTGGCCATTGCAGATAGGGAAATTGATGTCCGGCATTGGCCACCTGCAGGATGCCGCGGCGAAAATCAACGGCGGCACAGACCATCGTCATGAGGCGCAAGCCTTGGGCGGTGCCCAGAATGGCGCCATTCAAGCGGGTGAGAATTTTTTTCGGACATCCAATACCTTCCTCACGGAGTTGGTTGACCGCGGACTTGGCTACGGCGACGATGCTCCCGGCCGCCAAACCGTGGCCGCTGACGTCACCAAGGAGTGCCACCGCCACATGGGCGGTGGCATAGCTGTCGAAATAATCGCCACCCACTTCCGAACTGGTGATGCTGGTCGCCAGACCGGAAAGGCCCGGAAGGGAAATGGTCCGCTGTCCGAGGTAAACGGCATGGAGCGCCGCAGCCTGCTGGGCCTCATCGCGGAGGCGATCGCTCAGCAACTGGGCTTGCTGCAAAGCGCCCTGCAAGGCCACCTGGGCCTGTGCCCGTTCGGTGACGTCCACGCCCATGGCTACCTGCAGGAGTTCGCGCCCGCTGACATCGCGCACCGCCGTCGCCGACCAGGCCATGACCCTGGTTTCCCCGGTCGCCGTGTACGCCGGGATTTCGAGAATGCGGTCAGGATCACTATCGGCCAATAGAGCCGCCATGGCCGGACGATCTCCCTCGGCCACCAGCGTCGCAAGCAAAGAGTGCCCGAGTAGTTGCGTCCGCGGCCATTGCAGAAGACTCTGGCAATGGTGATTAGCCAAAACGATGCGTTGCCCGGCGTCCACGACCAGGATCACCACTCGCGCGGTGTTGATCACATCCTCGTTGAACTCGCCGGCACGGGCGAGGGCTAGGGCACGTTCCCTGCTTTGCCGGCCGATGGGCCGCAGAATGCCCAGCCAGGCATAGAGAAAGGCAAAGAACAAAGCCGCGGCGCCCCCCAGCAAGAACCCTTGCCCGTAGCGCAGATCGTCGGCCGCCTGGGCTCGATAGTGGGCAGCGGCGGAGGAAAAAATGCCTTCGACCTGCCCGATATCGTCCGTCCTGCCCTGCAAGACGGCATTCAGCGCATCGACCAGGGTTTGATTGAACACAAGGGCTTTTTCATAGGGGGAGAGAAAGTGGCCACCGGAATTCTCCCGCATATCCATGATCCGGGCCTGTGCCATGCGCAGATCGTGCCATTGGGTGTCCGTGGCCCGCCCTTTCTCCACGGTGAGTACGCTTGCGGCCAAGCGCTGATAATGTTGTGCATCCACCAGGGCCTTGCCATGCCAGGCTAGGGATTCCCACACCCCGATACCCGCGATCACCAACAAAAATGCCGGAAGCCAGAGCGCAATGAAGGTACGGCTGCGCACATCCTCCACAGCCTCCAAATTCGCCCGATAAAACGAACCGATGGGCACACGCTCGGCAAGGCGGACATTTTCCGGCATGGCGAATCCTATTGCTGGACGGGAAGTTCAGCCGATCAAGCAAAGGCCATGCCGAAAAAATATTGTCGCGTCTTCGCACTCACCGTTCTGGGTAGATATCCCCACCATCTATACCAGCCAGGCTTTGCGTTCGATTTCTACGTTGGCGAGTGAGTTATCTTACGGTTGGATTTTTATCGGCAATGATGGAGGAATCATGCACCATGATGGAGAGTTTCCGCGCCAGATGCCTCACTATATTAGTGCATACCGATGCTTCCAACAGGGTAATGGCGGCGTGGTGGCCACCCGGCGTTTCACCGGGCCTCCCCCGGCGTGATCGCCTTCCGCCGCAATGGCGCCCAGCGCTCCTTGAGCCCCTCGAAGAAGACATAAAACGCCGGCGTTACATAGAGGGTGAGGAACTGCGAGACGATGATGCCGCCCGCCACGGCGATACCCAGGGGGATGCGCGACTCGGAGCCCGTGCCGAAGCCGATGGCGATGGGGAGGATGCCGAGGACGGCGGCGAGATTGGTCATCATGATGGGGCGAAAGCGGGTCACGCAGGCATCGACAATGGCATCCATGGCGCTGGCCCCTTCGCGGCGGCGGGCGATGGCGAAGTCGATCATGATGATGCCGTTCTTCTTCACCAGCCCCACCAGCATGATGATGCCTACGAAGCTGAAGAGATCCAGTTCCTTGTGAAAGATCCACAGCGCCAGCAGGGCGCCGAAACCGGCCAGGGGCAGGGCGGTGAGGATGGTGAGGGGGTGGATGAAGTCCTCGTAGAGGATGGCGAGGATGGCGTAGATGAGGGCCACGGTGGCGAGCAGCAGCAGCGGCAGGCTGGAATTGGACTGTTGGAAGGCGGCCGCCGTACCGCCGAAATCCCCCTGCACCGTGGGGGGCAGGATCTTTTGCGCCGTCGCCTGCACGGCGCTGGTGGCCTGGCCGATGGAAAGCCCCGGGGCCAGGTTGAAGGAGAGGGTGACGCTGGGCAGCAGGTTGTAATGGCTGATGCTCAGGGGCCCCACCCCATAAGAGAACTGCGCCAGGGCCGCCAGGGGCACGAGGCCGGTGCTGCCGGGTACGGTGATGGCCGATAACGCCCCGATATTTTGCTGAAACTGCCGGGCGAGGTCGAGGATCACTTCGTACTGGTTGGTGGCGGCATAGATGGTCCCCACCTGCGTCCCGCCGAAGGCAAAGTTCAATGCCTCCTCGATGGCCTGGGGGGTTACCCCCAGGGCCTGGGCGCGCTGGTGGAGAATCTTCACCTCGATCTCGGGGTTGGCCAACTGCAGATCACTGTTCACGTTCTGCAGGCCGGGGATGTGCCGCAGGGCCGCCTCCAGGCGGGGCGCGATGCTATCCAGGGTCTCCTGATCCTCTCCCTGGAGGACATATTGATAGCGGGACTGCGAGGATACGGGCCCCATCTGGATGGCCGGGGGCAACTGAAAGCTGGCCTCGACGCCGGGGAAGCGGGCGACGAGGCGGCGCAACTGCTGAATCACCTGCTCCCCGGCGGGCCGCTCTCCGCCGGGCTTGAGGCGGATGATGAGGCGGCCGCTGTTGGCCGAGCCGAAGGCCCCGGCGCCCTGGCCGGCGCTGGAGATGACCGAGTCCACGGCGGCATTATGGGTGATGGCGCCGGCAATGGCCTCCTGGGTCCGGGACAGATCGCCAAAGCTGATGCCCTGGGGATATTGGAGATTGCCGTTGATGATGCCGCTGTCCTCACTGGGGATGAAGCCCTTAGGCAGGACCAGGAAGAGGCCGATCATGGCGGCGAAACTCAGCAACGCACCGAGATAGATCCATCCGCGCCGCCCCAGGGCCGCGCGCAGACTGCGCCCATACCAGTCGCGCAGGCGGGCAAAGGCGCGTTCGAAGGTCGTAGGGTCGGCTACGCGTACCTGCAGGTAACGGGCGCAGAGCATGGGGGTGAGGCTGAGGGAAATGGCGCCGGAGATGAGGATCACCACGGCGATGGTCACGCCGAATTCGCGGAAGAGCCGGCCGACGATGCCGCCCATGACGAGAAAGGGCAAAAAGACGACGGCCAGGGAGAGGGTCATGGACAGGACCGTGAAGCCGATCTCGCGGCTGCCGTGGAGGGCGGCGGTGAAGGGCGTTTCGCCATGCTCTTCGTGACGGGCGATATTTTCGAGCATGACCACGGCGTCATCCACCACGAAACCCACCGAGAGGGTGAGGGCGAGGAGGGTGAGGGTGTTGAGGGTATAGCCGAACTCCATCATGAGCGCAAAGGTGCCGAGGATGGAGGTCGGTATGGCCAGGGCGCCGATGAGGGTGGGGCTCCTGCGCGCGAGAAAGAGCCACAGCACCCCGGCCACCAGCAGCGACGCCAGCAAGAGGGTGAATTCCACTTCTTCCACCGCCGTGCGGATGTAGTCGGCCTTGTCGTAGACCACCCGCATCTGCGCCCCGCCGGGCAGGCTAGCCTGCAGACGCGGCAGATCCTGGGCAATGGCGCTGGAGATGGCCACCGTATCGGCATCTGGCTGGCGCACCACGGCGAGGACGATGGCCCGGTCGTGGCCGAGCCAGGTGGCGATCTGGTCATTGTCCACGCCGTTGCTGACCTCGGCAATGGCATTCAGGGGCACCACCGCGCCATTGGCGAAGTTCAGCGGCATTGCCTGAAAGGCCGTCGCATCATTGAGCTGGCCATGGACATTCACCGCGAAATTGCGGACCTCGCCGAGGAGATTGCCCTGGGGCAGGTTGACGTTGTGGTTGGAAACGGCCTGGGAGAGGCTCTGCAGGGAGATGCCCCGCGCCTGCATGGCGTAGGGATTGGCGTGGATGCGCACGGCATAGTTTTGCTCGCCGAAGACCTGTACCTGGGCCACGCCGGGGATGCCGGAGATGGCCGGCACCAGACGGTCCACCGCATACTGGTTGAGGCGGTAGATGGGCATGGTGGGCGCGGATACGGCAATGAATTCGATGGGCGCCGCCGACGGGTTGAGCTGCTTCACGAAGGGCAGACTGGGCATGCCCGGCGGCAGCAGATGAGCGGCCTGGGTGACGGCATTCTGCACATTCTGGGTGGCGACATTGATGTCCTGGGAGAGGTCGAACTGCAGGACGATGCGGGTCGAGCCGCTGCTGCTCACCGAGCTCATGGCACTCAGGCCCGGTACGGCCGAAAACTGTTTCTCCAGGGGCGTGGCCACGGCGCTGGCCATGGTCTGGGGGCTCGCGCCGGGGAGGCTGGCGGCCACCATGACGGTGGGGAAATCGACACTGGGCAGCAGCGCCACGGGCAGACGCAGGAAGGCGAAAATGCCGAAGACCATCAAGCCAGCCACCAGGATCACGGTCATCACCGGGCGGCGGATGAAGGGCGCCGAGAGATTCACGGCTGTGCCTCCGGCGCAGCCTGGGCGTGTTTGCGCGTCTTGCCAGCGGCCGGCGCCACCTTGATCCGGGCCCCCGGGTAGACGCGGGTGGGTACGGGATAAATGATCGGCGTAGCGGTGGACAATCCCTGCACCACGGCGCTGCTGCTTTCCTCCCAGAGTACGTCCACCGGCCGGGTCTCGGCCTTGCCGGCCGCCACGACATAGACGTAGGCCCCTTTGGGCCCTTGCTGGATGGCCCCCACGGGCAGGATGGGGGCGGCCGTCAGATGCTGTACCGGCATCTGCACCAGGACATACTGGCCCGGCCAGAGGGCCAGTTGGGCATTGGCCGCGCTGGCCTGCAGGGCCACCGTCCCGGTACCGGCCCCCACGGTATTGTCCACAAAGATCAACTGCGCGCGGTCGATCTGGTGCTGGCTGCTTTCGTCCAGCACCGGGAGGGGCGCCGCTGCCCCTTGGGCCGCCCGTGCCGCATCCAGAAGATTCTGGGGCACGCTGAAATTGATGGCGATGGGCTGAATTTGATTGATGGTGGTCAAGACCGTCTGATTGGCCACCACCAGATTGCCGGCCTTGACCTGGGCCTGGCCGATGCGCCCGCTGATGGGCGCGGTGATGCGCGTATAGGAAAGATTCAGCGCCGCCTGCTGCACGGCGGCGCGATCCGCCTGCACCTGAGCGGTGGCCGCATCGGCCTGGGACACTGCCTGATCATAGCTCTGGCGGGTAATGAAGTCCTTGGCCACCAGCGGCCGATCCTGTTCCACCAGCTTCCGGTTATAGCTGGCGGTAGCCAGATCCGCGGCCACCTTGGCCTGGGCCTGGGCCTGGGCGGCGCGGGCCTGGTCGGGGTTGATGGTGAACAGGAGTTGGCCTTTTTGCACCACGCTGCCCGGAAGGAAATGGACGCCGCTGAGCATGCCCGAGGTCTGGGGAATGATCTGCGCCGTCTGCAGCGGCGTTACCGTCCCCAGAAAGCCCTCGTAATGGGTCATGGGGCGCGTCTGGACCATCACGGTCTGCACTGCCAGCGCCGGTGGCGCCTGCTTCGCCTTGTTTTGGCAGCCCGCCAGCAGCAGACCGGCGAGGCCGAGGAGCGCGAGGGCCAGGGGGCGGCGCACCGGGAAGTGGAGAGGACTACTCATGGCTTGGTTGCTCCCAGGGGCATGCCCACCGCCTGCGTGAGTTGGGCGAGGGCGACATAACTGGTGACGAGATTCTGAATGAGGGTATTGCGCGCCTGGGCCAGGGCCGCTTCGGCCTGTAGGACATCCTGAATGGTGGCTTGGCCGACCTTGTACTGGGCCTGCACCACCTCCAGGGCCTTGCGGGCGTTTTCCAGGCCGCTGCTGGCACCGGGATAGGCGGCCAGGGCTCCGCGAAAGCTGTGATAATCCTGCCAGACCGCCAGCATCGCCATGTTGCGGCTGTTGGCCAGATTGGCCCGCGCCTGTTCTTCCTGTGCCCGGGCTTGGCGGATCTGATAGTGGGTGTTATACCCATTGAAGATCGGGACTGTCAGGGTAAAACCGATGGTCCAGGTGTCGGCGGGCGAAAAAACGCCTTGAACGAGATAACCGTAATTGCTGCTCACTCCCAGGCTGGGCAAGCCGCTCGCCTGGGCACTGCGCAGATTGGCTTGGGCCACAGCGACCTGGGCCCGGGCCTCCTGCAGGGCCGGATTGGCGCGCAGGGCCGCCCGCATGAGATCCTCCGCCGCTTGCCCGGGGGCTGGGGGGGTGCGCGTATCATCCAGGGGGGCGATGCGCAGGAGGGTATCCGGCCCCAGACCGCAGGCGTTGGCCAGCGCCCCCCGGCTGGCTGCCACCGTCTGCTCCTGGGCGGCCAGGGCCGACTGGGCCTGGGCCAGGGACGCCCGCGCCTGATAGAGGGCACCAATGGTCGCCTGACCGGCATGGTACAGCAGTTCCGCGGCGTCCAGATTGTTCCGGCTTTCCGCCAGGGTCTTGCGATCCGCCTCCAGCAGGGCCTGGTTGCCCAGCAGTTGGTAATAGCTTTGGGCCACCGCAAAGGCCACCTGCTGGATGTTCTGATTCTGCGTGTAACCCGCCACCCAGGTCTGGGCGCGCGCCGCGTCCACCTTGGCGGCCCGCAGGCCGAAGTCCCAGAGGGTATAGCTCAGGCTCAGGTTGGGGTTGACGCTATTGCGCGCCGGCACCGTAAAGCCCGCCGTGGAGGCCGCCTGGCGGCGGGTGATATTGGTATTGAGGGAGAGGGTGGGCAGCCAGGCGCTCTCGGCCATCCCCAGGGCGGCGGCCTGGGCCTTGAGTCCGGCCCAGGCCGCCGCGGTTTGCGGATTGTGCTCCAGGGCGTAATTGCTGAGTTGCGCCAGACTCCAGATCTGGCCCTGCTCCTGTGCCGGCAAGCTCGCCGCCGCAGGAAGCGCCGGGAGCTGCGGATGATGCTCCCACAGTCGGGCGGGGCCGGAGCCCACTTCATCGCCGGTGGCAAAGGGGTCTTCCACCCAGGCGCCGATGCCCGCATGGGCCGTTACACACAGGCCCAGCCATGCCAGGGAAAAAATAAACGGGATTCCGTGTCGCACCGCCCCCTCCAGTCTGCATCGGGCAGGGCCTATTCTCAACGATCCCGGACGGGGAAGAAAGGCCATGCAGCATGGCAAATTGTTACAAGTCGTTAACAGCAGATTCTGCGGTTTGGGGCGCATTTTTTACTTTCTAGCCCCATGGGGATGGCCGCCATTTTTACAACTATTCACAATTTAGCGCTGGCGATGGGCCCACTTTCGCAGTAGCTTGACAGACGTCCGGAGGGGATGGTCCCCTCGACAATGGAGGAGCAGCCGTCATGAATCTGAGCAAAACTACCTTGTCCTTACTGCTGTTGGGCACCCTCGGCCTAGGTGTGACCCCGGCCTTCGCCGCCGATGCGCCGACCCCCGCCACGGGACCCGGAATGATGGGTGCTGGTCCCATGGGCGGCGGTCCCCGCGCCATGCAAAAGGGCCGGTGGCTGAAAGAAGCCCCCGTCCCCATACTCATGCCCATCGTCTTCCGCCACATGGCCGAACTGAATCTGAGCGCCGAGCAGAAAAAAGCCCTGGAAGACTGGCGGACGAACCATGTGGCCCAATGGAAAAAATGGCGGGGTCCGATGCTGGAACACAACCGCGCCCTGCGCGATGCCCTGCTCAAGGGCGAGACGGGTGCGGCCCTGGCGTCCCTCAAGGCGGCCGTCGACAAGGACCATCGGGAGATGCTGGAGCACGGCATCCGCCAGGTGGAGTTCCTGCACCACACCCTGACGCCGGAACAGTGGGAAAAGGTCACGGCCCTCTACACGCAAATGGGTAGATAAATGGCCGAGGGTGGCAAACTCCTGTTGGTCGACGACGACCCGCGCCTGCGCAACATGCTGGTGCGCTACCTCGAAGGCCAGGGCTTTGCCATCCACGCCGTCGCGGACGGCGTGCAGATGGACCGCCATCTGGAGCGGGAACATTACGATTTATTGCTCCTCGACGTGCTCATGCCCGGCGAGGACGGCTTTGCCATCTGCCGGCGCCTGCGCGACGCCGGGTCCCCCCTCCCCATCATCATGCTCACCGCCCGCGGGGATCTCCCCGACCGGGTGAAAGGCCTGGAGGTGGGCGCCGACGATTACCTGCCCAAACCCTTTGAACCCCGGGAGCTCGTCGCCCGCATCCGGGCCGTCCTACGCCGGGTGGCGGAAACCGTCACGGTGGCCCCGGCACCCGGCAATATTGCCTTCGGTCCCTTCACCCTCGCCTTGGATACCCGAGTGCTCTGGCGCGGCGACCAGCGCCTGGCCTTGACGGACACCGAATTTTCCCTGCTGCATGCCCTCGCCAGCCATCCCTGGCAGCCCCTGTCCCGGGACCGTCTCCTCAATATGACCCATGATCAGGAAGAGATCCCCGGCCCGCGCGGCATCGATGTCTTTGTTTCGCGTCTGCGCCGGATCATTGAGGAAGATCCTGCCCAACCCTGTTACCTGCAAACGGTTTGGGGCCGCGGTTATGTCTTCGTGCCCGACGGCGATGACCGGGAGCGGCCATGAAGCGGCCACGGCTATGGCCAGACACCCTCTTCATGCGCATGTTTCTGCTCATTGCCGGGCTCCTGGTCCTGAGCCAAATCGCCGTGTATTGGTTTTTCAACATTTATCAGCTCAACCCCCGGGCCGAGATGCTGGCCCGGCAATGGGCGCAGACCCTGACCATCGTCGCTGCCCTGCAGCCCGCCCAAGTGGATGCGCTGCGGGATCGCTTGCAGCAGGAAGGCATGTCTCTGAGTCCGACCGCCGCCATCCAGGGACATTCCCCAAAAGCGGCGCTGCTTCACGCCACCCTTGTCCGCATGCGGCAACTGCTGAGTCCCCAGGCCGAGTTGCTGGTGGACTATCCCCATGGGCGCATCTGGTTGCGTCTCAGCCCCGCCTCTCCCTTGGCCGTTGGCGTGGCCCTCCCGGCGCCGGCCGCTTTGCCCCTCCCCTGGCTCAAGCTGGCGGCCATCGTCCTGCTCTCCCTCCTCGGCGCCTTTCTTACCGTCCGGCAGGTGGCGCGCCCCCTCACTCGTCTCATGAATAGCGTCGAGAGCATGGGCCGGGAGGATCCGCCCCCCACCGTGCCGGAAACCGGTCCCGCCGACGTACGCCGACTGGCAACGCGCTTCAACCAACTCCTGCGGGATCTCTATCAGCTCTGGAAAGAGCGCGAACTCGTTCTGGTGGGCGTTTCCCACGACCTGCGCACGCCACTCACCCGCCTGCGTCTGGCGGCAGAGTTTTTGCCGTCCGACAGCGAGGCGCGAGGGGAGATTGTGGCCAATGTTCGCGAAATGGACGGGGTTATCGCCCAGTTCCTCGACTACGCCCGCAGCGGCCGCGAGGAGGAACTGGAACCCGGCGACCTCGCCCAACTCCTCCAGGAACTGGTAGAGCGTTATCACGATCAGACGGAGCTTATCCTACACCTGCCCCGGGAGCCCCTGCCCACCGTCGCCTTCCAACCCATCGGCCTCGCCCGGGCCGTGCAAAACCTCATGGAGAACGCCATGCGCCATGGCGCCGGTCCCATCGACATCCGCGCCGAACGGCGGCCCGGCGCGATACTCGTCACCGTACGCGATCATGGCTCCGGCATCCCCGAGGCCATCCTGCCGCGCATTCGCGCCCCCTTCGCCCAGGCCGGTCAGGGCGGCGGCATCGGTTTGGGGCTCGCCATCGTCGAGCGCATCATCAGCCGCCACGGCGGCCATCTGTCCCTGCGCAATACTCCCGACGGCGGCCTGGAAGCCACCCTTGACCTGCCCTGTCCACGCCCATGAAGGCAAAAAACGGCAGGTGGCGCAGAGGTTTTGCCGCGGCTTCGGCCTAAGCCGGTCTTGTTCCAGGAAAAAGCCGGCGCCTGGGGGGCGAGCGCCCCTATGGGATTGCGCAGCGGCTAAGGGGTACCTTTGGCAGTCCCGCCAGGGCACAGCTTACGCAGATTGGCCACCTCTGCAGGACTCAGTTGGTGCCATTTGATGTTGCCGCAGGAGCCGCTGATGGGTCCTTCCAGGGTGCCCTTTTGCACCACGGCGCCGCCTACGGGAAAATTGGGCACCGATTGGGTGGAAATGACGGGCGCTACGAGATGCATGGTGGCCGCAGGGGATTCTACCTTTGCCACCTTTGCCTGCTGATTGCGCCACCAAAAAGCCAGAACCACCACGGCAAGCAATAAGAACAGGCCCACCATCACCCAGCCCCAGATCCGCCGCTGGCCTTGTGCCGATCCTTCCATAGCTTTAACCCCCTTACGGATATGCTGCTGATGTAGCCTCACCATAGCAGAAAAGTCACATGACTATGGATAGACAGACGTCAGCCGAAGGGATGGAAATGCCGCCCGTCAACCCTGGTGGGGCACTGGACTGGGCCCCCGGGCCGCGCTAAAGCCCCCTTGCACCCAAGCGGCAAAGGGTGTCGCCATGGGCGTAGAGATAAGGCACCACTTCCGGGTTCGGGCTGCGGAGTTCCGCGTAGATGCCGTCTGCCAATGGGCGCAGAGTGACCTGCACCTGGGAGCGATACTCGAATGGCTTTTGGAATAGGGGGTCCCAGGAGCGGATGGCGCGATCATGGCCGAAGCGGTTTTTCATGTCCTGCGCATGGCGCTGCAAGGCCGGGAGCAATCGGGGATCTTCGGTTCAGCCGATGCCCCCGGACCTTCCAGCGCGGACCGAAGCGTTATTCCACCTCCAGCGCCACGCGCCAGTTGGGGAACAGCGCATCGGCATCGTGGGAAAAACTCTCGAAAGCGCGGGCAAATTCCCGGTGGGATTTGGCCCAGTCCAGGGGATCCGCCTTGGCCTTCCAGCACTCATAGGCCTGCCGCAGGGATTTGGCCCCTGCGGCGGGCCCGTCGATGTGCCCGTAGCAGCCGCCGCCGGCCGTCATGATGACATTGCCATGACCCAGATTGTCGAAGAAACCCGGGACCCGCAGGGCGTTCATGCCCCCGGAGATGATCGGGGTGGTGGCCATCATGCCGTGCCAGTCCTGATGATAATAGGTGCCATCGGCTTGATTGCGCTCGATCATATAGGCAATGGCGCGATCATCCTTGCCCCCCTCCATCTTGCCATAGCCCATGGTGCCCACATGGATACCGGAGGCGCCCAGCAGACGCGAGAGCTTGATATGCACGGAGGTCGGGTAGCCGCGGGGATTGACCTCGGAGGTGATTGCTCCATGACCGGCGCGATGGTAGTGCAGAAAGACATTGGGGAAATGCCGGCGCACCGTGGTCACGCCCGCAGGACCGGCCACGAAACCGTCCACCAGGAAGGCGATGTGATTGGCATCGTCACCGAAGGTTTCGAGGATATATTCGCCGCGCGCGATGATTTCATGAGGATCGTCAGCGGTAATGTTCGCCGAGAACAGCTTCGCCTCGCCGGTGCTGTCCTGGGCGCGCTTCATGGCGTCCGCCAGCAAGGGCATGACCGTTTTCATGGAGCAAAAGGGCTGGTTCCCCTGGGGCTCGTCATTCTTGATGAAGTCCCCGCCCAGCCAAAAGGCATGGGCGGCATCGGCAAAGGGCTTGGGCCGCAGGCCCAGTTTGGGCTTGATGATGGTGCCCACCACGAAGCCGCCATCCACATGGGGCCGGCCCAGGATGCGCCAGAGATTGGCAATATTGACCGCCGGACCGTCAAAGAGCGTCAGCGCCACGGGCGGCACGTAAAAGTCCAGCAGGCGCAGCCCGATGATGTCCCCCATGCCCTGATTGTTCCCGATGACGAGGCTGGTGAATTGCGAGAGCATCATGCGCCCGTCGGTAATGTTGCGGTCAAAAAGCTCCAGGGGATAGGCCACTTTCATCAGCCCGCCTTCCTCGCCAAAGGCATGCTCATCCATGGCATAGACGAGGGCGTCCACACCACGGGTAAAGTCGTCGGTGGTGCTCACCTCGACATTGGTCCCGGTGGATGACTCCGCCGCCACATGGGACGCCGTAGCGAGGAAGGGGTGGCCCGGCTTGGGCTTGAGGCGGTAAGCGCAGAGCACATGACGACCCTTGGCGATCAGATCCGCTTCCTGGAGTTGGAGATTAGAGTAGCGCTGAGACTGGTCATAAGCCATGAGATGCTCCTGATATCGGATGATGGATGGTGTCGGGCCAAGCGCATGAACAACTATGTATGCTTGGTCCCTTTGGACAGCATAATAGCACTATAATATGTTTTTTCCCATCGCTTGTTCCGGCTGGAGGGCGCAGGTGAATGCCCGGTGCGAGGGGGAGGGCACCAAAGCGCTTGGCAACCTGCGGGCGATAGACAGCCCATCTACGACCGCCTATAATTTGCGCTACTGCGCGGTTAGCTCAGCTGGATAGAGCGTTGGCCTCCGAAGCCAAAGGTCAGTGGTTCGAATCCACTACCGCGCACCAAACAAATCAAGGTGTTATGCAAGTCCCGGCCCCGCGCCGGTTTTTTTGTGTCCAAATTGTGTCCATCCCTGACAGTCCGTTACTTGCAGGCATGTTGGCAGGGTTAAAAGATGACCCTTAGCCACAACATTAGTTTAGTTTAGACCGTTTTCTGTCAGGCGCTCGTCATGGCGATCATCCGCTTGATTTCCGCCACGAAGCGGTCAAGACCACCATGTGGGACAGTTCGATGACGTCCCCTAGTTCCATCACCTGATTGGCGGGGAGGTGGAAGAAGTCGGTGGCGTTGGCGGAAATCCGGAGCATGATGGCAAAGAG
>NZ_RIZI01000150.1 GCF_003721225.1 Acidithiobacillus sulfuriphilus | reverse complement strand
TCCCAGCAACGCCGGCAGCATCCTCTACGTCCAGGCCAGCGGCAGCATCACCGCCACGGATCCCACCGCCCCCAACAACTACGGCGGCATCGCGGTCCCGAACACGACCTACGGGCTCTTCCAGTTCCCGGGCCTCGTGTACCTGCAGAGCGGGACCACCCTGGACGTGGGCAGCCAGACGACGCCGGTGGTGATCGCCAACGCCTATAGTCCCAACGCCCCCTTCGGCCGGGCCGGGGTCTTCCTGATCGCGCCGACCATCAACTACTACGCCAACGTCCTCTACACCAACGGCAACGCCGGTGTGGTCTTCGCGGCGCCCTACAACGGCCTGGGCTTCCCCAACGCCGTCATCAACGGGACCTTGTCGTCCACGACGAACCTGATGCCGCAGATCGACTTCCTGCGGACAGTGCCGACAACGACGACCTATCCCTACGGCCTGGAACTGGTGCCCACGGACACCTTCACCAACGCCAACGGCAACCAGCAGCAGTTCCAGACCTTCCTCAATCTCTACTAAGAGATTGGGCGCGGGTTAGGCAAGGCGTTCGGGGGCAGGATGTTTCCTGCCCCCTTTTGTTTCCACGCGAGGCGCCGATATGGTAGAAAGAGCCTTTACAGGAAGGGAGATCATGTCCATGTACAGAACCGACCAATGCCAGCAATTCCGTCGCCGCACCCTGGTCGTATCCATCGGTGCGGTGCTCGCCACTCTTGCGGCGGCCCCGGCTTTCGCCGCTCCGTCCCCTGGCCAGGTACCCGGCCAGGGCAATGTCATCTATAGCGGCGGGACCACCGTCACGGTCACCACGGGTGCCCTTCCGGGACCCACTTACACCTCCGGCGAAACCATCACCATCAGCGGTGCGGCCGCCACCCCGGCGGTGGTCCTGCAGTGGGGCGGTTCCAGCGCCTCCACCCTGAATTCCAGCGGCACGCCCGGCTTCAATATCGGTAATCAGGCCTCGGTGACCATCGCCAACAACGCCACCGGACCCGGTGCCACGCCCATCCAGTTGAGCGTCCTCAACATCGACGCCTCGGGCAATCCGTCGCAGTTGTACGGCCAGCTCGTCTACACCGGCGGCACCACCGCCGGACCCGGCAGCCTCTGGGTCGCCAACCCCAACGGCATCGTCGTCGGCTCGACGGCGGTCATCAACGCCCCCAACGGCCTCGCCCTGCTCAACGACCCCGCCGCCACCAGCCTGGGCTTCGCCCAGAGCTTCGCCAGCGGTTCCGTGCCCATCAATTTCCAGGGCGGCAACAACATCGCCAATGTCGGCGTCGCCATCCAGTCCGGAGCGAGTCTGGGCAGCGTCGGCGGCTTCCTGCTCGTGGCGGGCTACGGCAGCGTCAACATCGCCTCCGCCGCGTCCTCCACCGTTCCCCTCATCGTGGACGGCGGCATCGGCGCCAACGCCAACGTCACCACCGGCATTCTGACGCCCAATGACAACAGTTCCGTGCCCGGCTACTACACCGACGCCCTGACCACCGTGGCCGTCAGCCTGGGGACTACCCTTGCCCCCTTCACCAACCTCAGCGCCATCGTGGACGGCGACATCGTCAATACCGGGGTCCTCACCGTGACCCAGGGCCAGATCAACTGGATCAACGGCACCTTCGCCAATGCCAGCACCGGGACGCTGAACGTCAGCGCGGCGGCGGGCCAGAGCTACGGCGTCCTGGGCTTCAACACCTTCGCCACGTCGACCTACATTCCCAGCGGTTTGACGCCGAGCCTCCAGACCCTCTACGGCAACACCAGCAGCGCGGCGCCCACGGGCAACTTCACCAACCTCGGCACCGTCAACGCCACCGGATCGTCCCTGGGTCAGGTGTTCTTCGTGGAAGGCTTCCAGAACGACTACGGCGCCACCCTCAACGTCAGCGGCAGTGTCAGCGGCAGTCTCTACATTGACAGCTCCAGCAACGGCGTCACCCTGGCCGGGAGCGTTTCGTCCCTGAGCGGCAACCTGGTCATCGCGGCCTTCGGGGCCTACACGCTGGGGATCTACACGCCCGTCAGCGTCACCGGGACCAGTTCCAGCATTTCGCTCTACGGCAATCAGGTGGACATCACCCAGCCCCTGTCCGCCACCGGCGCCAGCAGCACCTTCAGCTACGCCAGCATCGAACCAGGCAGCGCGCAGTTGAACCTCGCCGCCACGGGCAGCATCACCGCCAACGCCGTCAACATGGGGACCAGCGGGCCGGCCCTGAGCAATTTCGGCATCAATGGAACGATCGACGGTGTCACCAGCGTGGTCTTCGGGAGCACCAACTCCCCCACGGGCGACGTGAGCGGCGCGGGGACCATCACCACCAACAACCTCACCTTCGCCAACCTCCAGGGGTCGGTGAACAACATCACCTCCGGGGTGATCGCCCTGAACGGCTTCCACCTGCAGGCCGGTACGACGGGCACCATGAACATCACGGTGAACGCCGACGGGAGCAGCGCCCAGGGCATCAATCTCAACCTGACCGGCAACGGCGTCATCAATAGCGGGAATACCGTGGCCATCGGCTTCTCGGGCGCCCAGCCGGCCAACATCAACAGCATCCTCTATGTGCAGGCCAGCGGTACCCTGCAGGTGGACGCCGGTACGGGTCCGAACAATTACACCAGCATCGCCGTACCCAACACGACCTTTGGGCTTTTCCAGTTCCCGGGGCTGGTGTATCTGCAAAGTCAGCAGAGCGTGACGGTGGGCAGCACGACGGCGCCGGTGGTCATCGCCAACGCCTATAGCCCGATGGCACAGGTGGGCCGGGCCGGTGTCTTCCTCATCGCGCCGACCATCAACTACTGGGCCAACGTGCTCTACACCAACGGCAACGCCGGCGTGGTCTTCGCGGCGCCCTACAACGGCCTGGGCTTTCCCAACGCCGTCATCAACGGGAATAGCGGCAACACCTATGTGACGGATGGCATGCCCACGGTGTACTTCATGCGCTCGGTGCCGGTATCGGCCACCTACCCCTACGGCCTGGAGCTGGTGCCCACGGACACCTTCACCAACGCCAACGGGCAGCTACAGCAGTTCCAGACCTTCCTGAATCTGTACTGAGCGGCAGGAAGGGAAAAGGCGGGGTTTTCGCCAAGAGAATCAATAAACGTAATATAATCAAATCGTTGTTCAATCCCCCGAGGATATTTCTCTTCGGGGGATTTTGTTTGTGAAGAAGAAATCTCCCCGGAGTCGTTTCACGCCGACAAACCGCGGCTCTCGGTATCCAGGCAAGCCGATTTCGTGAGTAGCCCCGTAGCGACGGCCTCAGCCATCACCGTGCGAACGGTCTCTGGCTGGCGGCAGTAGCCGGTTATCCAGATGAAATCGCTCTGGTGGATGAATGCGCAACCGGGAAAAATCCGCGTGCCGGGGATTCAGCAGCACATTGCATTCACTGGGCACCACCGCTGACGGTACGCGCAACAGCGCGGAGGCGCCAGCACGTGCCCAAGCCGTGCCGAGTTCCTTGGTGGCGCGCACGGGCGGTTCCGCGCGCCAGTCCTCGGGCGCTTTCCAGGACGGATCGGGAATCGGTAGCAAGGTATCCGGCACTTCCACCCGGAAGCAGACGAAGTCCCGGCGGAAGTCCTGGACGCGCAGATGCACTACGATTTCCAGGACCGCCAGCGAAAGCGTTTCGCTCAAGTACACCATGGCCGTGCCGGTCTCGTTCCATCTGCCGCCGAAGCGCTCCGCCCCTTGGCCGGTGAACGCCGTGTCCGCATGGCTGGCGGGTGCAAGCCGCCACAGGGTTTGCGGCATCAGGAATAGACGCCGTACTGGATGCGCCCCAACAGGTCCCAGACCTCCTGTGTCCCGGCGTCGGTGCGCAGGAGGTGTAGCGGCGCCCGCATGCCCAGCCCGAACTGCGGCTCCCGCAGCCATTCCCGGGCCCGCTGCCGGTCACCGAAGACCTCGACCGCGAAGGACGCTACCCGGGATAGCCGGTAGAGCCGGTCGCCGACGGTCAAGGAGAGGCGGGCGTCAGGCCGGCTACCGATGCGCTGGAGGGTTTTCGTGCTGACATCAAGCACATCAGCCAGATCCTGGTCGGTAAGACCCAACTCTCGTTTGGTTTCCACAACAGCGGAGAAGGACAATCCGGCCTCAATGCGCTCGGCGATATCGAGCCGGCTATGCGCCGATGTTTCCATTAACGCGGAAGAATGCAGGGTCCCCATGCGAGGTATCTCGTTGCTGGTCATTAGTCCAGTCAGTATAAGACATCATTCTCATGGGCGCCACCCGGCATGGGTGCTTTCATCGTCCAACATCTTTTCTGATGGGCTTGGGTTTCCGGCTATATGCAAAAAGTGGTTGAACTGGGCTCATGGGAGGGCAATGGGGGGAATGCCTGTCGTGTGCAAGGACTGGTTGGCAAGCCGCGCCCTGCCGCTACGCCTTTTTGGTCAAAAACCGGTTGGAGAATGGCTTGGCGTAAAACCGGATTTAGATGTTTTCTCTGTGGCACTGTCGGTTATCATTAAACTGAATTTCATTGGGGGAGAACTGCCATGCACGCTGTCGTTGCGCCGCCGACCGTCCCGGTCGGCAAGATCAAGAGCTTCGGGCCTTTCGGGCCGAAGTACGAGGTAGGCCATGCCCTTCGCCAACTGGACGATGGCGACTGGATGGTTGAGGTCACGATGGTTGAGACAGGCGAGAAGGCCGAGTACCGCCTGACGCACCTGTCTGACGATCCGGAGGCGCACTGATGTACGCAGTGGCTTTCGATCTGGTGGTGGCCGACACCGAGCAACACCATCCCAAGGGCGTGACGCAGGCGTACACCGAAATTGGCGCAGTGCTCGCTGAACACGGCTTTCGGCGCGTTCAGGGCAGCTTATACGTGACGGAGAACGAGGACATGGCGAACCTGTTCCTCGCCATCCAGGCGCTGCGAGCCAGGGCATGGTTCCCGAAGTCCGTGCGCGACGTTCGCGCCTTCCGCATCGAGCAGTGGTCAGATTTCACCCCCGTGGTGAAGTCCTAACGAGGGAGAACCATCACCATGAAAGCAAGCCTCCAAAGCCGCTGGTCTCCAACCAGTTTTTGCACATAGCCGTTTTTCCCTGCCATTGTTATGGCTGTTTCCACGGAGTTGGTTGGGCAGGGGTCATCGGCGCCATTTTTCCGCCGCGCGGCAACCTGGGTGAATGGCCCAACGGACCCTATCACGTATCCTCCCGCTGGGACGCCAGGTTTTGGAAGTTGACGGGATGCAGATGCAGGGGCTGAAAACCTCCCCGAATCACCATATCCGCGACGGCCTCCCGGGCATAGGGATAGAGAATGTTCGGGCAATGGACCTGGAGGAGAAAAGGCAAACTCCCTTCCGGGATATTTTTCATGACGAATAGTCCCGCCTGCTGGATTTCCACGGCAAAATAGCGCCGACCGCCGACCTCCGCATGAACCGCTACCGTCACCACGACTTCCGTGACGCCCTCCATCCCTTCGGCGGACGCGCTCGTGGTCTGCACCGCAACATCCACGCTGGGCGATTCCGTCGCCTTGAAACTGCGCGGCGGGTTGGGAGATTCAAAGGAGAAGTCCTTGAGATAGATACGCTCCAGGGTAAATACCGCTGCTTGCTCGTTCATATTCCTCCTCTTGGGTTTTAAGAATCCAACGAAACGGATCAAACGCATCTTGGCAAAAATTCCCTGCAAGGCGGGAGACTGCCGGATCTGCTGAGGCATCATCCTCACCAGAGGATCTCCCGCAGCGCCTTGCTCCAACGACCAAGCCAGCGCCGATGGCTTCTCGGCCAAGCTAGCCACGGCACTCCATTGACCTTCATCCGACCGGCGCATATACTTGTACAGTATATTGTACAAAAGGAGTCGCCCATGCGTATCATCAGCTTTTCAGAGGCACGCGGCAACCTGAAAACCGTTATCGACAGGACGGTGGAGGATGCCGATGTGACCATCATCACCCGGCGCGGATCCGCTAATGCGGTCTTGCTGTCCCAGGATCTTTTCGACAGCCTGATGGAGACGGTTCACCTCTTGCGCACGCCGGCCAATGCAGCGCACTTGGCGCGATCCATGGCGCAGGACCAAACGGGGGAGACGTTGGTCCGAGACCTGGCAGATGCCTGACCGGATCGTCTGGACACGGGCCGCATGGGAGGACTACGAATATTGGCAGGTACAGGATCGCAAGACGCTCCGGCGCATCAACGCGCTGGTACGCGACTGCCTGCGTAATCCGCTCTCCGGCATCGGTAAGCCGGAACCACTCCGGGAAAATCTCTCGGGGTACTGGTCGCGCCGCATCGACGACACGCACCGGCTGGTGTATCGCGCCAGTGACCAGGACCTCATCATCATCGCTTGCCGTTACCATTACGCATGACATCACAAGTATCGGGGGCGATGCAAGGTTGGGACGATGTTTTTTTGTCGAGGATGTCTCCCGGTTTGGGAAACGCTATATTCCTTGTTCCGGCTCCTCTTTGATGGCATAAATCTCCATCTGCGCCTTGTAACGATACGGGATGGCAAAATCCGCAATGATGAACCCCCATTGTTTGAGCAGGCGGGCCAGCCGGCCACGGCTGAAATTATGATGGTGCTCGATTTCCATCCAATAAGGGTTGGTTCCCATGGCGTCCATGATGCGCCAACTGGAAGAGGTTAAATCAGGGAGGCTGATCACCAGAAGGCCGCCCGGACGCAACAGCATATTTGCCTTTTCCAAGGCGCGCGCCGGATATGGTATATGTTCCAGGACGTCCATCATGGAAATGACATCGACCTTCTCGTCCAGCAGGACATTCATAAAATCCACTTGTTGCGCGGAAAACCCCAATGCCTGAATCCGCGCTACGGCATCCGCACGAGCATCCAGGCCGATGGCATGAAAGCCGAAATCCGAGGCGGTCATCACCAAGGCGCCGTCTCCGCAGCCGACATCCAGCCAGGTCGGGAGGCGTTCTCCGTTCGTTATCGCCAGGTGGCCCCCCAAGGCGTACACCGTTCGTTCAATGACCGGCGCCCAGACAGTGCGTTTCACATCCGCATCACCACCGGCCAACTGGTTGGAGTGGGCTTTGGCGAAAACCTCTTTCAGGCCGTCCGCGGACCAGTAGTAATGGGTATAAGCATGGCCGCAACCCGTGCAGCGCATCCACTCCAGGGAGCGCGGCAATGGTTCATGCCATAATGGATGGCGGGTGCAATCGGCGGTGCCGAGCGCCGCGCCGGATTCCGCGCAAAGGGGACAGGCAGGGTATTCGATTCGCAGGTTCAAGGTCTATCCTCATCCGGGGTGAAACGGTTTTCCATAAACTAGGGTCAAGGGTGCTTCCGACGCGCGTGCAGCGCGTTGATGATCTCTGTCCCGGTGCGGACGAAGCACGATCCGCTGGCGGATGACGCGACGCTCACGGCAGGGCATCCTGCTTCTCCGCCTCGTTCTCCACGCCCGCCTCCAGGGCGGCGAAGAGGGGGCCCAGGTGGGCGGCGTAGGGTTGCCAGCGGCCCAGGCTGTCGCGGTAGATGGGGCGGTTGACCTGGGCGTAGCTGGCGGTTTTGACGCCGTGGGCATCCTGATGGAAATCACGGCAGGACTCCGCCCAGGGCAGGCCCAGGAAATCCAGGAGGCGCTGCGCCTCGCCGGTGAAGTCGTCGATGAGCGCCTCATAACGCAGGACGTGGATGCGGCCCGGAAAGACCCGCTGCCAGTGGTCCATGAAGCCTTCGTGCAGGCGGTAATAGAAGCCGAGGTCCCCGAGGTCATGCTTGTAGGGATGCTCGCCGACGAAGTTCTGGAAATAGCAGGACAGGCAGGTGTCGCGGGGGTCGCGCAGGGTGTGGACGATGTGCGCCGCCGGAAAAAGCCGGAGGATGAGCCCCAGATGCAGGAAATTGGCGGGCATCTTGTCGACGATGCGGGTGGGGCCGCGGGGCGCCCCGAGGGCGTCGCGCACGCGCCGGCGCAGGGTGTCCCTTTCGCCGCGGGTGAGGGTGGCCAGGCGGGCGGGGTAGCGGAGCGGCTCGCCGCCCCCCAGTTCCGCGGCGATGGCGCCGATGGTGGTGCGCTCCCCGGCGCCCCAGCCCTGGGGGTGGCTGGCGATGATGCGTTCGGCGAGGGTGGTGCCGGAGCGGGGCATGCCCAGCACGAAGACCAGATCCGCGCCGTCCTCCTCATCGGCTTCCGGCGCCTCGGCGGCGGTGGGCGGATGGCGTTCCAGCTCCCCCAGCAGGGCGAGCAGCGCGGCGCGATCCATGCGCATGCCGCCGGTGCGGTTGGCCGCGTCGTAGGCGGCGAAGGCGGCGTCTGGTTCGCCCAGGCGGTCCAGCAGGTCGCCGAGCAGGAAGCGGGCGGCGCGCAGCTCCGGCAGGGGCACGCCGCCGGCGTTGCGCTCCAGCCAGGCGCGCAGGTAGCCCACCGCCTCCTGCGCCCGTTCGCCGCCCAGGCGCTTGGCGATGCCGGCGAAGTTCACCACCTGGCGGGCGGCGCAGTCGGGATGGACGAAGGGCCGCAGCAGGGCGGCGGCTTCCTCCAGGCGGCCCAGGCGCTCGAAGATGAGGGCGCGGATGGCGGTCCAGTCGGCCTCCCGGCCGGCGGGCGGGGTGTAGTCGGCGCTGACGCGCAGGGCTTCGGCGCCCCGGCCTTCCTGCACCAGGGCCGAACAGAGATTCACGCGGCCCTCCAGGGAGCGCGGGTCGTCGCGCAGGACGGCGCGGAACAGACGGATGGCCTCCTCGCCCCGGCCCAGGGCCTGGACGCAGTTGCCGAGATTGATGCGGGCGCCGTGGTGGTCGGGGCGGCCGCGCAGGATTTCGGTGTAGAGGGTTTCGGCGGTGCTGAAATGGCCCAGGTGCTGATGGACGGTGGCGAGGCCGAAGCGGGAGTCGATGGAGCCCGGCGCCAGGCGCAGGGCCTCGCTGAAGGCGCCTATGGCCTCGGGGTGGCGCCCCTGCGCGGAGAATACCTGGCCCAGGGTGTGCAGCGCCGGGGCGGAGCGGGGGGCCAGGCCGAGGGCGGCGCGGGCCTGGCGTTCGGCCTCCGCCGGCTGGCCGAGATGCAAGTGCAGGCCCGCCAGTTGCAGGCGCACCTCGCTGTCCCTTGGCGCCAGGGCGGCCACCAGGGTCAGCGTCCGGACGGCGTCCGCAAAACGCCCCGCGCCGATGCAGGCGTTGGCGAGGGCGCGGCGCCAGGGGATTTCCGGGCGCAGGCGCACGGCCTGCTCCAGGGCGGCGATGGCCGCGTCGGTCTGGCCGCCCTGGGCCAGCGCGCTGCCCAGGCGGGCGAGGGCCTGGGCGTCCTGCGGGTTCATGGCCAGGGTCTGGCGGCACTGCGCGGCGACGCGGCGCCAATCACCGGGTCCGTCCGCCCCCGGGGAGTCGGGGCCGACGCTGGGCTGGAAGTCGTGGTTCATGCGGGGTACCTCCTGTAGTTGTGCATGGCGGGGCTCGGCGCCGCGGCGCCGGCCGTCATTGGTCGTGGGCGAGGCCGGCCAGGGGCCCGATGCCGGGAGCAGCGTCCGGAACGCGCTCATCCCCGCGGTCCGGGGGCCATTCCCATCCGTCGCGATCTGCGGATTGCCGGAGATCCTCTTCGGTGATCGTCCAGGCCAGGTGGAACAAGGATTCCGGAAAATCCGGCGCGAAACGGAGGGCGGCGCGCAGGACGGCATGGGCTTCTTCCCGCCGGTCCAGGCGCAGCAGGAGCAGGCCCAGGTGCGTGGACGCCTCGGGAAAATCCGGGCGGACGTTCAGCGCTTCCCGGAGCGCCTCCAAGGCTTCCTCGGGGCGATCCTGATGGAGCAGGGCGATGCCCAGGCTGAACCATGCGTCGGGTCGATCCGGGTCGCGAAAGAGGCTGCGCAGCAGGGCGGACTCGGCCTCCGCCAGCCGCCCCTCGTTCAGGAGGATCATGCCCAGGGCGGCGGCCATGCCCGGATGGTCCGGGTGGGTCGCCAGGGCCCGGGTGATCACGGCTTCGGCCTCCGCCAGCCGTCCCAGATTGTTGAGGACCACGGCGAGGTTGACGGCGGCATCCGGGTACTCGGGCTGCAACCGCAACGCCTGTTGCAAGAGCGCGGCGCCGGCTTCGGGATTGCCGGCCTGGATGGCCAGGGCGCCGAGGTTGTGGATGGCTTGGGGGTGAAGGGGCTGGAAGGACAAGGCGGCGCGATAGTCTTGTTCCGCCGCGGCCAGCCGTCCCGCCTGGTGGTGTTGGATGGCCGAGCGCAAGGCCTGCTCGAAGGGAGCCGGTTGGGTGTCCGTGGGGACTGCGTCGTCGCGCTTCATGGGGGGACGAGGTTCTCCGTGCTGCGGGGCGGAATGCGGAATTCCTGGCGGATCGGCGACTCTGGCCGGCGTCATTCCTGCCGGCTTCTACAGCGGATTATATAGACTCCCTTGGCTGTTTTTCCAGGTACGGATGCGTCGCTGAGGTCACGTGACCCAACGCCGCGCGTCCTTGAGCAACAGCAGCAACTGCTGCTCGCGCAGCGGCGAGGCCTCGAAGCCGAAGCGGCGGTAGAACCGCGCTGCTTTCTCGTCAATCGGATGGGTCAGCAGCGCTCGAATACCCGCCTGCTCGGCAATCAACAGCGTGCGACGGATCGCGTCCTTGAGCAGCCCGATGCCGATACCTCGCCCTTGATCACGCTGGTCCACCGCCAGGCGGGCCAGGATGACCACCGGAATCGGGTACTGTCCCATGCCCTTGCAGAAACGCTGAGGCGCATCCAGCGTGTCGACTTGGCCGACGGTGAGGCTAAAGTAGCCTGCGACCCGGTTGCCCTCGCAGACGACGAAGGTCTTGGCCGAGCCGCTGCCCTGCGCCTGCCGCGCATGGCGCAGCAGCCAGTCGTTCAACGAAGGCTTGCTGCAGTCAAAGCCTTCCAGGCCGTGTCCGGCTGCCAGCGGCTCCGGTGCGGCCCAAGCCATCAGGTTTCCCAGGGCGCTTTGCGGGCGAACAGGTCTCGCAAGCGCTCATTGGCCTGTTCGGGCCGCTCCAGCATATCGAGCAGCGCCTGATACTGGCTGCCCGACGCCATGAAAAGACGCTGGTCGAGTAAGGTCTCCTCGGCCGCTTGGCAGGCGCTGTCGAGGATGAAGTCGGTCAGCGACTTGCGCGCCACGTCAGCGGCGCGGCGCAGCACGGCCTCCTGTTCCGGCGTGGCACGCAAGCCGAGACGGGCCGAGCGGGAAGAAGTGGATGGGACGGCGGTCATAACAGCACCTCGGTTTGTTAGATCAACTGCCGCAATGTTAGTACAATGGATGCACACCGTCTAGTGATGGTCACCAACAGACGGCCACCGGGATCCTTCTCGAAGCTGGCGGTATGTGCTGTAATCGGGCTTTCCCGAGAGGAATGGGCCATGGCCTACGGCGATGAATTCATCCTGACCCTGTTCACCAACGACCCGCTGCTGGCCGTCGCGGCGGACCGGGCCGGGGTGGACCGCATCGGCATCGATATCGAGCGGATCGGCAAGCATCTCCGCCAGGGACATCTGCCGACCTGGATCTCCGATCACCGCGAAGAGGATTTGCCGGGCATCCATGCCGCTTTGGGGCAGGCGAGGCTGTTCGCGCGCTGCAATCCCATCCATGGCGAATCCGGCGGGGAGATCGAACGCCTGCTGGACAGCGGCGTGCAGGTGCTGATGTTGCCCTATTTCAAAAGCGCGCAGGAGGCGGAGCGGTTCATTCGCCTGGTGGATGGCCGCGCCCATCCGGTGTTGCTGCTGGAAACGCGGGAGGCGGCCGCGCTGACCCCGGATCTGTGCCGCATCCCGGGCGTGGGGGAGATTCACGTCGGTCTGAACGACATGCGTCTTTCCCTGGGCTGGCCGAGCCATTTCCATGTCCTGGTGTCGGAATTCCTCGAACGCCTCTGCGGCACCATCCGGGCGGCGGATATCCGCCTGGGCGTCGGTGGAGTCGGCCGTTGCGGGGACGACGGCCTGCCCATCCCCTCCGATCTGGTCATCGCCCAGCTTCCCCGCCTGGGCGCCACCTCGGCGCTGCTGTCGCGGGCGTTCTTCCGGCCGCCCATGCCGGAAGATTTGGGTCTGGAGATGCGCAGGCTGCGCGACTGTCTGGAGGCATATTCCGGCATGCCGGAGGAATGGCTCCTCGGGCAACGGGACGAACTCGCCGCGCTGCTGGCCAGGCAGTTCCGGGATGGATCCGGCTGACCGGCAAGGGCGTTGCCGTTATTCCCATTCGCCCGAAGACAACTCTTCCAGGGCGATCTCGAAACTTTCCACGGGCGACCCCGCGCACCAGCGCCGCCACATCGTCCTGAGCGCGATCTCCAACCCTTTCGCCACGGTCTGGGGTTGCCGCAGCGGAGAGTGAAGCAAGCGGTCCCGCATTCCCGCCCGCAGCCCGGCCAATTCCTCCAGCCTCCCGGCCCATTCCACCGCGCGCCGCACAAAGTCGTCGGCGTCGTCGGCGACCCAGTCCGTCAATCCCACCCGGCCCAGAATCCCGGCGCAGAGGCATCGGGTGGAGGAAGGGCCGGTGATGGTCAACACCGGCACGCCCATCCACAGGGCATGGTTGGTGGTGGTTCCGCCGGTGTAGGGGGTGGTATCCAGGATGAAATCGACCTGATGATGCAACGCCAGATAATCGGCCATTTTCATGGGCGGCTGGAAGGTCACGCGCTCTGCGGACACGCCGCAACGGGCAAAGTCTTCCGCCAGTCTTTCCCGCAGGGCGCCCTCGCCGACGTTGCCCAGCAGCAAGCGGGAGCCGGGCACCGCCCGGAGCACCCGGCTCCACAGCAGGAGCGTGCCTTGGTTCAGCTTGCCGGGGCTGTTGAAGCTGCCGAAGGTCACACTGCCGCTCCCGAGGGCGGGCAGCTCATTGACGGGCGGGGCGCTTGCGAAGGGCAAAAAGGTGCGGGAACTGGGAATGCGCGCGAATTTCTCCACATAGTCATGCTCATAAGCCCCGTAAGGGGCGTTGAACGGATCCATCAGCACATAGTCCATCGCCCGCAGCCCCGTCGTATTGGGATAGCCGATCCAGGTGAGCTGGATCGGCGCCGGTTTGCGGGCAAAGGTCAGCAAGCGGTTGTTGGCGGTGTGCCCCGAAAGGTCGATGAGGATGTCGATGCCGTCCTCGCGGATTTTTTCCGCCAGGGCCGCGTCCGACCAGGCGGCAACCGGGTGCCAGTGGCGCAGATGGGCGCGCAGGCGCCGGGTGACGTCGTCTTCGTGCCGATGATTATGGTACCCATGCAGCGCCAGCCCCCGGCGGCCCGCCAAATGCGCCAGGACCGGCTCGATGAAATACGCCACGGCATGGTCGCGGAGATCTCCGGAGACGATGCCCACTTGCAGCCGGCGTTCCGGCTCCCGGGAGTTGCGGTGCCGGGGCCATTGGCCGCGCAGGGGATGCTCGAATCGGTCGGCGAAACGGCAGTGTTCGGCAAAGAGCGTCGGCGCATCCACCTCCTCGCCGTGGCTGAGACAGAACAGGAAATTGCTGTGCGCTTCCGCATGATTTGGGCTGATCTCCAGGGCGCGGCGATAGCAGGCCACCGCGTCCGTGAATTGCCCCAGGCGTTGCAGGGTGTTCCCGAGATTGTTGTGGGCCCCGGCGAAATCCGGCCGGATCTCCAGGGCGCGGCGGTAGCAGGCCACCGCCTCCGTGGCCTGCCCGATGCTTTGCAGGGCGTTGCCGAGAATGTTGAGCGCCTCCGGAAAGTCGCGTTTGAGCTCCAGCGCGCGACGGCAGCAAGCCGCCGCGTCGCCGGATCTGCCGAGCACCATCAGGATCCTGCCCAGGTTATAGTGCGCCTCCGCGAAATCCGGCCGGATCTCCAGGGCGCGGCGATAGCAGCCCGCCGCCTCGGCGGATCGGCCGATGTTGTGCAGGGCGTTGCCGAGATTGTTGTGCGCCTCCGCGAAATCCGGCCGGATCTCCAGGGCGCGGCGATAGCAGGCCACCGCGTCGGCGGACTGCCCCATGTCCTGCAGGGCGTTGCCCATCGCATTATGCGCCTCGGCGAATCCCGGCCGGATCGCCAGCGCCCGGCGCCAGCACGCCAGCGCGTCTTCGGGCTGGCCGCTATTGTGCAGCGCGAGGCCCAGATTGTAGTGCACCTCGGCATCTCCGGGCAGCAGCTCCGCCGCCTTGCGCCAGACGGCCATGTCGCTTTTCCCTTCCGCCAGCAGCGATACCCCGAGGGCCTTCCAGACGAATCCGAAACCGGGCTGCCGGGCAAGCAGCGCGCGCGCCATGGCTTGCAGCTCCGGATGACGCCCGGCCTGAAACAGGGCCGCCAGGGGAGCCAGGATGGCCGTCTCCGCCCCTTGCCGCAGGGCGCGCGTGTTGGGAGAGTCGAGGCCGCGCCCCATGGCGGTCTGAATCAGCAGCAGCGCCTCCTCGGCACGCCCGGCATGCAGCAGCGCGCCGGCATAGGACAAGGCGTATGGTTCGCAGGCCGGGCTGGACGCCAGCGCGCTGGCCAGATGGGGCAAGGCATCCGCCGGGCGTCCGGTCTGGGAGATCAGGACGCCGAGATTGTGATGGGCGTCCGGATGGCCCGGCTGCACCCGCAGGATGGCGCGATAGAGCCGTTCCGCCTCCGGCAAGCGCCCGGCGTGATGATGGGCGACGGCCTCTCGCAAGGCGTCAGCGACGGACAAGGGCGGTAGATCGGCGGCCATAAGGGGTTCTCAAGCGCATGGTGATCGGCTATTCGGGCAACGGCGCATGGCCCGCGCGATCCAGCATAGCAGCCTTTTTGATTGCAACCCACCATGCTTGGGTGGCCGGATGGGGATTTCATTCCTGGATGACGGCGGCGGATTCCCGAACAAAAAAAGGGGCCGGTTTCCCGGCCCCCCTCTTGCTCGATACAACTACCGCTGATAAAGCGCTTACGGCATGGTCAGGAAGGTCTGCATTTCCTGCAGGTAGCCCTTGCCGTTGACGAAGTACGGCAGGACGGTGCCGCTGCCGGAGCCCGTGGTGTTGAAGTACACCGTGGGCGCCGGGAAGTTCTGGCCGGTGGGAACCGTGTTGATGAGGTTCTCCGTGGCCATCAACGCCGGGTTGGCGCCGTTGATGCTGCTGGCGTAGCCGTAGTTGGTGTTCATGAAGTTCACGCCGCTGTTGCCGTTGGTGAAGATCGGATACAGGTCGTTGATCACCGGGCTGAGCAGCCACACGCCGTAGCCCACGGGGGCGTTGGTGGTGTAGGCGTTGTCGATGGTGGTGTTCACCGTCAGGGACTGGTTGGCCAGCAGGTAGACCAGGCCGGGGACCTGGAACTCGCCATCGCTCATTCCTGTGGTACCCGCATTCACCAGCATGTTGCCGGTGGCCTGGACGACCAGGCGGCTGTTGAGGTTGGCGGGCGGCGTGACCTGGAAGCCGTTGCCGGTCTCGCTGGTGGCCGAGGTGCTGCCGCTGTCGAGGACGACGTTGCCCGCCACCTTGACGTTGAAGCCCTGGGGATGATTGCCGACCATGCTCACGGAAATGTTGCTGCCGCCGCTGGGTCCGGCCTTGAGCTGGAAGCCGTTGCTGAGGATCTGGCCGCCGGTGATGTTGTTGACCGAGCCGATGAGGTTGGCAAAGTCGATGTTGTCGCCGGAGATGAAGCCCGCGCCGGAGACGTTGTTGATGGCGCTAAAATAGCCGTAGGTGCTTTCGTATCCGTATCCCAGGGATACCTTTCCGCCGGAACCGGTGGCGGCGATGCTGCCGTTGACGGTCAGGTTGGTGACGGATTGGTAGCCGTTATTCGTGGTGCCGATATACACATCCCCGGCGGAAATGGAGCCGGTGCTGGAGACGTTCATGCTGTTCATGACCGGGGCGGCGGAGGTGTTCTTGCTGCCCATGGGCTCGAAGTAAAAGCTAGAGCCGCTGGAACTCACCGACACCGGGGCGTTGACGTTGAGGTTGGTGGCGGAGACGTAGACGTCGTTAGTTACATTGTTCAGCGCGGTATTGATGTTGACGGTCTGGCCGACGATGCTGTCGGCATACAGATCAACGTAGCCCAGGTAAGGATGGTTGGGCGACCCCGTGGTGCCGGTGTTGATCAGGCTGATGGTCCCGCCCAGGGTGATGTTGCCTTGGGTGGCGTTGATGTACATCTCGTTATAGGTGGCCCCGCCGAGGTTGATGGTGCCCTCGTTGTCGAAGGAGGCGCCGGTGAACGACAGGTAGTAGCCGGCGTTCAGGATGGCGCCGGAGGCGTTCACAAAGCCGCCCTGGGCGGCCATGGTGGTGTTGTTGTAAATCCCGTTGTAACTGGTCAGGTAGGTATGACCGGTGTACGGCGCAAGGGACACGCCGCTCTGGGTTCCGCTCTGCAGGATGCCGGTGTTGGTGAAGGTGCCGGCCCAGGAGATTTCGCTTTGGGCGATGTTGGCGATGTTGCCGGAGACGTTGAGGTCGCCGTTCACGCCGATCATGGAACCACTGACCAGGTTATAGGCCGACTGGGTGGTGCCCAGGTTCAGGTTGACCGTGGTGGGGGCCGCCTGATACACGAAGCTACTATCGTAGTTGCTGGTGGTGCCGGTGTCACGCTGAACGAAGCCGGTGGGGGTGGCATAGCCGCCCACGCCGCCGTCGATGTACAAGGGGACATTGGGCTCGGTGGCGGTGGTGCCGACGTTGCCGGCGATGTTGACCGTGCCCGCGCCGGCCACCAGCAGGAAGTGGCCGATGCCGTGCAGGTCGGCCCCGGCGGAGATGCTCACGCCGCCCGTGGCGCCCTGGAAGGAGAGGGGCAGGACGCCTATGGTGGCCAGGGACTGCGCGGCGCTGCCGCTGAGGTCGGCATTGATGAGACCCAGACCCTGGTGCACCGTGATGGTGGCGCCGTTGCCGACGACGATGCCGTTGGCGTTGGCCACGAAGATCTGCGGGCTATAGCCGGAGCCGGTCAGGGCCGCCGTGGCCGACAGGGCGCCGTAGATCTGGGTGGGGTTGCCGGTCACGTCCACGTTCAGCACCTGGGCGGCGCCGGCGCTGCTGTTGTTGAAGATCACCGCGGCCGAGGCGCCGATGTTGAAGCCGGGGGTGGTGCTGCCGGAGAAGAGGGTGGCGCCGGTGCTCACGCCCCAGTCGATGACGGTGGCGCCGGAGGCGACGGTCACGGTGCCGGTGTTGGTGTTGGCGTTGATCGATGCCGATGCGGTGCCGTAGGCGACGGCGCCGTTGCCGGGCAACTGGGTGGGGGCGATGGTGGGCAGGGCGAAGGCGGCGGGGGCCGAGAGGGCCAGGGCCACGGATACCGCGATGGTATTCAGGCGACGTTTGCTTTTGATGTGCATGTTACGGTTCTCCATCATGTGGTGAAGGGAAAACGCAGATGTTGCATCAGCGTTTCATCGTGAGTTTAGCCCTGGATTGGGATTCGTGCAACAAATAACGGGTGATCCGCCCGTTCGCCGACGCATTGCGGAATGCGGAGATGCCCGACCATGGGGCCATGGGAGATCCTGGTCTCCGGGTGTGGTGCCGGCCGACGCATGGGCCGGGTATTGCATAGGGATGGACGGATGGCCATCATCGGCTTTCGCAACCATAAAAGGAGAAATCCCATGCGCAGAGTCCTGATTCCGCTGCTGGCCGCCGTTTTCTGCATTCCTTCCGCCCTGGCCGCCGGGATGGCGCCCGGCCTCTGGCAGATGACCGTGACGGGCCATATCCGGGTGCCCGGCGCGAACGTGAACGAGCCGGTGCGGCGCCGCGTCACGCTGTGCATCGCGCCCCACGAACCCGCCGAAAACGCCTTTCTGCCGCAGCATCACCAGCTTTGCCTGACGGCTCATCATGCCCTGGGGGCCGGCCGCGAGGCGTGGTCCATCCGTTGCACCATGCCCCATGCCCAGGTCGCGCAAAAAGGCTGGACGCAAAGCACGGCGCGCTCCTTTCTGGCGCATTGGCGCATGGTGGAGACCCCCGACCAGGGGCCGGCAAGCACGACGACGATGGTGATGAAGGGGCGGTGGACGGCGCCGGATTGCGGGAAGAAATAGGTTGTTGCGGATGGAGGCGGTGCCGCCATCGCGCGCCCGGGAATCGGAGCCTTTCTCCCCAAGGGGCCCGCCGCCGGTGGAAAATGGGAGTTACCGCGCCTTACGCATTGTCTTTTTTGCTGAATTCGCTTAACGATGGGCCATGGCGCGGTGGAGATACGCTTGCCGGACAACTTGTCAGGCGTGCCGGGGCTGTGCAAGACTTTGTTTCATGATCCTCTAATTTTATTATCACGATTCTCTTATAATCTTAAATAGAGAAGGAAAAAGGATGACTATGAGCAGCGCTAATCCCGTTCCCCAGCAGATTCCCCTGGAAACCGCCCTGCAGCACGCCATCGCCCGGCATCGGACGGGGGCCTTGGACGAGGCGGAGGATCTCTACCGGCGCATCCTGGAGGCGGCGCCCGGTCATGGGGATGCCCTGCACCTGCTGGGCGCGGTGCTCTATCAGCGCGGGCGACCGGCGGACGCGCTGCCGCTGGTGGAGGAGGCCATGGCCCGCAACCCCAACCAGTCGTACTACCACAACACCCGCGGGCAGATCCTGCGCGGCCTGGGGCGCGGCGCCGAGGGGGTGGCGGATCTGGAGACGGCCATGCGCCTGATGCCCCAGAACGCCGAGGCCCACTCCAATCTGGGCGAGGCGCTGATGCTGGAGGGGCGCTTCGGAGATGCGGAGGCGGCCTACCGGCGGGCGCTGACGCTGCGGCCGGTATTCCCTCTGGCGGCGGCGGGCCTGGGCATGTGCCTGCGCCGCCAGGGCGACCTGGGGGGGGCGCTGCCGTGGCTGCAACTGGCGGCGGTATTGCAGCCGGAGCGGGTGGACTTCGCCCTGAATCTGGCGTCCACCTTCCACGCTCTGGGGCATCTGGATCTGGCGGCGGCGCGCTACGAGCAGATCTTGCAGACGCACCCGCAGATCAGCGATGTGGCGGTGAATCTCGCCTCCTGCCAGGCGCTCATGGATCGCCGCGAGGACGCCATCCGGACCTACCGGGAGGCCTGGCGGCGCACGCCGCGCCATCCGCAGGTGCTGGACGGGCTCTACGAGGCCATGCGCCAGGCCTGCGACTGGCAGGACGTGGAGGCGGTGGAGGCGGATTTCGTGGGCTATGTGCGCGATGCGCTGGCGGCGGGGCAGGCGCCCCAGGTGCGCGGCTTCACCGTGCTCTACGCATCGCTGTCGGCGCGGGAGCAGCGGGCGGTGAACGCGGGGATCAGCGCCGGCGCCGCCCTGGGCCTGCCGTCGCCCATCTGGCGGGCCGAGAACCTGAACGGGGGGCGTCTGCGGGTGGGTTATCTGAGCGCGGACGTCAAGGAGCACCCCACGGCGCACCTGCTGCGCGACCTGTTCCGCCTCCATGACCGCGAGCGGGTGGAGGTCTTCCTCTACAGCACGGCGGCGGAGGACTTCAGCCCCCATCGCCAGATCATCCAGTCCAGCGTGGAGCACTTCGTGGAGTGTTTCCGCCTGCCGGACAAGGAGATCGCGGAGCGCATCGCCGCCGATGGCATCCAGGTTCTGGTGGACTTGATGGGGCATACCCGCGACAACCGCATCGGCGTGCTGGCCCGGCGCCCGGCGCCGGTGCAGATCAACTATCTGGGCTATCCGGGGAGTTCCGGGGCCGAGTATGTGGATTACCTCATCGGCGACGCGGTGGTCACTCCCCAAGGGGAGGAGGACGCCTTTTCGGAGCGGCTGTTGCGCCTGCCCCATTGCTACCAGATCAACAGCCACCGGGAGGTGGCCCTGGGAGCGCCGCCGAGCCGCAGCGCCGAGGGCCTGCCGGAGCAGGGGATGGTGTTCTGCTCCATGAACAACAGCTACAAGATCGACCCTTATATCTTTGACCGCTGGTGCCGGGTGCTGCGGGAAACGCCGGGCAGCGTGCTGTGGTTGCTGCAATCCACCCGCGAGATGCAGGCCAACCTGCAGCGCGAGGCCGAGGCCCGGGGGGTGGAGGGCCAGCGTCTGGTCTTTGCCCGCCGCTTGCCCCGCGAGGCGCACCTGACGCGCCTGCAATTGGCCGATCTCTTTCTGGACACGCGCTTATACAACGCCCACACCACGGCTACGGACGCCCTGTGGGCGGGGGTGCCGGTGCTTACCGCGCGGGGGGATACCTTCGCCGGGCGGGTGGCGGAAAGCGCGCTGCGGGCGCTGGGTTTCCCTGAAGGGGTAACGGCGGACTGGGACGCCTATGCGGAGATGGCGCTGCGCCTGGGCCAGGATGCCGGTCTGCGCCGCTCCTGGCAGGAACGGGTGCGGGGTTTGCGCGATGGCGCCGCGCTGTTCGATACCACCACGACCGTCCGCGCCCTGGAGTGGGGCTATGAGCGCGCCTGGTCGCGCTATTCCGGCGGGCTTCCGGCGGAAGACCTGAACGTGCCGGCCTGAAGCATGTCCTTGCGGGTCGCCTGGATCCGGCGCGAGCGGGATCCTTTTAGTCTGCGGGTTTTCGTGGAGGCGCTGGTGCCGCGCCTGGAACGCCTGGGGATCGTCATGCAGCCCTGCCGGGAGGAGGAGGCGCCGCCGGCGGCGGATGTCCTTTGGGAACCGGGGGCGGGATGGCGGCTGACGGCGCCGGCCGTGCGGGCGGCGGCGGGACGGATGCCGGTGCTGGTGACCATCCACGGCCTGCGCCCCTTCGTCCGACCGGGGCGGGAGGACGGCCCGGATGCCGATGCGGTGCGCGCGGGGCTGTTGCGGGACTGGGCGGAACTGCGGGAACGGGTGTGGGTGGTCAGCCCTTCCCATTTCGGGGCCGAGGAGGCGGGGCAGGTATACGGGGTGGCCGCGCAGCGGCTGCGCGTGGTGGCGCATGGGGTGGATGGCGGGCTGTTCCGCCCGTCCTTCCGGATGAGCCTCCTGCCGATTCGGCAACCGCGTTTCTTTTTGCATGTGGCGGCCTGGCAGCCGGTGAAGAATACGGAACGGGTCCTTGCGGCCTATTCCCGGCTGGCGGCGAAGCGCCCGGAACTGCTGGCCGTGCTGCCGGGATACCCGGTGGATCGGCCGGTGCCGCCGGGGGTGCGCCTGCTGGGCGAGGGGCTCCCCCAGGAGCGCTTGGCGGAACTCTACCGGCAGGCCCTGGCGCTGGTGGCGCCGAGTCTGCGCGAGACCTTCGGCCTGCCCTTGCTGGAGGCCATGGCGAGCGGCTGCCCGGTGATCACCAGCGCGGGCAGCGGTTGCCGGGAGGCGGCGGGAGACGCCGCCTTGCTGGTGGACCCGGAGGATACCCAGGACATCGCCGACGCCATGCGGCGGGTCATGGATGAGCCCCGGCTGCGCCGCAACCTGGCGCGGCGGGGCCGGGCGCGGGCGGCCCTGTTCACCTGGGAGCGGGCGGCCCAAGGCTACGCCGGGCTTTTCCGGGAGCTGGCGGGATGACGGGCGCGGGTGGCAAGGAGATGCTCGTCCTGCTGGGCATGCATCGCAGCGGCACCAGCCTCCTGGCGCAAATGGCGCGGGCCGGCCTGGGGTACGATTTTGGCGCCGCGGTGCTGCCCGCCGCGGCGGATAATCCCGAAGGATTTTACGAAGATCAGGAGGCGGTCCGCCTGGATGACCTGGCGCTGGAGCGCCTGGCCAGCCATTGGAACGACGCGCGCCCGCTCTTGCCCGATGCCTTTGCCGGGGAAGGGCTGCGGGATGTGCGGTCGGCGGCGGCAAACTGGCTGGGCGAGCGCTTGGGGCGTTACCCGCGCTTTGCCGTCAAGGACCCGCGGATGACGGTATTGGCGCCCTTCTGGTCGCCGTTGCTGCGGAACTGCGGACGCCCGGTGCGGGTCTTGGCGGCGGTGCGCGATCCGCTGGCGGTGGCGCGCTCGCTGCAGCGGCGCGACGGCTTTCCCCTGGCCCACGGGCTCCTGCTCTGGACCCATTACAACCTGGTGGGCCTGGGGGCATGGCGGGAATTCGGCCCGTTGTTCGTGGACTACGACCGGCTCCTGGATCAGCCGGCGGAGCAAGGGCCGCGTGTGGAGAGGTTTTTGGGGTTGGTGGGACATGCCGGCGCCGATCTGCCCGTCCGCCCGGAATTGCGCCACCATCGGGGGCGGGTGAAAGGGGCAGCGGAGATGCCGCTGCCGGAGCCCATGGAGGCGGTGCGCGCCCTGCTAGGCCGGGCCTGCGGCATCGGCGGACCCCCTCCCCCGGCATTCTGGGAGGAATGGGATGCGCTGCTGCGCCGGTGGTTGAGCTGGGCGCCGCTATTCAACTGGATGGAGGAGATCCTCTATCATGGCCGCGTCCTGGAACGGCGGCTCTCCCAATGGGAGGATGGCGGCACGGCCGTCATCCCCTCCGCGTCCAGGCTGCGGGTGGCGGAGGCCGAGCGGATCGAGATGGCGCGGGCCAAGGCGGTGCTGGAGGAGCGAGTGGCCAGCCTGCAGGCCCAAAACCAGCATCTGCAACGGGTGGCGCTGTCGCTGCAGGAGGGGATGGAGGGCCTGCGGCGCGGTCGCTACTGGCGCATCACCCGGCCTTTCCGCGCCCTCGATCTGTTGTTGCGGGGCAGGGTTCGGGAAACGCCTTTTTCCCTGGAAAGCGACGCGCAGGCGGCCGGACCGCTGCCGCTGACCCGGCGCCCGGAGGGGGCATGGCGCATTCTTCGGGGGGAGGAGGATCGCCGGCCCCTCCTTTCCGCCGAGGCATCGGCGGAATCGGACGAGACGGCCGACGGCTATGGGGAGTATCTGCGTTGCTACGACACCTTGTCCGATGACGACCGGGATGCCATCCGCAACCGTATCCGGTCCTTCGTCAACCCGCCCCGCTTTTCGGTGATCCTGCCGGTATATAATCCGCCGGAGGAATTTTTGCGGCGGGCCATCG
>NZ_RIZI01000015.1 GCF_003721225.1 Acidithiobacillus sulfuriphilus | reverse complement strand
TATTAACATGGCCCTTAAATACCAGACCATAGCGTGGTATAATTTGACGTATGGAAAGAATCGACGTGCGCAGCTTGACGATGGAAGGGAGGCAGATGCTCCGCCGGATGGTGGTCCGTCTGCGCAAGCAATCCGGGATGCGCGTGAAGGAGTTGGCAAAGGTGTCTGGCGCACACCCCACGACCATCAAAGGCTGGTTGGCGCGCGCCCGTAAAGAAGGTGAAAATGGATTGGAGGAGAAGCGCCGGGGCCGGCCTGTAGGGGCTTGTCGTAAACTGACCCTGGCTGCCGAGGCCTGGATACGGGACCAGATCGTCCAGGGTAATCCCCAGCAATTGAAAATGCCTTTCGCGTTATGGACCCGGCCGGCGATTCGTGCGCTGATTCGGGACCATTTCGGTGTGGATCTGCAGGAGCGCCTGATTGGCAAGTACCTCAAGCGTTGGGGATTCACCCCGCAACGTCCCGTCAAAAGGGCGTTGGAGCAGAATCCGGAAGCGGTCCGTCAGTGGCTGGAGCAGGACTATCCCCGCCTACGCGCTCAGGCTGCCCAAGAAGGGGCAGTGATTTATTGGGGAGATGAAACTGCCGTCAAGGAGGATGCCCATTGGGTACGCGGATATGCGCCTCGGGGACAAACCCCGGTATTGGCCGTACCGGCCCGCTGGACCACACTATCCATGATCTCGGCGATTTCGCCACGAGGTGAAGTCGCTTTCCAGATTGTCGAAGGCAGCATTGATGCGGAACGCTTCATCGCTTTTCTCGCTGCCCTGATTCAGGATGCTCCCAAGAAAATCTACCTGGTGGTAGACAACCTGCGCGTGCATCATGCCAAGGTGGTGACGGCCTGGCTCGCGGATAAGAAAGACCGTATTGAACTCGCTTTTCTGCCGCCCTATGCGCCGGAATCCAACCCTGACGAATACCTGAACCGGGACTTCAAAACGGCTCTACGCACAGGCGCGGTCAGTACGGACAAAAACTCCCTTCTGGCAAAGGCAACAGCCTTCATGCAGGGCCTGCGCCAAATGCCGCACAAGGTCGCCAGCTATTTTCGGCACCCTGCCGCCCGCTACGCCATGTCGGATATTTAAGGGCC
>NZ_RIZI01000149.1 GCF_003721225.1 Acidithiobacillus sulfuriphilus | reverse complement strand
CCATACCCCTCTCGGAATACTTCCTCAACCCACTAAATTCCACCGGGGCCTAAACCCCACACACTCCACTCGGCTGGAAAAGAACAATTACTGCGTACTGCGAAACTGGTAGCGGGGGTAGGATTTGAACCTACGACCTTCGGGTTATGAGCCCGACGAGCTGCCTGGCTGCTCCACCCCGCAACAGGGTTTTGAACTATAGCAAGTGAGGCGATCCGCTGTCAACACCTGCCTTCTTTGTTTCTTCTCGTTCGGGGCTTGCCCCGGCGAGAGACCGAACTATACAGAGACGAGCGGGATGCTGCAAGCGGTTTTTACCATTCTTTTTTCATCTTCAATTAATCGTTGAAAAGCAATTGGTTACCATCTGCGCCGGGTGCCTGGCCAGGGGGCCGCCTAGGGATTGGCCCTGCTGGCGGATTCCACCGGGGCCGGGGCCGGGGGCGGCGATGCCTGGTTGGCGTCGTCCCCGTAGGGGGCGTAGTCGTAGGGCTTTGCCGTTATGGCGGCAATCCGTTCCTGGAGACTGGGCCCGGCGCTGGTGATGGGGGTCGGCATGGTATTGGGGGCGTTTACCAGGTTGATGACCTGCTGCCAGTTCACCTGCCAGTTCCGGCCCGCAGCCTCTTCAAATCCGCTGATGGCATTGACGGCGCGCTGCTGGGGATTGCTGCCCTTGGTGTAGGCCTCGACGGGCTTGAAGGATTGCATATAGAGGCCGCCCTGGCCGTCCGTTCCCACCAGGAAGGGTTGGTCGATGGTGGTGACGGAGGTGCCGACGGAGATCATCTTGAAGAGTTGCACCTCATTTTCGGGATAGACGTGAAAACAGCCATGACTGACCCGCATCCCCACACCCCAGGGTTTGTTGGTGCCATGGATGAAGATCTGCGACCAGCCGGTCTCCAGGGCCAGTTCTCCCATGGGGTTGTCCGGCCCGGCGGGGAAAAAGGCGGGGATGGGATCGCCGTCCTTGGCGTGCTCTTCCTGGATATTTTTGGGCACGGTCCAGGTGGGGTTTTTGACCTTGGCGATGATCCGGGTGCTGCCCAGGGGGTCCGGCCATTTGGGCATGAAGATGCCCACGGGGTAGGTGTAGACGACGTTCTGTCCTTTGGGAAAATAGAAGAGGCGGCGCTCCGGGATGTTGATGACGATGCCGTTCCAAGGCTTGGGCGGCAGGATGTATTGGGTGGGAACGACGACATGGGTGCCCGCGCCGGGAAGCCAGGGATCAACACCGGGATTGGCGGCGCGGATCTCGTTGTAGCCCACGTCATAGTGACGGGCGATGTCGAGGAGCGTGTCCTGGTGACGGGCGATGACCACCTGCAGACCGCCGACTATATTGCTGCCCTTGGGCGGCAGGGGAAATTCGGCGGCCTGACCGGGCGCACAGGCAGCGCAGGAGACAGTGGCAATGGCTGCGGAGAGGATGAGCTTTTTCATGATTTACCGATCGTCGAAATGGGCCAGTTGGCCGAGGTCCAGATTGCAACTGCCGTCTTTTGAACGCAGGCGCAACCACTCCCGCCCGTGGGCGGTCCAGAGGTCTTCAATAATCCCTTCACGCACCGTGCCGTCGCGCAGCCGCAATTTTACCGCTTTGCGGTGCATGGCTGCCAGTTCCAATTCGCTGTGCAAGGCGCAACTGATGGGCTGATAGCCTTCATCCACCAAGAACGTCTACTCCACCGAGATAGGGACGCAGGGCGACGGGAATGGCGACGCGGCCGTCCTCCCGTTGATGGTTTTCCAGCAGGGCCACCAAGGTGCGACCGACGGCGAGGGCCGAGCCATTGAGGGTGTGGACGAGTTGCGGCTTGCCTTCGCTGTTGCGATAGCGTAGTTGCAGGCGCCGGGCCTGAAAGCTGCCGAAGTTGCTGCAGGAGCTGATTTCCCGATATTGGTTCTGGCCGGGAAGCCAGACTTCGAGATCATAGGTTTTGGCGGCGCTGAAACCGAGATCGCCGGCACAGAGGGCCACGACCCGATAGGGCAGTTCCAGGCCTTGCAGGACCTGCTCGGCATGGCCGGTGAGGGTTTCGAGGGCTGCGGCAGAGTCTTCGGGGGCGACGATCTGCACCAGCTCGACCTTGTCGAACTGGTGCTGGCGGATCATGCCGCGGGTATCGCGCCCGTAGGCCCCGGCTTCGCGCCGGAAGCAGGGGGTATAGGCGCAAAAGCGCTGGGGCTGGGTGTCGATGATGTCACCACGCAGCAGGTTGGTCAGGGGCACTTCGGCGGTGGGGATGAGATAGTAGGGGTCATCCCGCAGGGCGAAGAGATCTTCCTCGAACTTGGGCAACTGACCGGTGCCGAAGAGGGATTGGCGATTGGCCAGGAAGGGGGGGGAGATTTCGCTGTAGCCGTGCTGGCTGGTATGCAGATCGAGCATGAACTGGATCAGCGCCCGTTCGAGGCGGGCACCCATGCCGCGCAGGACGACAAAACGCGCACCGGCGAGGCGGGCACCGGCGGCAAAGTCGAGAATGCCGAGGGCTTCACCGATATCCACATGATCCCGCGCCGGAAAGGAGAAACCGGGCGGCGTTCCCCAGTGGCGCAGGACGACGTTGTCGGCCCCGCTGGTGCCGTCGGGGACGGATTCCAGGGGCATGTTGGGCAAAGCGACGGTCCATTCTTCCCATGCTTCGAGGACGGCGGCCAGGGCGGCTTCCATCTCCTTGATGCGGTCGCCGAGCGCGCTCGCGGCGGCCTGCAGATCGCCGGTGTCTGCACCGCGCTTGCGTGCCAGCCCGATCTCCCGGGAGACCTCGTTACGGGCGTTGCGGGCGGCTTCCAGCTCGCTTTGGAGCGTTTTGCGCCGGGCATCGAGGGCGCGGAGGGCGCTGGTGTCCAGGATCACGCCGCGGCGGGCCAGAGCGGCGGCCACTTGCTCTGGGGCATTGCGTAACAGGGTGGGATCAAGCATGGGTTTTGGACTCGTTGGGGGATTGGCGGTGCGCCCTGATCCAGAGCAGGCGTTCACGAATGCGCGCTTCCAGGCCGCGTTCGCTGGGTTGGTAGAAATCCTGCCCGCGCAAGGCCTGGGGCAGGTAGACCTGCCCGGGCGCGATGGCATCGGGGTAGTCGTGGTCGTAGCGATAATCGTGTCCATAACCCAGACCGCGCATAAGCCGGGTGGGGGCATTGCGCAGGTGCATGGGGACCTCGGCGCTGCCGCCCGCCTTGACCGCTTCCCGGACCTTTTTCCAGGCGGCATAGACCGCATTGCTTTTGGGGCTGCTGGCCAAGTAAACGACGGCCTCGGCCAGGGCCAGATCCCCTTCGGGAGAGCCGAGAAAGATGTAGGCGTCCTTGGCCGCCAGGGCGACATCGAGGGCGCGGGGATCGGCTAGGCCTACGTCCTCCATGGCCATGCGCACCAGGCGCCGGGCGATATAGAGCGGATCGGCGCCGCCGTCGAGCATGCGCGCCAGCCAGTAGAGGGCGGCATCGGGATCGGAGCCGCGCAGGGACTTATGGAGCGCCGAGATCTCGTCGTAAAAAGCCTCCCCACCCTTGTCGAAACGCCGCCAGGATTGGCCGATGGCCGCCGCCAGGGTGTCTTCCTCGATGCGCACGACGCCCGCCTCGGGAGTGGCTAGTTGCACGACCAGATCCAGGAGGTTGAGGAGACGGCGGGCATCGCCGTCGGCGCTGAGCAGGAGGGTGCGCTGCAACTCCAGGGCCATCTCCACCTGCAAGTGGCCAAGGCCGCGCCCCGTATCCTGGAGCGTCCGGTGGAGCAGTTCTGCCAGTTGCGACTCGTCCAGGGGCTTGAGCACGTAGACCCGGGCGCGAGACAGCAGGGCGTTGACCAGAGCGAAGCTGGGGTTTTCGGTGGTCGCGCCGATGAGGGTGAAGGTGCCCTCTTCCACATGGGGGAGCAGGGCATCCTGCTGGGTCTTGTTGAAGCGGTGGATTTCGTCAATGAAAAGCACCGTGGCATGGCCCTGGGCCCGCGCCGCTTCCGCCTCGGCAACGGCGGCGCGAATCTCGCGGACGCCGCTGTTGACCGCCGATAGGGGCTGCAGGACGCTATGGGTGGCCTCGGCCAGGAGCCGGGCCAGGGTGGTCTTGCCACTCCCCGGGGGGCCCCAGAACAGCATGGAGTGGAGCTTGCCCGAGCGCAGCATGGCGGCGATGGGCCCGCTAGGATCCAGGAGGTGCCCCTGGCCGACAAAATCGGCCAGGGTGCGGGGGCGCATGCGGGCGGCCAGAGGCCGGGGATCGGCGGCTGCGGTATTCATGCCGGAGGGGTCCTGGTCAGGAGAACTGCGTCCTCAAAAATGCCGCGACAGGGCGGCGCCAAAACTGAAGGCGCTGGCCTTGTAGGTACCATCGAGGCCGTTGCCATTGTTCACCGTCGTCGACCCCGACAGGGCATAGGAGGCGCCCAGATCCCAGTGCCAGTCGCCCAACTCCACGCCGGCGCCGAGGGCGAGGAGATTGCTCGCCGCGGCGGGGACGCTGGCCTCGTAGCTGCCGGACGTGGCGGGATTGCTTTCATGGGCCAGACCCCCGCGCAGTTCGAGATCCTGGTTGAGGTGATAGCTCAGGCCCAGGCGGTAGGCCAGGGCGGACTTCCAGCCGAGACTGGGGGCGTTGGGCAGCTTGGCGCTGCTCCAGTCGGTCCAGTCCACATCCAGCTCCGTAGCCAGGGCCGGGGTAAAGCGGTAGCGCACGCCGGCCTGGGCGCGGCCGGGCAGCGTGATGGTCCCGCCGGCGGCGGAGATATTGGCCTGGGAGCGGTAGGAGAGACCGGCATTCCAGGTCTCGGTGGTGTAAAAGAGGCCGATGTTGCCGCCAACGCCACCGCCCGTACCGCTGGCCGCGCTCAGGGTGCTATCGAAGGTGGCGCTGATGGATTGATAGTAATCCACACCCACCCCGATGCTGAGATCGGGCAGCAGCAGGTAAGCTACGCCGGGGTTGATGTCGATGAGCTGCAGGTCGGTCTTGATGGGGGCATTGGCGGCGCCGGGGAAACTGCCGACGGGCCAGGTGGTATTGATGCGATACGGCTCCGTGATCCCCAGCCCCACCGCCAGCGGCAGGCTGTCGAAGCGGTGGGTGACGAAGAGATTGGGCAAGATGTTGAGCTTGCTGGAGGGGCTGGCGCTGGAGCCGCCGGCGGCAGTGAAGGTGTAGCTGGGTTTGCCGGCGATGATGTCGAGGCCCATGCGGGTGCCGGGGAAAAAGACCATATCGGCGGGATTGTCCCCAAAACTGCTCACCGGGCCGCCGTCGGCCACCGTGGCGCCGGCTTCGGAGAGACCCACCACCGAAGTGGGAACGGAGAAATCCGCGGCCTGCGCCTGGGCAACAAAGCCCAAGCCGAGGGCTGCAAGGGCAATGCGCAATTTCCAATCCAACATGAGATTCTCCAGACGTCAGGGTTTGAGGACATCCACCCCGGCGGGTGGGGTAAATTGGAATTCCTGGGCGGCAATGGGCTGATTCAGGCGGATGTCATGGAAGGTCAGCAGCGTCTCCTGCTGGAAGGCGTCTTCCATGCGCATTTCCTGCAGGGCGCCCCGGGCATCAAAACCGAGACGCACCGCGGTGAAGCCCTGATCCTGGCCACCCTTGGGCTGCAACTCCACCCAGCGCAGCCCGTCCTTGCTGCCCAGATCGCGGATGACAAAGCGGCTGGCCAGGATATCCTTGCCGGCAATCAGGGCTGCCGGGGTGGAGCCGAGGGTCTTGCCCAGGGGCTGGATGGTAACCTGTTGCAGGGCGGGGTCATAGAGCCAGACCTGGGTGCCGTCGGAGACGATGGTCTGGCCGTTGCTACCGGCATAGACCCAGCGGAATTTGCCCGGACGCTGGATCCATACCGTACCGGCCGCGCGCTTGATGACCTGGCCATTCCGGTCGGCGACCACCTGGGTGAATTGCGCCTGCACCGTCCGCACCTGATGGAAAAAGTGCTGGAGGACCTGGCTCCCGGACGCAGAGGCAGCCTGCGCCCAGCCCGTGCCGGCCAGGAGCAGGGCGAAGAACAGCCATCCCCAGGCGCCCATGGGACGCGCCCGGAAACGCTCAATCATTGGCTGGCGGCGCTGCTGCATAGACTTCTCTGCTCCCGTTGCTCTGCAATGGACCCACGATCCCCACCCGTTCCATCTCTTCGATCATGCGGGCGGCGCGATTATACCCCACCTTGAGCTGGCGCTGCACGTAGGAGATGCTGGCCTTGCGACTGCCGGTGACAATGGCCACGGCCTGGTCGTACAGGGGATCGGCCTCGCTGCCCCCGCCCTCCCCTCCGCCTTCACCATCGCCGGCGTCGGCCCCCTGCAGAATGCTCTCATCATATTGAGGTGTACCATGCTGACGCAGGTAGGCCACCACCCGATGCACCTCATCATCACCGACAAAGGCACCATGGACGCGGACCGGATAACCGGTGCCGGGAGGCAGGTAGAGCATGTCTCCCTGCCCCAGCAGGGTTTCGGCTCCGGCTTGGTCGAGGATGGTGCGGGAGTCGATGCGCGAGGAAACCTGAAAGGCGATGCGCGTGGGAATGTTGGCCTTGATCAGGCCGGTAATCACATCGACGGAGGGCCGCTGGGTGGCCATGATGAGATGGAGCCCCGCTGCCCGCGCCTTTTGCGCCAGACGGGTGATGAGGCTTTCCACCTGTTTGCCTACGACCATCATGAGGTCGGCAAACTCGTCGATGACCACGACGATGGAGGGCATGGCCTCCAGGGGCCGGGGCTGACCATCAAAGCCCGTCTCCTGGCCCATCAACGGCTCTCCGCGGGCGGTCGCTTCGGCAACCTTCTGGTTGAATCCCGCCAGATTGCGCACTCCGGCCCGGGACATGAGCTGGTAGCGCCGCTCCATCTCGGCCACGCACCAGCGCAGGGCGTTGGCGGCCTCCTTCATGTCCGTGACCACGGGCGCCAGCAGATGGGGGATACCCTCGTAAATGGAAAGTTCCAGCATCTTGGGATCGACCATGATCAGGCGCACCTCGGCTGGTGTCGCCTTGAAGAGGATGCTCAGGATCATGGCGTTGACCCCGACGGACTTGCCGGCCCCCGTCGTCCCTGCCACCAGCAGGTGGGGCATCTTGGCGAGGTCTGCCGAAATCGGCTGGCCGCCGATGTCCTTGCCCAGGGCCAAGGTCAGGAGGCTGTGGCTCCTGCCGAATCCCGCACTGGAGAGGACTTCGGAGAGGCGCACCATGCGCCGTTGGCTATTGGGGATTTCGATCCCCATGGTGGGCTTGCCGGGAATGGTCTCCACCACCCGCACCCGGGTCGCCGACAGGGTGCGTGCCAAGTCCTTGGCCAACCCGGCTATCTGGCTGACCTTGACGCCGGCGGCGGGCTCGATCTCAAACCGGGTGATGACAGGGCCCGGATAGGCACCCACCACCCGGGCGCTGACACCAAAATCGGCCAGCTTTTCTTCCAGCAGGCGGGAGCGTTGTTCCAGTTCCTCCGGTTGCGGCTGGGTGCGGGGGTCATCCGCATCGGGGGCGTCGAGCAGGCCCAGTGGCGGCAAGCCATCGGCCAGGGCGTGGCCCTGGGCATCGGCCAGCGGCAGTTGCTGAACAAGGTCCGCACGCCCCTTGCGGCGCACGGGGAGCGCGGCCGGACCAACGGGGGCAGTGGATAGCGTCGCGGCACGCGCCGCTGGCTGCGGGCTCCCCTGAACCGGCGTAGACGTGGGCGTCCGGCGCAAGGGGAGACCGGGAAAGCCGGGCAATCCCTGCCAGGCATCGCGGCAACGCTGATAAAATGCTCCCGGGCCCAGGCGGGTCAAGAGGAATGCGCCCAGCAGCAAAGCGGCAAGGAAAAACAGGAGGCCGCCGCCCTCGCCGATCAAGCCCAGCACCAGGCGCTTCTCTCCCATGCCGATGATTCCTCCCGGTCCCTGGCCGGGGATGGACCACCATGGCGCGGGGGAAAGCATGGCCATGATGCCCATGATCCCGAGGGCCAGGAGCGAGGCCCCAACATAGCGGCCAGGGCCCAAGGGAAAGGCGCGAAACCAGCGCCGCCAGAGCTGCCAGGCCAGCGTTGCCACCCCAAAGGGAAGCAACCAGGCCATGATGCCGAAAGACTGCACCAGGAAGTCGGAGAGGTAGGCACCCACAAGGCCGCCCCAATTGTGGACAGGGCCGCCTTGGCCACTGCTGAACCAACTGCGATCTTGGGAACTAAAACTGACCAGGGCGATCAGCAGATAGACAGCGAGGGCCGCGAGGATGAATAGCCACCCTTCCCGGCGCCAGGTAACCGACGGGGTCTGCCCCCCCCGCGATCGGGGAGCGGCATTTTTCGGGCTTCGCGGAGCGTTGCGCGCGACATGGCTCATGTTCGGCACGCTAAACGAGGCAATGTTGAGTGTCAAGAATCCATGGGTCAGGCTGATGGCGCCGGGAAAGGCCAAAAGCTCCGATCGGTGTTAGACTTTGCGGAGAACAGGAGCCAGGCAATAACGGTATTAATTAATTTCTACTTGCGAGGTGACCATGAATGCAGAAGAAGGGAAGCTGATCAACAGCAAACATAGCCGGCTGCTCATTCTCGGATCGGGTCCGGGGGGCTACACAGCGGCCATCTATGCCGCGCGTGCGAATCTGCACCCGGTGCTGGTGCAGGGCATGGAACCCGGAGGACAGTTGATGACCACTACGGAGGTGGACAACTGGCCGGGCGCTGCCGATGGCATCATGGGTCCCGAGTTGATGGAACAACTGGAAAAGCAGGCGCGGCGCTTTGATACCGAGATCCTCTTTGACCACATTCATCAGGCCGAGCTCGGTCAACGGCCGTTTCGCCTGAGCGGCGATCAACATTGTTATACCTGTGATGCCCTGATCATTACCACCGGGGCCTCGGCCAAATATCTGGGTCTGCCCAGTGAGGAGAAATTCCGCGGCAAGGGCGTTTCGGCCTGTGCCACCTGCGACGGTTTTTTCTATCGCGGTCAGTCCGTGGCCGTCATCGGCGGCGGCAACACGGCCGTCGAGGAGGCCCTCTATCTCAGCAATATCGTCAGCCATGTGACCTTGGTCCATCGCCGCGACCGGCTGCGGGCGGAAAAGATCCTTCAGGACAAGTTGCTCGGCAAGGAAAATATTACCGTGCTGTGGAACCATGGCGTTGAAGAGGTGCTGGGTGATGTCTCGGGAGTCACGGGCCTGCGCGTCAGGCATTTGCCCGACGACAAGATCCAGGATCTGGCGGTAACCGGCGTTTTCGTGGCTATCGGCCATCGGCCCAACACGGACATCTTCAAGGGCCAACTGAACATGGATGCCGGCGGTTATCTGATTACCCGGGGCGGCCGCGACGGCATGGCCACCGCCACCAGCATCCCCGGCGTATTCGCGGCGGGCGACGTGCAGGACTATATCTATCGGCAGGCGGTGACCAGCGCCGGCAGCGGCTGCATGGCAGCCCTCGACGCCGAGCGCTGGCTGGAACAGCAGGCCAGGTAAGCCGTAATGGCGCAGCGGCGGGGAGGCGGGGTGCAGCCTCCGGACATGGGGCGAAAGCGCCATCCGGATGCCGCACCCTGCGGATCAGCGACGGCGGACGACGGCACCGGCAAGGAAGCGTTTTTGCGTGCCGTTGCCGGTGTCAAACCTTTGCCCGCCGCCGCCCCGCCGCCCCGCCCGGCCCCGCCACCGCCCATACCGGTGCAAAGCCATCTGGACGATGCGGCGGTGCTGGATGAGCTGATGCACCCCCTGGGCGACGATCTGCTGCTGGAGAACGGAGAGGAGTGGATCTACCTGCAGGACGGGATGCCTCGCGCCCTGCTGCGCGATCTGCGCCGCGGCCGTTTTCGCATCCAGGAGAATCTCGACCTCCACGGCTGCACCGTCGATGAGGCACGCCAGGCCATCGGCGAATTCCTGCTGGAGGCCCGGCGTTGGCGCTGGCGCTGTGTCCGCATCATCCACGGCAAGGGTCTGGGCTCGCCGGGCCGGGTGCCCATTCTCAAACGCCTGGTGGGACAATGGCTGATCCGCCGCAAGGAAGTGCTGGCCTTTGCCCAGGCCCGCCCCCAGGAAGGCGGTGGCGGGGCGGTGATCGTCCTCCTGCAATGGCCGCGGCGGCATTTTCCCTGATGCGGAGGGGGAGCTATCCGTTATTCTCGGGCTCCTTTTTCCGGCGGCCGGCGAGGTAGGCATCCCTGACCCAAAGATACAAATTTTCGGCCATGGGGCGGCCTCGCCAGGGCAGATCCAGGGTATAGGCGCTGCAATTCTGGAACAGCGGCGGACAGCAGGCGCCAGAAGGGGAAGAACTCCCATGCCGCCCACCATTTCGGCGGCGATCAGGGCCGAACCCAGCACCGCGCCGGTGGCTGCGGCGGAAAAGGACGCCATGCCCACCACGGCGGCCAGTACGGGGTTCAGATCCAGGCCGGGGAAGATGGTGTGTGCCAAAATGGCTGTGTCGGCGCTAAAGTTGGCTGGTCACCTCACGCCGGGGAATGGATAGTGGGAGTGCGGCTCAGGCGGTGACCCCAATGACGGCGCGCACCCGCTCTTCGTCAAAAATCTTGCTTTCGACCTTGCAATATACCGCCCCCTCATCGGGAAAGATGGCCACCTCGGCCACTCCCGGCAGATGCAGAAGCTGCTGGGTGAGATTCTGGATATCCTTTTGACCTTCGGGCAGGGAGAATATCCGAGTCGCCACATAGCGCGGCCGGCGCATGGTGAGGGCTATGGCCAGCCAGATGATATAAATGGCGGCCACCGCCCAAAAGACGTCGCTGTAATTCCGCTGGCCGGGCAGATAGAGCAAACCACCGAGTAGCCCGCCGCAAAAGGCCCCCAAAAACTCTGCCGTAGTATAGACGCCTGTTGCTGTCCCTTTGGCACCGGGATGAGAGAACTTGGCCACCAGGGAAGGCAAACTGGCCTCCAGTACGTTAAAGCCCAAGAAAAACAGAAAAAGCGCCACGGCAATGGCCCATAGGCTGTGGCTCGACAGGGCCATCCATACCACGGCCGCAACCAAAATGGCGATGGCCAGAACGAAGACCTCCTTGAGCTTGCGCTTGGCTTCGCCAATGACGATGAGGGGGACCATCGCCACAAAGGAAAGCAGCATCACTGGCAAATAGAGCATCCATTGATCGGCCTGGGATAGAAGCGGGTGCTTGGGATCTATCAACACCAGGGGCAGCACCACAAATAGGGCGGTGAGCCCCGTGTGCAAGGCAAAGATGCCAAAGTCCAGGCGCAACAAATCGGGATCACGCAGTACTGCGCCCAAGACCGCCGGATTCATCTCCGCATCCCGATGAAAACGCGCGGGAACCGCAGGGATCACGCCATATAACACCCCGATGGCCAAAATGGACAGGGCCGCCGTCAACCAAAATATACCCTGCACGCCGATCCAGTGCGCCAGGGGTGCCGAAAGCACCAGGGAAACGCTGAAGCTGATACCGATGGTGATACCGATCACCGCCATGGCCTTGGTCCAGCGCTCCTCACGGACCAGATCGGCGGTCAAGGCGATGATGGCCGCCGCCACCGCCCCCGCCCCCTGGACGACACGGCCCACCAGCAGCCATTCAATGCTGGTGGCCTGGGCGGCAATGACGCTCCCGATGGCGAAAATGACGAGGCCGGCGGCTATGACCGGTTTTCGCCCCCACCGATCCGAAAGCTTTCCGAAAGGAATCTGGAAGACCGCTTGGGTCAAGCCATAGGCACCCAGGGCAATGCCGATGAGGGCCGGGTGGTTGAAAGCACCGCGTAGCCCATGGGCATAGACGGAAAATACCGGCAGCACCAAAAACAATCCCAAAAGGCGTAAACCGAAAATGCCGGCCAAAGCCAGGATGGAACGGCGCTCCCGCCTATCCAATACATTTTGCGCTACAGTCATCATGTTGTTTCCTTGTTTTCGCGGCTAAAAGAAGGGTGAGGCCGACCCACCCACGCGCTCCCACCAAAGGCATCGCAGGTAGCGAACGAAAGAATCGAGGCACCGTTTTTTAGAATCAAACCGCATCGGGACGCAACAAGCTTCGCGGTAAAGAGGCATAGTTCAGGATATCTTCCACCGTCACCACCGCCAGCACCTCTTCATGATGCTCCAGCAGGCCGCGCCGGCTCAACAGGGCGATTTCACAGTGACAGGAACGCAGGCGGGCCACCAGATCATAAAGCTGACTATCGGCTGGTACACTCACCCAATCGTTGCTCCCCAACTCCGCCAAAGTGACCTCCGGCTGCCCCTGCAAAAAAAGATCGCGCAGTCTATGGGCAGTGATCACAGAGACTGGTTTTACACCGTCAAGCACCAAAATATGAGGGGTTTCCTGCCTCCGCCCTCGCAATAGTTTTTGGACGTCCGCCAAAGTGCAACCGCCTTTCAGGCGAAGCAACGGCGACTCGATGAACTGCTCCACCGGACGCATAAGGTAGAGACTGCTATGTAGCGCTTCCGGTATGTAATGCCCCCGACGGATCAATTTACGCGTATAAATGGTTTCCCTCGTCACCAAGCGGCGCATGCCGAAAGCGAGAGACGAGACGACGATAAGGGGAATGATAATGTGATAGTCGTTGGTCATTTCAAAGATCATCACCGCGCCCGTCACCGCCGCACCGGTGGATGCGCCAACCATACCAGCCATACCGAGCGCGCCGGCCACCACCACGTTGAGACCCACATTGGGCAGAAAATGGTTGCTCAAGGCCGCATATAACGCACCAAAGACGGCACCGACGAAGAGGGCAGGGGAAAACACCCCGCCCGAGCCTCCCGAACCCAGCGTTACGGAAAAAACAGCTATTTTCAGCAAGAGCAAAATCAGCAAAAACCCAGGATTGGTCAGCACCCCGTCCAAAACATCCTGAACCGTCGCATAACCCACCCCTTCCACATAGTAATGACCGGAGAAAAGATACATAAGGTAAATGGTCACCCCCACCCCAAGCATACCCAGGGCATGGCGCAGGTAAGGGTTGGTGAACCATTGCTCGAAACGGTCTTCCGCCCAATAAAGGCTGTTCGTGAAGAGCAAGCCCACCCCGCCCACGAGCACACCAAGAATGATATAGGCACCATAAGCACCCACCGTCTCATGGGTGGTCTGGCTGATGACTTGGGCAGGGATGATGAAGGAGGGGAAATCTCCCAGAAACAACCGCGAAACGAAGGTCGCCGTACCTGTGGCGATCATCACCGGAACCAGGGTACGGGCACTCACCTCCACCAATATCAGTTCCACCGCGAAGAGGATGCCACTGATCGGGGTATTGAAAGTGGCGGCAATACCGGCACCAGCGCCTGCTGCAATCAAACCCAAACGTTGCCATTCCTTGAGCCGAAGCCACTGGGCGAGACTGGACCCAAAGGCTGCACCCATCTGGATGATGGGACCCTCCCGCCCCACCGAACCGCCGCTGCCGATATTGATGGAGGAGGCCAGCGCCTTCACCAAAACCACTATGGGACGGATGATACCGCAGTGGTAATAGATGGCATCCATTACCTCCGGCACGCCGTGACCCTTGGCTTCGGGAGCGAAGGTTTTGACCAGCCAGACCACTAGGAGACCCCCCACGACAGGGGCAAAGATGATGCCGGCTCCCCATGCGCTGGCCGCCGAATGGCGGAGATAGTCAAATTTGGTTGATAGATGGCCAAAAAAGAAAGCGTTGTGCATCAGACTGATGAGACGGCGAAAGAGCACGGCCCCCAACCCGGCTACTATTCCCACGAAAAATGCCAGCGCTAAATAAAAAAAGGGATTGGTGCGCAGCCACCCTCGCCAACCGCACACGCCGCGCTCGATCACGAGAGGATCAGGACAAACTGGCGCAGATACGGCCTCACTCACAGGAGGTTTCTGGCTACTCATGAAATGGTATATTCCCAAAAATAGTTTGTAAGCGACCCATGGATTGGCTCGATAACATGTATGCCATGGAATGGCAGATGGCTAGAAATAATGACTATCTTTATCGTATCAGACAGGTTACCCTATAACATATCCTCAAGTTGAAAATTTTCCGCAACCATAAAATCACGCAAATCAGCCAAGGCACCATACTGAATCTGGCTCACTCTCTGTTGGGAGATTTGCAACATGGATCCTATTTCACGTGAGCTGAGCACCCTCCTATTATCGAGGCCAAAACGCAGCACCAGAATCTGGCGTGGTACAGGCTCCATACGCAGCAACCATGACCATAAGCGGGTAGCCACTTCCCGATCGAAAAGGGCAAGATCAGGGGGTGTGGTAACCGGATCAGGGATTATTTCTGCCAGAGTAGCCGTTCCATCTGCGGCATGATCCAGAGGGAGCACCCGTTCCTCAAGTTCCATCAGTTGATGCAGCGTCGCCACCGGCTTGTCCAATTCTTCCGCGATCCGCGCTACTCTCCTGGTGTTTTCTTCACCTTCCCGCTCTCGCAGCGCCTGCGTTTTATCCAAATAGGCTCTCAACGCCTTGATGATATGGACGGGCAAACGCACGAGTCTGGCTTGATTCATGATTGCAAGCTCAATGCGCTCGCTGATCCACCAAGCCGCATAGGTAGCGAAGCGCACACCGCGCTCTGGGTCGAATTTATCTACAGCATGCATCAATCCCAGGTTACCTTCCCCGATTAAATCCAGAAAAGGCAGGTGGCGATGCCGATAACGGCGGGCAATGTGCACCACCAACCGCAAATTGGACTCCACCATGATCTGCCAAGCCTCGCGATCCCCTTCCCGGACACTGCGTCCCAAGTCTACTTCCTGCTCTGCGCTGAGAAGGGGATAATGGGAAATTTCGCTGAGGTACATGCGGAGGATATCGTAACCATGTTCCTCCATCGCGACAGGAGCTTCAATCAGCCCATCGCCGGTACTGCGCTGCTGGGCATTCCCGTCCGCTGCGGACGCCGTTCCTGTCAGCGCCTGCAAAGGCTCACGATCTGCAGTGAACATAATAGGACCTATGACTGTAAATATAAATGCAAGGATTCGCTATCAACCATAAGCTATACTTCAAAAGTGATCAAATCGATTTTATTGGTAACAATATCGGAGATATCGATGTCATTACGATTGGATGCCGAACAACTTTTAGCCTTTCTTGCGGCAGCAGAAGCCGGTAGCGTCAGCGAAGCAGCGGCAACGCTTCACCGTGGCCAGCCCGCCATTTCAGAACGATTGCGCAAGCTGACGGCAGCGGTCGGGGAGCCGCTGTATGTTCGGGAAGGAAGCGGGATCCGACTCACGGCGGCGGGGCTGGCCTTACTTCCAGACATCAGGCGCTTGCGCTCTACCCTCCAGGATATCGAAAGCCTGGTCGCACGCCGGCGGTCAGCCCGGGATGGCGACCTGCGGATCGCATCAACCAGTCTGATCGCCAATTACCTATTGCCACCCTACTTGCAACAATTCCAAAAGATCTATCCAGGGATAAACCTCTACATTAAAAGCGGGGTAACTTACTGGAATGGCATCAACCCGGCAGAGTTGGACCTGTTTTTCTTTGAGGGAGAAATGGATTTGCCGAATCTTCCAGATTATTATGAGGTATCCACATGGCGCACGGATGAGATCATTGCCATCATGCCGCGGAACCATCCCCTAGCAAAAGCGGAGTTCGTGGAGATGGAGGATATCCTGCCCTATCCTATTGTCTGGCGCGAGCCTTCATCAGGGGTTCGCCGGATCCTGGAAAAGGAATTCCTCAACCACCACATTCGTCCCGCGCATTTCATCGAGGTGGCCGATGTAGAATCAGTCGGTGCCATGGTAAAAGCAGATCTGGGCGTAGGCTTTGTCACCATGACCGCCTTTCAGCGGCGCCAGGATTGGGATTTGTCCTGCGTCCGGCTATCTTCCCCCAACTTGCGCTGGCAAGGCTACATGGCCGCCCCCAAAAAACCTCGGAGATCCCGTGCCCTATCGGTTTTCCTGATCATGCTGAGAAGTGGTGAAATGTAGTCGTCTTGCAGCCTGTCGGACTTGAGACTGATCTATTGTGCCGGTAAAGAAGCGGTCCCATTGTCGCTTATCGCAACGGGGCCGATTGACGTGGCGCTTCCAACCAGAGGCGATGCTCGAAACCATCCCGATCAAGCAACCACCGCAGCGTCCATGCCATCCAGGCCGGCGCCCCCAATCCCGTGTACTTGCCGCCTCAATCCTGGAAACCCGATTTTAACTCCAGGAAAAACCATGGGGCCCCCACCAGCAGATACCAGTAATAGGTAAAAAAGCGCCAGCCCAGGAGGCTGAATCCCACGTCGCCCCTTGCCATGGTGCCGCCAAACAAGAGTGCGTAAGCTGCGCCCACAGTTCCGGCACCGCCCGGCAGGATGCTGAGTTGTACGGTCAGGTTGAGCAGGGTTTGGCTGACGATCAGGTAAGGGATGCTCACTACGACACCAGCGTAGGCCATGAGTACCCATAAGATCAGATACCGGGGGAGCCAATAGCCCGCGGTGCTGCCAAAGATCAACCAGCGGTGGCGCCAATTCATGGTTTTGATCAGCCCCGCCGCTTGGGCGAAGCGATGAACGGAACGCGCAACGGCAAAACGGTGACGACGATACCAGCGCACCTGCCGCAACAGATAGTCGATCCATAACAACAAGCGCCGATGCTCGATGTGCCAGGCCAAGATCGCGATGATGAAAGTCGATAATACCGTAATAAGCAGCGTGACGAAGGCGCTCAGATTGGGAACATGGCGCGACGCAGCGATCATGAAGAGGATGGCGCCGGAGAATAATATGATAATGAACAATAGATCGAAAATGATGATGAGCACCAACAAGCCGCCGGAATGGCCTACATCCACTCCCCGGCGGCGCAAAAACAGGATATAGGCGGCGCCCATACCGGATGCCGCCGGTGTGGCCGCTCCGGCAAATTCCGCGGCCATGACGATGCCCATGGATTTGTGCAAGGGCAAACCGATATGCAAAAGGCTGCAGAGAACGCCCAGTCGCGTTCCCTCAAAAATCCAACTGATCAACATCAGCGTCACCAATACCAACAAAATCACTGGTGGAATATTCAACAAGAGCAGCAGAGCCTGTCTATTGATGAAGAGGAACAAGGGTAGCAAGGATACCCCAAGCGCAATGACGAGAATTATCCAGAATTTCCGGTGCATGGAAGTAGGTCCTGTTGGCGGGGTGCTTTGGGCTGCGCTGTGCAGTCAACCCTCCCTATTTTAATCATCGGTTCGGCAGTGGGATATTTCGGTCAATGGAGCTCCTTGACGACGCAGATATTGAATACGTCCTCGCTAACGCTGCCCGCAAATATCGTTGTTTTCGCCCGATCATAGACCCCCACACCGTAGCGTTGGTATGCGCGTTCCGGATGATGGCTTTTGCAGGAAAACAACTCGCCATAATAGCGAGGATTATCTGTTTTGCTCAGGCGCTCTTCGAAAGCCCGCCACAGGCGGCGGCCAAGGCCATGGCCGCGAAACCCCGGTAATACATTAAAATGCATGTGGGCGGCCCGCCGGGGGCGGCAGGGCCGTTCGCGAAAGCTGCGGGTAAGCAGCCATTCCACGAATTGCGAACTGCGCGGGTGATGCGCATAGGCCCCGGACACGGATTTGAGAAGCATGCGCAATGTGGCTACCGAACCCGCATAGACCATATAGCGATCAAAGGAAGGCGGCGCTCCCAGCAAATAACCGACGGCCCGGCCGTCATGGGTGGCCACATAAGCCCAATCCTCGGCATAATCCAGATAGGGATTGACCATAAGATCAGCGAAAAGCTCGCGATCGCAGAATATGGCGTCTATGGGGTTGCCAAGGAATCCCGTTTCGCAACAGATATGTCTGATCTTCGCTCTGTCGGCGTTCCGATATGGACGGATGCTGAAGTTGGCGGATTTTCCTGACCAAAAGCCGCCCGTAATGATCGAATCATCGGCCATGGCGGCATAAGCGGGGCGAGGTCCTGCCATAATTGCTCGTTCCTCATAGAATGCGGCGGATATTTCCCTCCGTCATCGGCTGGAAGTCGGTCCCATGAGAGGTTGGTTTAGGCGATCCAGGAAATCGCGATGCCTCGGCGTGCTCAATTCCAAATGATGGTATACGCGCAATTTCGCCCAGTCTTCGATAAAGATCCAGACGACGCAGTAAACCCAGACGGTGCCGGCCTGCAGCCAGGTAATGGAGGCCACCAGCCCCATGGGATAGACCACGAATAATGTGGCCAAGGCCTTGGTGACGATGGCGGACCACAGGAGGGCTGCGGAAGGATAGGGCTTTTGCAGAAGCGGCTTGCGGGTGCGTGCAATGAAGAGGGTGAGATGGCCGGCCACCGCGAGTTTGAGAAAAATGAGGGTCTGGATATGGGCGATATCCAGATGGAAGTAGTCCCTTGCGATGAGCAGCATACCGAAGGTTTCCACTACCCCGATAAGGCCCAGCACCGTGGATACGGTCAAGACCCGGTGCATGTCCCAGCGTACCGGCTTGGGATCGAGCCAAGTATTGTCGGTGGCGATGGCCATGATGGGGACGTCGTTGAAGAAAGCCAGCAAGATGATCATGATGGCGGTGATGGGGTAAAAATCGAACACCAACATGGCCAGCACCACAAAGAACATGATGCGGATGGTTTCGACGATGCGATAAATGGCGTAGCTGTTCATCCGCTCGAAGATGCGTCGGGCCTCTTCGATGGCGCTGATGATCACGCTCAATCCCGGCGCGCTGAGCACCAGGGCGGACGCAGCGCGGGCCGCGTCCGTGGCGCCGGATACCGCGATGCCCACATCGGCCTGCTTGAGGGCCGGAGCATCGTTGACACCGTCTCCCGTCATGGCCACCAAGTGGCCGTTCTGTTGCAGCGCCTTGACAATAGCGTATTTGTGTTCCGGGAACACCTGGGCAAAGCCGTCGGCCCCCTCGATCTGCTCCCGAGTTCGGTCATTCAGATGGGCGCTATCCGCATCCTTGGCGAAGACCGTATCGGCTGCCACGATCGCGGTGCCCAAACCTAGCTGGCCGGCAATCTCCTTGGCAATGGCCACGTTGTCGCCGGTGACCATCTTGACCTCAATGCCGTGTTCCTGGGCCTGGGCGATGGTGGCCCTGGAGTCTTCCCGGGGGGGATCGGAAAGGGGGATGATGCCGAGAAACTCCCAGGCACCCTGCTCGGGGCGGCGGGCCACCCCCAGGGTGCGATAGCCCTTTCCCGCCAGGGCCGCAATCTGCCCTTGGACCGTCTCAAGCGGAGAGGCTTCCATGCTGCAGAGGCCCAGGATGACCTGCGGGGCGCCCTTGGTCATTGTCCAGGACTTTCCACCGGGATCGGTGACGGTGGCCTCGGTACGCTTGCTGACCGGATCAAAGGGCACGAATTTTTGTTGCTGCCAGCCGGACAGGAGTTGCGGATCTTTCACCGCGCCCAAAATCGCCAGATCGATGCTGTCCTGGTCTTCGGCCTTGGAGGCCAAGGCGGCGGCGCGCAGGCAATCCTTTGCGTCGATGCCGTGAACGGGCTGCAGGGCGCCCATGGCGAGCTTGTTTTGGGTCAGCGTACCCGTCTTGTCCGAGCACAAAATCTCTACCCCTGCCATTTCCTCGATGGACTCCAGGCGGGTCACGATGGCCTTCATGCGCGAGAGTTTCATGGCGCCTAGGGCCATGGTGACCGACAACACGGCGGGCATGGCCACGGGTATGGAGGCGACGGTGAGGATCAAGGCAAACTGCAAGAGGGTCAGGAATGGCTGTCCACGGAACAGTTCCACGGTGATGAGCACGGCCACCAGGCCCAAAGCAATGTAGATGAGATAATCGCCGATGCGCAGCACGGCTTTTTGAAAGTGGGAGATGGCGCCGGCCTTCTGGACCAGGCCCGCCGTGCGGCCGAAAAACGTGTTCATACCCGTAGCCGTAACCACCGCCACCATCTCGCCTTGTTTCGCGATGGTGCCGGAGTAGGCGATCTCCCCCGCCTTTTTGCTGACGGGCAAAGACTCACCGGTGAGCGCGGACTGATCGACGCTCAGATAATCCCCTTCCAGGAGCTGCACGTCGGCGGGGATGATGTCCCCCAGGCGAATGCGAATGATGTCCCCCGGCACCAACTGGGCCGCCAATACCTCCTGCCATTGGGCATCGCGCAGCGCCCGCGCCTTGAGCGCCAGTTGGCTCTTGAGGGCCTCCAGGGCATTGCTGGCCTTGAATTCCTGCCAAAACCCAATGCCCGCGTTGAACAACAGGAGCAAGGAAATAATGATCAGATCTGACCAGCGGCCGACCACTGCCGAAAGTACCGCCGCCACTTCGATCATCCATGGAATCGGTCCCCAAAAATAATGCAGAAAGCGCATCATGGGACTGACTTTCTTTTCCTGTATGGCGTTTTGGCCATATTTCTCCAGCCGTTTTTGGACTTCTTCGGTACTGATTCCGTCGATGCTGGAGTGGAGTTCGGCAAGGGTTTTTTCTATGGGAGGGATTTTCTGCTGTTCTTCCGTCTGCGCTTCCACATGGATCTCCTGATAACTGGCAATGCGCTGGTCCTGCGCACGGCTTTGCGGTTCCCCCGCGCGATCCAGGGGAAATCCCGATGGCTGACGGGCGCGGGCAGATTGTCTGGATGTCCCACGGTCGCTCCAGTTGGCGACTGCTGTCTCTTTACTATAGTAAACAAAACAAATCTCGTAAGCCTGATACCCTTACCCAGGGGATCCGGATTTGTCCGTTAAGCACCAAGGGACGAAAACTGGTCCGCATGGCCGTTGCGCTGCCAGTCATCATCCATCCTGGTAGTCCGCAGCGGCCAGCATCGCTATCCCTTCTTGCTTTGCCGCGGCGATTTGCTTCTGGGACAGTCCCGCTTGCTGGGCATGCAGCTCTGCCAATTTGACCCGACGCTGCGCATGGGGGCTGGGCTCCGTCATGAGACAGGCGACCGCATCCGCCAACTCCAGTGCCGCTTCCCGGCGGTAGCGTCCGAGCAAAAGACCGTTTTCGCGGACGGGCGCCAATTGTTCTTCTCTCGCCCCTTTCTCCCGCAGCAGGGCTTCCATTCTCGCCAAGCGGTCGGCCGCTTGCTGCTTGACGAGGGTGCCGCCCTTGATCTCGTACCAGCCGACGGCGATGGCTGCGTTTTTGAGGTCTTGCAGGTATGGGGTGAGGTCAGCCATGGGAATCTCCTTTATCATGTAGTCGTGCCCTCATCAGGGGTGCCTGCGCCGGTACCCAAGCGAACCATTCAGAGGGGCGGAAAAGCTTCTAGTTGGTGAAGAGCACCTCCGTGGACAGGCCTTCGGCCTCCATGGTTTGCCGCAGCGCCTGCAGCGCCTCTACCTGGATCTGCCGCACCCGCTCATGGGTGAGACCCATGATTTTCCCAATTTCCCGTAAATTGATTTCCTCCCCGCCGTCCAACCCAAAGCGCCGCATCAAAATATACCGGTGTTTCCCTGGCAAACGGGCCAACCATACCCGCATCTGCTGGTTGAGGTCCTTATGCACCAGAGCCCACTCCGGGCCCTGGTTGTCCGGATCGGGCAGAACGTCCGCCAAGGTGCGCCCTCCCCCCTGGTCCATGGGAACATCAAAGCTGATCACCGATTCCCCAAGGGCCATGCTCCGCTGCACCGCAGCCACTGGTTTGTCCAGCGCCTGCGCGATTTCCTCCATGCTGGGTTGGCGGTGAAGGTCATGGCCGAGAGTCCGGGCGGCTCGAAGGCAGGCGCTCCGTTCCGCGATCACATGAATCGGTAAGCGCACCATGTGGCCCTGGTTCATCAGCGCGCGCTCGATGTTTTCGCGAATCCACCAGGTGGCATGGGTGGAAAAGCGGAAACCGCGGCGGGGATCAAACTTGTCTACGGCGCGGATCAAGCCGATGTTGCCCTCTTCGATCAAATCCGGCAGGGGAAGGCTTCGGCGTAGATAACGGCGGGCAATCATCACCACCAGGCGGAGATTGCTTTCGATCATGATGGCCCTGGCGGCCGGATCTCCCGCTTGCACACGGTGCCCCAGGGCGGTTTCCTCCGCTGCCGAAAGCAGGGATTTATGGGCGATCTTCCGCAGATAAGCGCTGACCGTATCCTCAGCGAAGCGTCGGCCGGCGGTGGTCGCGCCGTCACTTTCCGGATCACGATCCAAGGAAGGCAAAGCAGACTCCCAGTGCTGTTCCCCGCCTTCTTCTACCGTTTGTCGCTCTAGCCCTTGCATCGCCGATCTCCATGGACCCTGGGATGGTTTCCACCGAGAAGACTAGGCATCATCCAACAAAAAACGCGCCATCAGGCGCACATAGTTGCTCCGGAATGGTTCATGGAGATCGGACATCTCCGCCTGCCGCGTCCGCACCCAGGCTGCGGCCTTACAGTCGTTACCGACACGCTGGCACAAGCGATGCCAAGTTGCCTCATCGAAAATCCCATGGGGATCGCCGGACCTTTCAGGTATTGACTTTATATAATATTTCTGTATTGGGGGGGGGGGGGGG
>NZ_RIZI01000148.1 GCF_003721225.1 Acidithiobacillus sulfuriphilus | reverse complement strand
ATGTTTCATCTCGATAATCCACTTTCCGCCCCCACCCTACGCCTGACTCCATTTCAGAGAGGCGACAACTACCCTGACACCGGGGGGTAGCTCTCGTGCCCCGGGCATTTCGCATTCAATTGGAAACGCAGCGCAGCCCTGGCTTAGCAACCAGATGGTTCTGGTAACGCCGTTCGTGAAGCCAACGTGATGAAATTGCTCTTGGCGCTCACATCTTCCAAACCACAAGAACTTGTAAGAAACAATAGTTCGAGTGCCCTTGCCATGCGACACATGTGCGAGGGGGACTGGATTGTCATAGCCGTGGGAAAAACCCTTGGCTGCGGCCAAATACTTATAGTCATTTGGCCATGTCTCTGGGTTGCCGTTCGCCTGCTCCCGATGAATGCTGTATGGCTCATTTCGCCAGAGTTGGAGAAACTTTTCGGAATCCACGATCACGACCCCAGACTTGTCACTGTTGTATTCGGTGACCTTCATGGACATGAACACGGGCGGATGATTTGGAAGTGGGACGGAAAAGATGAGGAATCTGCTACCCCAAGAGTTTTCTTCAACGGTGATTGATACCAAGGCGTATCTCCATGCCTAACGTAAAGTTGAGGGGCGCCGGGCTTTTGCGGCGTCCCGCTCGAACGACAGGTTATGCACTATCGTTAGCTTTGTGCTGCCCCTTGCTTTTTAGGTAGCTCTGGGTTCATAAAGTCCCAAGGTGCAGCACTACCTACATGGAAATCTAACTTTGGAACATAATTCGATGAGTCATCTAAAGTTCCAGCCTTTATACCCAGCACTCCTGGCATATTGCTGAACCGTGCGAACAATTGAGAACCACAATTCGGGCAGAAACCTCTTTTGTGCATATTTCCGCTGTCTGCCTGAGACTCGAAATATTTTACTTCGCCTGAAACAACAACATTTTTTTCAGGGAAAATCATCGCCGGAATGAATGCACTGCCTGATGATCTTTGACAGTCTTTGCAATGACAATTTCCAGTAAACATTGGCTCAATATCAACTGAATAGCTGATTTCCCCACAAAGACACTGCCCAGAATACTTTGCATTCATAAAAGACTCCTATCTGATAATGGGCGCATAACGTAAAGGTAAGGGGCGCGCGGCTTTTTGCGCGTCCCGCTTGACCGCCATGTTATGCCTCACTCTGGGATAGGCCACTGCGGGTTCCACGCAATTTCCCACAGGTGGCCATTGGGGTCTTGGAAATAGCCTGCGTAACCGCCCCAAAAAGTGTCTTGAGCAGGTTTTACGATAACAGCCCCGGCATTCTTGGCCTGCTCCATCACCTGATTGACCTCTGCTTTGGAAGAAACGTTGTGTCCAATGCTGAACCCCAGTGCACTTGGAGTTCCCAACGGCAATCCTGAGTCTTTTGCAAGACTCTTTCGCGGGTAGAGTGCGAGCTTCAGATTCGCTTGCAAATCAAAGAAAGCAACTGCGCCGTACTCAAATTCTGTTCCTATGATTCCTTGCGTCTCCAGACCAAGGCCATCGCGATAAAAGCGTAGCGACTCTTCCAAGTCATCGACGCCGAGCGTAATGAGGCTAATTCGTGGCTTCATCTGAGTTCTCCTGAGGCATAACATAAATTAGATCACAAGACACTACCACACGATAGATGACTAATGCAATTTGGAACAAAAGCAACATGCTGTATCTACGGCATAACACCCCTTGCTCAAAAATTTAGGACAGCCTAATATTTCACGGATGAAAAGCAGCCAGCCAGCCCCCAATTCCCCGCCCAAACTCCTGGACCAGGTGCGTGCCCGGGTCAGGGCGTTGCACTACAGCATCCGCACCGAAGAGGCCTATACGGACTGGGCGCGGCGCTTCATCCTCTTTCACCACAAGCGGCATCCCAAAGGGATGGGGGCCGCAGAGATCGAGGCCTTCCTCAGCTATCTGGCGGTGGAGCGCAAGGTGTCGTCCTCCACGCAAAATCAGGCCAAGGCGGCGTTGCTTTTCCTTTATAAGCAGGTGCTCGATGTAGACCTGCCCTGGCTGGCTGGACGACATCACCAGCGCCAAGCCTTCGCAACACTTGCCTACGGTGCTGACCCCCGGCGAAGCGCGGGCGTTGCTGCATGAACTCTCGGGGACCATGTGGCTGGTGGCCAGCCTGCTCTATGGAACCGGCATGCGCTTGTTGGAGGGGTTGCGGCTCCGGGTAAAGGACGTGGAGTTCGAGCGTCGGGAAATCATCATTCGGGATGGCAAGGGCGGCAAAGACCGGGTGACGGTATTGCCGGAGAACATGCTGCTGCCCCTTAAAAAACAAATGGAGAAAGCCAAGCTGCTGCATGACGGCGATTTGGAGGCCGGGCTGGGGGAGGTGTATCTGCCCGATGCGCTGGCGGTCAAATATCCGTCCAGTGCGCGTGCCTGGGGTTGGCAGTATGTTTTTCCGTCACCCGCTCTAAGCCGCGATCCGCGCACGGGGGCGCAGCGGCGACACCATATTTATGAGGCTTCCGTACAGCGCGCCATCCGGACGGCGGCGAGTCGCGCAGAGATCGTCAAGCCGGTGACGCCCCATGTGCTGCGCCATTCCTTTGCGACACACCTGCTGCAAGCGGGCTACGATATCCGGACGGTTCAGGAGCTGCTGGGGCACAAGGATGTCTCCACGACGATGATTTACACCCACGTGCTCAACAAAGGCGGACGCGGCGTCATCAGCCCGCTGGATATGTAAACAGATCAGCGCCGCCAGAGGGCGGCGGCGCGGTCCGTGTCTTCCTGAATTTGCAAAAGGGTGAGGATGGGGAAGGCGCTGGCCAGTTCGCCGGGGGCGAGGCGGAAGGCGGGATTCCGGGGGCCGCGGCCGGCGTAGGGGCCGCGCCAGGTTTCATAGAAGAGCAGGCCGCCGGGACGCAGGGCGGCGGCGAGGGCGGGAAAGAGCGGCCGATGCAGGAAGTGGGCGACGACGATGACGTCGAAGGATTCCGAGGCGGGGGGCTGGGCGATGACGTCCCGGCATTCGGCCTGCAGGGGGAGGCCGGTGGCTGCCCGGGCGAGGCCGGCGATGGCGCTTGCGGCGTAGTCCCAGGCGGCGGTCCGCAGGCCGCGGCGGGCGAGGAAGAGGGCGTTGCCGCCCCGGCCGCAGGCGAGATCGAGGGCGCTCCCGCTGGCGGGGAGTTCCTGGGCGTGGGCGATGAGGAAGGGGAGCGCTTCCGGTGCCGTCGGCGCGGCCTCGGCGTAACAGGCTTGCCAATGGGCGTGGCGGTCGTCAGTCATGGGGTCCGCTCTGCAGGCAGCTACCCATTGTCGCGTTGGTGGCGGGTGAGCAGGCGGGTCGCGGCCGTGGGCCGCTCCTACGGGCGGTGCTCACCTCAGCGCTCGTTGCGGATGCGCGGCAGGAGTTCGTTGAGGTTGCAGGGGCGGTGACGGTTGTCCAACTGCGGCACGATGATCGACTCCATGCCCAGGCGAACGCCCCCGGTGGAGCCCGGCAGCAGGAAGACCAGGGTGCCATCGCAGAGGGCCGCCTCGGCGCGGGACTGGATGGTGCTGGTGCCGATCTCCTGGTAGGAGAGCATGCGGAACAGCTCGCCGAAGCCGGGGATGGACTTGCTGACCAGGGGGGCGAGGGCCTCGGGGGTGACATCGCGGCCGGTGACGCCGGTGCCGCCAGTGGCGATGATGACGTCGATGGCGGGATCGGCGATCCAGTCCTGCAACTGCGCCCGCAGGCCCGGCACCGCATCGGGCAGGATCCGCCGCGCCGCGATGCGATGGCCGGCGGCCTGAGCCAGTTCGGCGATCTTGTCGCCGGACTTGTCCGTCTCCGGCTGGCGCGTGTCGGAGACGGTGAGAATGGCGATACCGAGGGGGTGGAAGGATTTTTCCGTGCCCGCTGCGTTGCTGGTCTGCATGTTTTCCACCCCTTTACAGTGCCTGATCCGAATCAGTATAAAGACTGCGGTCCCAGCCGCCAAATGTGGAGTCTCCCGGCATGAAGCTCGCGTCCTCCTTGGCCTTTCCCATGCCCAATCGTCAAGACCTCATCGCCATCCCGCTGGTATTGGCGGTCTTTTTCCTCATCGCCCACATTTCCCGTGGCATGGCGGTCCCCTTTCATCTCGGGGAAAGCATCGCCATCTCCAGCAGCCCTTGGGAATTGCCGGAATACGCCCTGGACACGGTTTCGCGGATGCTGACGGCCGTCGTCTGCTCCCTCGCTTTCACCCTGGGTTATGCGACTCTGGCGGCGAAGAACCGCTATGCGGAGAAGATCCTCGTTCCGCTGCTGGATATCCTGCAGTCGGTACCCATCCTCGGTTATCTGTCCATCACCGTGACGGGCTTCATGGCCCTTTTCCCCGGCAGCCTCATCGGCGTGCAACTGGCGGTGGTCTTCGCGGTCTTCACCTCGCAGGTCTGGAACATGACCTTTGCCCTGTATCAGGGCTTGACCACCCTCCCCAAGGACCTGGACGAGGCGGCGCGGCTCTATCGCCTCAATGCCTGGCAGCGCTTTTGGAAGCTGGAATTGCCTTTTTCCGTGCCCGGGCTCTTGTGGAACACCATGATGTCCATGTCCGGCGGCTGGTTCTTCGTGGTGGCCGCCGAGGCCATCACCGTCGCCGGCCAGACGGTGGCCGTGCCCGGCATCGGCTCCTATATCGCCCTGGCCATTCGGAACAAGGACCTCGGCGCCATCTTCTGGGCCATCGCCACCATGGTCGTGGTGATCTTTCTCTACGACTTTCTGCTCTTTCGGCCCATCGTCGCCTGGGCCGACAAGTTCAAGTTCGAAACGAGCGGCGACCTGCAGAAACCCCAGTCCGCGGTCCTGGATTTCCTTCATCGCACCCGCCTGATGCGCCTCGTCGTCCTCCTTCCCCGGGCCCTGTGGGAGGCCAGCGTGCGCCTGCTACCGCCGGCATCCGGGCAGGCGCGGCAGCGTCCAAGCGCGGGGCAAAAGGCTTGGCGGGATGGTCTGTTTTACGGGGTGCTGGCGGTCCTCTTCCTGGCCGCCCTGTGGCAACTCGGCCTCGCCATCCCCCGTTTTTTTTCCTGGGCGGAAATCGGCCATGTCTTTTACCTCGGCGCCGTGACCGCCCTGCGGGTCTTTGTCCTGGTCCTGCTCTCTGCCCTCATCTGGGTGCCCATCGGCATCAAAATCGGCCTCAATCCGCGCCTGACGGCCCAGGTGCAGGGCCTTGCCCAATTTCTGGCTGCCTTCCCGGCCAATCTGCTCTTTCCCCTGGTGGTGGTGCTCATCCTGACCTTTCATCTGAACGTGAACATCTGGGTAAGCCCCCTGATGATCCTGGGCAGTCAGTGGTACATCGTCTTCAATGTCATCGGCGCGGCGGCGGCTTTGCCCGGGGATCTCAAGGAGGCGGCGCGCAGCTTCGGCCTGCGAGGCTGGCTGCTATGGAAGCGCCTGCTGCTGCCGGGCATCTTTCCCGGTTTCGTCACCGGTGCCATCACCGCCAGCGGCGGCGCCTGGAACGCCAGTATCGTCGCCGAGGTGGTGAGCTGGGGCAGCCACACCCTGGTAGCCACGGGGCTGGGCGCCTATATCACCCTGGCCACCGGGTCCGGGCAGATGGAAAAGGTGGCCCTGGGGATCGGCGTGATGTCCCTCTACGTGATCACTGTCAACCGCTTCTTCTGGCGGCGCCTGTATCGGGCGGCGGAAAGGCGCTTTCGTCTGGACTGAGGAGAAAGCATGAGCAACGCAACCACGCCCTTGTTTCAACTGGAACAGGTGCGCAAGACCTTCAAGAACGCCGATGGCGAGGACCTGGTCATCCTGGACGATGTGCAGATGGAGCTGCGGGAGGGGGAGATCCTGGTCATTGTCGGCCGCTCCGGATCGGGCAAATCCACCCTCCTGCGCATCCTCGCCGGCCTCATGCCGGCCAACGGCGGGTCGGTGCGGTATCAGGGAAAAGCGGTAAACGGCCCGGTGGCGGGCCTGGCCATGGTCTTCCAGAGCTTCGCCCTCTTCCCCTGGCTGACGGTGCTGCAGAATGTGGAACTGGGCCTGGAGGCCTTGCGTGTGCCGCGCAAGGAGCGGCAGGAACGGGCCTTGCGTGCCATTGATCTGATCGGCCTGGACGGCTTCGAGTCGGCCTACCCCCGGGAGCTCTCGGGGGGAATGCGCCAGCGCGTGGGCTTCGCCCGCGCCTTGGTCATCGATCCCCATTGCCTCCTCATGGACGAGCCCTTCTCCGCGCTGGATGTCTTGACCGGGGAAACCCTCCGTACCGATCTCCTGGATCTGTGGGCCGAGCGCAAAACCGCCCTGCGCGGTATCCTTCTGGTGTCCCACAATATTGAAGAAGCGGTCTTGATGGCCGATCGCATCCTGATCTTCGGCAGCAATCCGGGACGGGTACGGGCGGAGATCCCCGTCACCCTGCCCCAGCCGCGGGATCGGGAGTCGCAGGATTTCCGCAACCTCGTGGAACAGGTCTATGCCATGATGACCGCCCGGCCCATCAGCAAGACCGACGGCAAGAAGGAGCCGGTGGGCCTGGCCTACCGCCTGCCGCATACCTCCATCAACCGCATGGCGGGCCTGTTGGAGGCCCTGGCCACCCTGGAAAAGCATGACGGCACCTTTCGGGCAAACCTCTCGGAACTGGCCGGCGATACCCAGTTTTCCGTGGATGACCTCTTTCCCCTGGTGGAGGCCCTGGAGATCCTGGGCTTCGCCGAATCCGACGCGGGAGAAATCAGCCTCACGCCGGCGGGACGGCTTTTTGCCGAAGGGAGCGTGCAGGAGCGCAAGGGCCTCTTTGCCCGCCATCTCATGGAGCGGGTGCCCCTGGCCGCGCATATTCGCGCCATCCTCGACGAGCGCCCCAGCCACCGCGCCCCCGCCGACCGTTTCCTGCGGGAGCTGGAAGACCAGCTCAGTGAAGATGAAGCCCAGACCGTGCTGGATACCATCATCTACTGGGGCCGCTATGCGGAGATCTTTGCCTACGAAGACAACGCCGCCGTCTTTACCTTGGAAGACCCGGGCCATTGATGCTAACAGGCAGGTACCCGGCGCACCCCCGTCCTCCTCCAACGGCCCTCGCTCCTACGGGTGTGCACACAGCCGGGAATTGGGCTCCTGATCCCTGTTTCCCGTGAAAACCGCCGCCGGCTAGCGCTCCTCCTCGTCCTCCTCACCGGCGCGGCGCTCGCCTTTGAGGGCGATGCCCAGGTTTTTGAGCTTGCGATAGAGGTGCGTGCGTTCCAGGCCCACCACCTCGGCGGTGCGCGCGATGTTCCAGTCGTTGCGCGCCAGGTGATATTCCAGGAAGGCCCGCTCAAAGCGCTCCCGGGCGCGTTTCAAGGTGCCGCCGAAGTCCTCCCCTTCCGGACCGCCGGCCAGGGCCAGGCGGTTGTCCAGGCCCAGGGCCCCTTCCACCTCGGCAGCGCTGACCTCGGGCCCTTCGGCCAGGATCAACAGGCGCTCCACCAGATTCTGCAATTCGCGGATGTTGCCGGGCCAGGGGTAGTGGCGCAGGACATCGAGGGTCTCGGCCGTGAAATGGCGGGGGGCGAGGCCGTCGCGCTGGCCGTAAAAGGCCATGAACTCCTCGATGAGGACGGGAATATCGGCACTGCGGGCGGACAGCGGCGGCACCCGCAAGGGCAGGGCGCTGAGGCGATAGTACAGGTCCTGGCGAAAACGGCCGGCCTGCACCTCCTGGACCAGGTCATGGGTACTGCCGGCGATGACCCGCACATCCACGGCAACGGGGGTTACGCCCCCCACGCGAATGATCCGCCGCTCCTGGAGGGCGGAAAAAAGGCGCGCCTGGGTTTCCAGATCCATATCGGCGATCTCGTCGATGAAGAGCGTGCCGCTGTGGGCCACCTCCAGGCGGCCGCGGGTGATGCGCCCCTCCCGCTCGTTACCGAACAGCTCGATGGCGACATTGGGCCGGGCGATGGCGGCGGCGCGCAGGTCGATGAAAGGACCCGCCGCGCGCTGGCTATGGCTATGCAGGTAGCGGGCCGCCACCTCTTTGCCGGTGCCCGCCTCGCCCAGCAGCAAGACCCAGGAATCCACGGCCGCCACCCGCAGGAGTTGCTCGCGAAACTGGCAAATGGCCGGACTCTGGCCGCTGGGCGCCATGACCAGGCCCGCCTGACTGCGCAAGGCGCGGTTTTCCCGCTGCAGGCGGCTGGCCTCCAGGGCATGGCCGACGGTGAGCAGGGTCTTGTCCAGGGACAGGGGCTTCTCGATAAAGTCATAAGCCCCGAGCTTGGTCGCCTGCACCGCCGTTTCGACGGTACCATGGCCGGACATCATGACCACCGGCTGCTGCAGCCCTGCAGCGGCCCAGCGGCGCAGCAGGCTGACGCCATCCTCCCCGGGCAGCCAGATGTCCAGGAGGACCAGATCGACGGAGGCTTGCCGCAGGAAGGCATCGGCGGCTTCCGCGCTGCCTGCGCTGCTGACCACATAGCCCTCGTCCTCCAGGATCCCCGCCAGGGACTCGCAAATGTCCGGCTCATCGTCCACAACCAGTATGTTCAAACCCAGCGTTGCTTCCATGGTACCCCCCTAGGCTGCGCCATCGGTCAGCGGAAAATGGATGAGGATACGTGCCCCGCCCTGCACTCCCTCATTGTCGGCCGTAATCGTCCCGCCATGTTCTTCGACAATGCGCCGCACGATGGCCAGCCCCAAACCGGAACCCTTGACCTTGCTGGTTACATAGGGTTCAAAAACCCGCTTCAGGATCTCGGGAGGAAAACCGGGGCCATTGTCCACAACGCTTAATTCTAGCAGCTTTGGCTCAACGTCGCCTGCCATGCGGCTGCGCAGGATGATGATCCCCCGCCCTTCCCCGAGCCCTTGCAATGCGTCCAGGGCATTGCGCAGGAGGTTGTTGAGGATCTGCCGCAAGCGATTGGCATCGGCCAGCAGGGGCGGCAGATCGGCCGCCAGCTCGGCACGGATCTCCACCCCCGTATCCTGGCCGCGGTAGAGATCCACGGCCTCGGCAATGACCATATTGAGGTCCACCGGTCGCAACTGGAGCTGGGGTTGACGCGCATATTCGGAAAAGGCGTCCACCATCACCTTGAGGGCGTCCACCTGATGGATGATGGTGCGCGTTGCCCGATCGAGGGTCTCGCCCTCCGTCCCCAGGCGCTCCAGATATTTGCGCCGCAGGCGTTCGGCGGAGAGCTGGATGGGAGTGAGGGGGTTCTTGATTTCATGGGCCAGGCGCCGGGCCACTTCGCTCCAGGCGGCGCTGCGCTGGGCAGCCACCAGGGTACTGACATCGTCAAAGACGAGCACGAAGCCGCCCCCCTCGCCATCTTCCCCATGCAAGCGGGCGCCATGCAGGATCAGCGATTGACGGCCCTCGGGGCGCTCAATGGCAATCTCCCGCTGCATCTCCCCCCGCGAGTGGAGAATCCACTCCCCCAGCGTCTCCCAGAATGGGGCGAGGAGGGGTCCGTCGCGCAGGGCATCCAGGTCCGTGCCCGTGGGCAGTGGCGTCTGCAGGATCTGCGCGGCGGCGCCATTGGCCTCCAGCAGACCGCCTTGTCCATCAAAGGTAAGGATCCCGCTGGAGAGCTGATTCACCAGGGTCTCCAGGTAGAGGCGGCGCTGCTCCGCCTGCTCCTGGGCAGCGGCCGCCTGTTGTTTGGCGCGGGCCAACTGGCGGGTCATATTATTGAAGGAGTGGAGCAGGACGCCCATTTCATCATTGCTGGGCACCGATAGCACGGGTACGAACTCCCCCCGCGCCACCGCCTGGGTACCGGCGGCCAGGCGCGCAATGGGAGCCGTGAGGCGGCGCGCCAGATGCAGGCCTATCCAGATGGCCGCCAGCACCGTGAGCAGCAAGGCCACCCCGAGGCTTAGTTGGAAGGCCGTTTTCATGGGCTCCCGCATGAGCAGGAGCTGGTGATAGCGGGTGTAGGCCACCTGTACGGCATCGGCGGCGCTGGTGAGCTGTTGGGGAATGGGCTGTTCCACATAGAGGATGCGATTGCCCTGACCCAGTTGGGGGCTCAGCACGGGAACCAGGGCCTTGACCACCAGGCGCCCGCCGCTTTCGGGTTCAATGATGGCCGCCGGCCGGCCGCCCGCCATGCTCAGGAGTTCCCGGCGCGGCAGGCGCGGTGTGATGCTCAGGCTCTCGCTGCTGGTGGCGATGATGCGATTATCACTGCCGAAAAGGGTCACGCTGGCCAGATGGTATTGGTCCCGCAGTTGAATCACGGTGGTAACGGTACTGTTATCGCTCTCCCCCACCAGGGCCTGGGAGATATTTTCCGCCGCCGCGAGGGTGTTGTTGCGGTAGCGGTCGACACCCGTTCGCGCCACATCCAGGGCCTGATCCAGCGCACTCTGTACGGCACTGCTGAACCAGGAGTCCACCCCCTGGTCCAGGTACTGCCAGGAAAAGGCGAAAATAATGGCCGCCGGCGTAAAACTGAGCAAGCCGATGATGAGCACCAGCCGCGCGGCGAGTTGGCTGCCCACCTCACCGTGGCGCAGACGCATCCACAAGGCGCCCAGGGAGGCGAGCACCAAGATGAGCAAAAACAGGGCCGTGACCGCGGACGCCAGGAGCAGCGGCACAAAATAGGTACTTAACGGCCCTCCCGTACTGGCAAAAAAGTCCACCGCCAGAAAGGCGGCCACGGCCAGCAACAGGAGGATGGCGCTGCGCCGTGGCGCCAGGCGCGAGGCATCCCGGATCTCGCCGGCGCTCAGGGCGCGCAGCCAGCGTCTCAGGGTAAAACGGCGCTGCTGGTCCATTCCGACTCCAGTTTCCAGTGGCCCAGCAGGGCGCGCAAACGCAGGGGGAGGGGGAGGGCGTCCACATCGACGTAGACCCGCAGCGCTACCGCACCCCGCGGCGCTCCATGGGGAACGGGCAAACGCAAGTCACGCACCTCACTCAAGACCGCAATGAGCGCCGACCAATGGGCAAAAAGCTGTGGCTCCTGACCGTTGTCCAGGAGGGCATATTGATTGGTGAGGGGATAATAATGCAGCCGCCAGACCCGTTGGACGCGGGAGCGCACGCCCACCCCGGGAAGAAAAGCGAAGGGAGCCGGCTCCCGCCATTCCGCCTCCGCGACCCAGTGCAGGGTTACACCCTGGTCCAGGATCTCCTTGAGGAGGGCGAGCTTGCCAAGAACGATCTGGGCAGAGATGGACATGGTCTCCCCCTGGGCCTTCACCTGCAGTTGTTCCACGTGAAACGTATCCCCGGCCCAGGCCGTAGCCGGCCGCGCGATGAGGCAAACGAGGAGGATGCCGAGCAGCACGGACCAGCGCCATGGCCCAGGGCGCCGCGTTAAACTCGCAGCCGAACCGGCCAGGGCAGCCCAGCCGACCGTGGGCACCTTGCCGCCGTCAAGACAATGGCTGATATTCATGGGCGCTTTTCCAGCAGGGCATAATAAAACCCATCCATATCGCCCGCTCCGGGCAGGCGTTGACCGGTCAAGGGGTGTTCTTGCCGCTGGGCATCCTCGTGGCGGCCGAGGAAGCCGGCGATCTGCTGCGCGTTTTCCTCCGGCAAGACCGAACAGGTGGCATAAAGCAGGCGCCCGCCAACCTTCAAGCAGGGCCAGAGGGCCTCCAGCAGGCGCCGCTGCTCCTCCACCGCCTGTTCCACGTCCGTCGGCTGACGGCGCAAGCGGATGTCGGGATGACGGCGAATGACGCCGGTCCCCGTGCAGGGGGCGTCCAGCAGGATGGCGTCAAAAGGCTGGCCATCCCACCAGCGCCGGGGCTCCGCCGCATCCGCAGCGCGCAGGTCTGCGCCATGGAGATCCAGCCGTTGCAAAGTCTCCGCCACGCGCTGCAGGCGCACGGCGGAACGATCCAGGGCGAGCAGATGGTCCGCTCCGGCTTCCAGCAGGTGCGCCGTTTTCCCCCCGGGGGCCGCGCAGGCATCGAGGATCCGCTCCCCCGCCCGGGGCGCCAGGATCAACGCGGCCTGCTGCGCCGCCCCATCCTGCACCGACACCCAGCCCTCCCGCCAGCCCGGCAGTTCCGTCACGGGCACGCTGGCGCGCAGCAGGAGGGCACCGGCATCCCAGTCCACGGCCTCGGCCTGCAGGCCGCGGGCGGCAAGGGCCTCCTGGTAGGCCGCCACCGTGACGCGCCGGCGGTTGATCCGCAGCCAGAGGGGGGCCTCGGCGTTATTGGCGGCGGCAATCTCTGGCCACTGCCGGGGATAGGCGGCCCGCAGGCGTTCCGCCAGCCATGCCGGATGCCCTAGGTCCAGATCATCCGCCCGCAGCCTGCCCTCCAAAGCCTCCCTTTCCCGCAAATAGCGGCGCAATACCGCATTCATCAGTCCCCGCGCCCACGCCTTGTGGATGACCGCCGTCATCTCCACCCAGTCGTTGACCACGGCAAAGGCCGGGCGCTGGCCGTGGCGCAACTCAAAAAGGGCGAGGTGCAAAAGGGCCTGTACGTCGGCATCCCGCCTGCGCCAGGGTTTCTGCAGGAGCGGGCTGGACAGCCGCTCCAGCAGCAAGGCCTCGCGCAAGGCGCCAAAGGCCAGCCACTGGGCAATGGCGCGATCACCGCCGGCCAAGTCCAGTTCGGCCATGGCATCATCCAGGGTTTGTCCGGCCGCTACGGCAAGCAAGACCTGAACCGCCGCGAGGCGAATCCTGTCACCCTTGACGTTCGTCAACCGAGTCGCTCGCCGAGAAGCACGCGATAACCACGCAAAAAATCTCCGGCGCTCATGGCCGCCTTTCCCGCCGGCTGCACCCGCAAGAGCCGGAGCATGCCGCTGCCGCAGGCCACCCCCAGCCCATCCGTCCCCAGATCCACCACCGCACCGGCCGGCGCCCGCGCCGGCCGATCCTCGGCCCGTGCCTGCCAAATCCGCAGGCCTTTGCCGCGAAAGAGCGTGTGCGCCACCGGGGCCGGGTTGAAGGCGCGCACGAGCCGATCCAGCTCCGCCGCCGGCCGCTGCCAATCCACGATCGCCTCCTCCTTGCGCAACTTGCGCGCGTAGGTAGCCCGTTCATGGTCCTGGGCCACAGGCCGCAGAGCGCCCGTCCAGAGCCGGTCCAGGGTCTGGCGCAAGGCCTCGGCGCCCAGGATGGCGAGCCGATCATGGAGGGTCACGGCGTTGTCAGCGGGAAGGATCGGGGTACGCACAGTCCAAAGGACCGGGCCCGAGTCGAGACCCGCCTCCATTTGCATGATGCTCACCCCCGTTTCCGTATCGCCCGCGGCAATGGCACGGGCGATGGGCGCAGCCCCGCGCCAGGCCGGCAGAAGGCTGGCATGGACATTGATCGCCCCCCGGCGCGGGATATCCAGCACCGCCTGGGGCAGGATCTGCCCATAGGCCACCACCACCAGGAGGTCCGGGGCCAGGGCGCGCAATGCCTCCTGCGCCGCCGGGTCCTTGAGGGTCTGGGGTTGCCAGACCGGCACTCCCGCCGCCTCCGCCAGTTGCTTGACGGGGCTCTGCTGCAGGCTACGGCCCCTTCCGGCAGGACGATCGGGCTGGGTCAATACCCCGATGACCTGCTCCGGGCCTTGCAGGAGGGCCTGCAGGATGATTTTGGCAAAGTCCGGCGTGCCGGCGAAAACGATGCGCCGCCCCTCACTCGCCATAACGGGCCCGCTTGCTCAGCTTACGGCGAATCATGTTCTGCTTGAGGCGGGAGAGATGGTCCACAAAAATGGTGCCGTTGAGGTGATCGATCTCATGCTGCAGGCAAACCGCCAGCAGACCGTCGGCCTCCAACTCCACCGTGCTCCCCTGCAGGGTCAGGGCGCGCACCGTTACCCGCTCGGCGCGGCGCACGGTTTCCAGCACGCCGGGTACCGAGAGACAGCCTTCTTTCATCTCCTCTTCGCCGCTGGACGCAAGGATCTCCGGGTTGATCAGGGTCATCAGTTCGTTGCGGTTCTCCGAGACATCCACCACAATAAGCCGCCGCGCAGCGGCCACTTGAGGCGCAGCCAGGCCGATGCCGGGGGCGTCGTACATGGTCTCGGCCATATCGTCGGCCAAGCGCCGCAGATTTTTATCCACATGGACAACGGGCTGGGCCAGAAGCGTCAATTGGAGGTCGGGAAATTCAACAATTTTGAGTAATGCCATAGCGCTCTCACATACACAATATTAGGTTCGGCAAAAATTCTATCTTGAACTAATACTACCCGACGCGGAAGCCCAGCGGAGAAAGACGTGATGAAAGCGAAACCCTGGCTGTATCTTGCCCTGTGCGCAGGCATCCTCGGCCTCGACACCCTGCCCGCCCTGGCAGCTCCGGCCGCCAGCGGGATCCAGATGGTGCAGAGTTACGTCGTGAAACCCGGCGACACGCTCTGGGGCATTGCCGGCCGCTTCCTGAAAAACCCCTGGGAATGGCCGGAGATCTGGCACCGGAACCCGAAAATCCATAACCCCAACCTCATCTATCCGGGAGATCGCATCCTCCTGGAACGCAATGCCCAGGGTCAACTGCAGTTCAGCGTCGTCACCCTGCATCCGCGGATGGGGGTGGCGCCCTTGCCCACCATCGCCACCGGGGAGATCATGCCTTTTCTCGGCAATCCCGGGGTGATCGGCAGCAAACACGCCTATGAGGCGCTGCCTTACCTCGCCGCGGCCCGCAGTCAGCAAACGATCTTCTCCGTCGGGGACCACCTCTTTGCCCGCGGCCTGGAAGGTGCCCCCGTCGGCACCCGCTATAGCATCATCTCCCTCGGCCCCGAACTGCGCCGCCCCGGGGTGCAACGGCCCCTGGGTTACGCCTTAAACGATATCGGTGAGGCGGTCCTGCGCCGCAACGGGCCCGCCGGAGAAGTGGAAATCACCGTGGCCAAGCGCGAGATCAGCCTGGGCGACCGCCTCGTCGTCCTGGCGAAGGGAAATATCCCCCACTATTTCCCCAGCACCCCCCGGCGGCCCGTCAGCGCCAGCATCATTGCTGCCATAAGCGGGGCTCCGGAGTTGATGACCGGTCAAGTAGTCATACTTGATCAGGGCCGGGATGCGGGACTGGAGCCGGGCAATGTTCTGCAGGTAACCGCCCCCCTCCCGGCCACGCCCAACGCCGTCACCGGCAAAGCCTTTGCCCTTCCCCCCGAAGGGATCGGCACGGCGATGGTCTTCCGGGTCTTTGCTCAGGTTTCCTACGCCGTCATCACCAGCGCGCAACGGGGTATTGCCATCGGCGACCAGCTCCGCAATCCACCATCCGCTACGGCCCCAAGCCCGGCGGGAGGACCAGGCGCCGGGTGAACGAGCAGGACTGGCTCGCTCTCCACCGTATCCCGGGCATCGGCTCGCGCACCCAGAGGGCCCTGCTGGACCGCTTCGGGGATGCTTCCGCCATCTTCCAGGCCGGGGCCCCCGCACTCCGCGACCTGGGTCTGCGTCCGGCGCAGGTCAGCGCCTTGCAAAAAGACCCCGCCGATCTCCTCGTCGCAGCGGATCGGCACTGGCTGCAAGGCACGGATAATCAGCTTTGTCGCTGGACCGATCATGACTATCCAGCCTTATTGCGGCACATTCCGGACCCACCCATGCTCCTCTACCTGCGCGGCCGGCGCGATCTTCTGGGTCAGGCCATGCTCGCCATCGTCGGCAGCCGCAGCCCCAGCCCCGGGGGTGCCATAACCGCCGAGGCCTTTGCCAAGACCCTGGCCGGCACGGGCTTGGTCATCGTCAGCGGCCTGGCGGCGGGCATCGATGCCGCTGCCCATCGCGGCGCCTTGAGCAGCGGTACCATCGGCGTCATGGGCACCGGCCCGGACCGCATCTACCCGCGCAGCAATCTCGGCCTAGCCCGTGAAATGGCTAAGCACGGCCTGCTCATCAGCGAACAGCCCCCGGGCACGGGTTCCCGGGCAGGACTTTTCCCGCGCCGCAACCGCATCATCAGCGGCCTATGCCTGGGCGTCCTGGTGGTGGAGGCGGGGGAGGCCAGCGGCTCGCTGATTACCGCACGATTGGCCGCGGAACAGGGACGCGAAGTCTTCGCCATTCCCGGGTCCATCCACTCCCCCCTGTCCCGGGGGCCCCATCGCCTCATCCGCGAAGGGGCCAAACTGGTGGAGAGCGCCATGGACATCCTCGAAGAGCTGGGGCCACTTCCTGGCGTAGCGCCCGGGATCGCCCCCCTGGACGGCGCTCCCTGGCAACCCGAAGACCCGCGCGAACAAGCCGTCTGGGAGGCCATGGACTACGCGCCCAGCGCGCCCGAGCAAATAGCCGCCCGCGCCGGATTGACGCTGGCGGAGCTTTCGGCCATTCTTTTAGCCATGGAATTACAAGGTCGCATTGCCGCCAGTCCGGGCGGTTTCTTTTGTCGCCTCCCCTCCGCCCCATAAGGCCCTGGCATGGAAGACGTGCTCGATATCATTACCTACCTCCTGGATCATCTCGATGACGAAGATGACGAATCCCTGGAGCGCCACCTCCGTGCCGTCGGCTTTCCCGATGACGACATTCAACGGGCGCTGGACTGGATGGCGGGCTTTGCCGGAGACGATCAGGATCCGGCCAACCGTCCGGCCCTGCGCGCCTATCACCCGCTGGAATTGCAACGCCTGTCCGTAGGCAGCCGCGGACGCCTCCACGAACTGGAGCGGCTCGGCGTCATTACTCCCGCCGTCCGGGAACGGATCATCGACCGCCTCCTCGCCCTCGACCTGGAAGACACCGACCTCCCTACCCTGGACTGGATCACCTTCATGGTGCTCGCCAACGAATCCGGACCCGAAGCCCTCTGGGTGGACGCCCTGCTCGGTAACGACGGCCAGCGACTCTTGCACTAAAGCAGCCCATGCCCCGCCAACTCGTCATCGTCGAATCCCCGGCCAAGGCCAAGACCATCCAGAAATATCTGGGGGAAGATTTCCAGGTCTTGGCCTCCTACGGTCACGTGCGCGACCTCCTCCCCAAGGAGGGCGCCGTCGACCCGGAACACGACTTTGCCATGCGTTATGTGCCCATCGAGCGCAACGAGCGTCATGTGGAGGCCATCGTCAAGGCCCTCAAAGGCGCCGACAAACTCTGGCTGGCCACCGATCCGGATCGCGAAGGCGAGGCCATTTCCTGGCACCTGCTGGAACTGCTCAAGGAACGTGGGCTCATGGGCCAGAAACCCGCAGAACGGGTGGTCTTTCACGAAATCACCAAAAAAGCGGTGCAGGACGCCATCGCCCATCCGCGGGCAATCGCCATGGACCTGGTCAACGCCCAGCAGGCGCGCCGCGCCCTGGACTATCTCGTGGGCTTCAACCTCTCGCCGCTGCTCTGGCGCAAGGTCCGCCCGGGCCTGTCTGCCGGCCGCGTGCAGAGCGCGGCGCTGCGTCTGATCTGCGAACGGGAAGACGAGATCGAGGCCTTCGTTACCCAGGAATACTGGACCATTGCCGCCCGCCTGCGCCATGCCGACAGCGAATTCGCGGGCCGTCTCACCCACTGGCAAGGCCGGAAGCTCGACACCTTCGACATCCCCAACGAAGAAAACGCCACGGCCATCCGCACGGAAATGGCCGGTGATCTTTCCCGCCAGCCGTTGCAGGTCCTGGAGGTGGAGCGCAAGAGCCGGCTACGCCAGCCCGCCGCCCCCTTCACCACTTCCACCCTGCAACAGGAGGCGTCGCGCAAGCTCGGCTTCTCCGCCAGCCGCACCATGCGGGTCGCCCAACAGCTTTATGAGGGCGTCGCCCTCGGTGATGAGACCGCCGGCCTGATCACCTACATGCGCACCGACGCCGTCAATCTCGCCGAAGAGGCGCTGGCCAGCATGCGCCAGTTCATTGATGGGCATTATGGCGAGGCCTTCCTGCCCAATGCCCCGCGGCGCTACAAGACCAAGACCAAAAATGCCCAGGAGGCCCACGAGGCCATCCGGCCCACGGACATCACGCGCACCCCGGAGGCCCTTCAGGGCCGGCTGGAGCGCGATCTCTGGCGTCTCTATGATCTCATTTGGAAACGCAGCGTCGCCTCGCAAATGGCCGCTGCGCGCCTGGACCTCGTCGCCGTCGACCTCGGTTGCGGCAGCCATTGGACCCTGCGCGCCAACGGCTCGACGGTCACCTTTCCCGGCTTCCTGGCCATCTATCAGGAAGGCCGGGACGACAATGAAGAGGACGAGGGTAACCGCCTCCTGCCGCCCCTGGCGGTGGGGGATACGCCGGAAGTCCTCGGCATCGACACCGATCAACATTTCACCGAGCCGCCGCCGCGTTATAGCGAGGCCACCCTGGTCAAGTCCCTGGAGGCCCATGGCATCGGCCGGCCCTCCACCTATGCCAGCATCATCCAGACCCTGCAGAATCGTGAATACGTGGCCCTCGAACAGCGCCGCTTTCATCCCACGGACCTCGGCCGGGTGGTGGGCCGTTTTCTCGTCAACCACTTCGAGCACTACGTCAATTACGGCTTTACGGCCGCCATGGAAGACGACCTGGACGCCATTTCCCGCGGCGAGAAGACCTGGCAGCCGGTGCTCAAGGCCTTCTGGGGACCATTCCATGCGCTGCTGGGGGAAAAGGCCAACGTCAGCCGGGCCGAGGCCACCAGCGAGGCCCTCGACGAAAGCTGCCCGCAATGCGGGCGCCCCCTGCTGGTACGTCTGGGCCGTCATGGCCGCTTTGTGGCCTGCTCCGGCTATCCCGAATGCAATTACACCCGCCCCCTGGAGGGACCGCGGGAGGAAGCCGAAGCCGTCGGCCGCGACTGCCCCGAGTGCGGCAAGCCCCTCATTTACAAGACGGGACGCTATGGGCGTTTCATTTCCTGCAGCGGCTATCCCGAGTGTCGCTACATCGAACCCCTCAACAAGGCGAAATCCACCGGCGTTACCTGCCCGGCCTGCGGACAAGGCGAACTGGTGGAAAAACGCAGCCGCTATGGCAAGGTGTTCTACTCCTGCAGCACCTATCCCCAGTGCAGCTATGCCGTCTGGGGCCCACCCGTAGCGCGCCCCTGCCCCCGCTGTGCCTGGCCCATCCTGGTCCAGAAAAGCACGCAGCGGCGCGGCGAAGAACTGGTTTGCCCCCAGGGCGAGTGCGCCTTCCATTTTCCCGAAGGGGCCAGCGATGCCGAGATCGCCGGCCTCCTGGTCGGCTATGTCCCCCCGGAGCCGAAGGAAAAACGTGCCCCGCGACCGGCCAAGTCCGCACCCGCCAAAAAGGCGCCAAGCAAAAAAGTCAGCGCCGCGAAAAAAGCCCCCACGGCAAAAAAGCCGGCAGCAAGCGCCGGAAAAGCGGCCAGCAAGCCAGCCAAGGCTGCGGCCAAACCCAAGAAAAGCAGCCCCTCCACCCCGGGTGCCGCCGCCAAACGCGCCCCCAAAGCCATCAGCAGTTGAAGCGCCCATGACTTACGTCGTTACCGAAAACTGTATCCAATGCAAATATACCGACTGTGCCGAGGTCTGCCCGGTGGAGTGTTTCCACGAAGGGCCCAATTTCCTCGTCATCGACCCCGATGAATGCATCGATTGCGCCGCCTGTGTCCCCGAGTGCCCGGCGGATGCCATTTTTGCCGACGATGAGTTGCCGACAGGGCAAAAAGACTTCATCGCCATCAACGCCCGGCTCGGTCGGGAGTGGCCCGTCATCCTCCGCAAGAAGGCCGCCCTGCCCGACGCCGAAGAGTGGAATGGCAAGGCCAATAAACGACCGCTGCTCGTCGAATGAAGGGGCAACGCCGATGTTCCACGTGAAACATGGCTAGGCCAACAGAGTCACCCCCCATGCCCGGAACGGCGGCCGCAGCCCAGGAAGCCCGGCCAGGTGCCCTGCGCCTCTCGGGCGGGGTCTTCACCCTTTCCGTCCTCACCCTCGAAAGCCCCGATGCGCAGCAACTGGCCACGCGCCTCCAGGAAGAACGACAGCGCAATCCGGCTGCCGCTGCCTTGTTGAAAAACGCCCCCGTCGTGCTGGATCTCTCCGCCATTCCCGGCGAGGCATCCCTAGCCTTGGGAGAGATTCTCGCCGTCCTCCGCGGCGCGCAACTGTTGCCCGTAGGCGTGCGCAATGCCGCCCCTGGGCAGCAGCAGCTCGCCGGCAAACACCATCTACCCATCCTGCGCGGCCAGGAGCGCCCGGCCGAGCCCGTAGCGGCCCCGGCGAGCGCAGTCCAGCAGCGCGGGGCCCTGCTCATCGACCAACCCGTCCGCAGCGGCCAGCGCGTCTACGCCCGCGGGGGCGACCTCATCTGCCTCGGGGTGGTCAACGCCGGGGCCGAGGTCCTGGCGGATGGCCATATTCACGTTTATGCTCCCTTACGGGGAAGGGCCCTGGCAGGGGTGTCGGGTGACGAGACGGCGCGAATTTTTTGCAGCTCCCTGGAGGCCGAACTGGTTTCCATCGCCGGACTCTATCGCATGCCCGAACCCCATCTGGAACAATGGGGCCAGGCGAGTCAGGTTTTCACCACCAACGAACAGTTACACATCGCGCCGCTGGGCGGTCGCAATACTTGAGAGGAAAGCACCTTGGCTAGAATCGTTGTCGTGACATCCGGAAAGGGAGGCGTCGGCAAGACCACCACCAGTGCCGCCTTCGCCAGCGGCTTGGCCCTACGGGGGCACCGCACCGTGGTTATCGATTTTGACGTAGGGCTGCGCAATCTCGATCTGGTGCTCGGCTGTGAACGCCGCGTGGTTTATGACGTCGTCAACGTCATCCATGGCGAAGCCCGCCTCCAGCAGGCCCTGATCAAAGACAAACATTGCGAAAACCTCTATGTTCTGCCCACCTCCCAGACCCGGGACAAGGACGCCCTCACCCAGGAAGGCGTGGCCGCCATCATGGAAGAACTCCGGCAGGATTTCGACTATATCGTTTGCGACTCGCCGGCGGGTATCGAGCGCGGTGCGCTGATGGCCCTGTATCATGCCGATGAAGCCATCGTCGTGACCAACCCGGAAGTCTCCTCGGTACGCGACTCCGACCGCATCCTCGGCATCATCGCCGCCCGTTCGCGCCGTGCCGAGGCGGGACAGGAGCCCGTCAAGGAGCACCTCCTGCTGACCCGTTACGCCCCAAAACGGGTGCAAGGAGGCGAAATGCTCTCCATCGACGACGTCCAGGAACTCCTGCGCATCCCCCTCCTGGGCGTGATCCCCGAGTCCGAGAGTGTGCTGCAGGCCTCCAACCAGGGCATTCCGGCCATCCACATGAAGGGCACCGATGTCGCTGCGGCCTATGAAGACGTGGTGGCCCGCTTTCTCGGCGAAGATCGCCCCCTACGCTTTACCCAACCCGAAAGAACGGGATTTTTCAAACGCTTGTTTGGAGGCTGAGATGTCGCTACTGGATTATTTTCTCGGCACCCGCAAAAAGACCGCGAGCGTGGCCAAGGAACGGCTGCAGCTCATCCTCGCCCACGAACGGGCCGCCGACGCCCCGGACTTCCTCCCCGCCCTCCAGGCAGAACTCCTGGCCGTCATCGGCAAATATATTCCCGTTGATCAGGACAAGATCAAGGTGACCATGGAGCGGCGTGGCGATTATGAAGTGCTGGAGTTGAATATCCTCTTCCCTGATCAGCACTAGGGATGCGGGCTGCTCAAAAACCGCAGGACCGGTAGCGCCGAGGGAATGGCTGCCAAACCCTTACATTTTTACCTCGGCCCAACCCGCGTTGTGGCGTTTCATCAGCTCCGCCATGCCGCCGGCCACCACCATGACCCCGGGGGCCAACTGACGGGGCCGGATATGCAGCCGGTGCATGGACGTCTGGCAGGCTACGAAGCGTACCCCGCGCATCTGCAGGATGGAAACCTCCATGGCGTCCGGGGCATCTTTCAAGAGCATCCGCAGACCCGGTCCCCAGGCCAGCACCTCCAGGCGGGCAGGCGGAATGCCGACCCGTTTGACGATATGGGCCACCGCACCAAGGGTCATATTCCAGGCCGCCGGTTGTGCGGAGTCCACCTCAAAGAGCATCCGATAGGGCCCGCTGCCCCAGGCCGGCTCCGTAGCGCTCCACGCCGCCCCGGAACCCAGCAAAATCCCCAGCCCCAATAGCATGGACACCGCCACCCCCACCCGCCGTTTTCCATCCCCTTTCATAGCCACCTCTCTTTCGCCAAAGCACTCCCCATAGCGGTCCGCCCCGCGGACACACACCGTTGCTGCCAAGCTACGCAAAAGAGAATAATGTCGGCCCATTTTGGGCCGATAACCCTTACTCCCCTGCGCCTCGCGCCAGCACATGATCCAGCCACTGGCTGCTCAAGCGTTCCAGGAGGCGGTTTTGGGTTTGGCGGGCGGTCAGGTTGTCCAGGTCCACCCAGGCCA
>NZ_RIZI01000147.1 GCF_003721225.1 Acidithiobacillus sulfuriphilus | reverse complement strand
CCCCTCCCGCCCCACCCGCTCCTGCACAAAGAACACCGGCCCGCCATCGGCCCGGCGGATCCGCCAGGCCAGGAAAAGCAGCAAGGGCGACAGGAGCAGCACCAGGATGCTGGCCGCCAGCAGGTCAAAAAGGCGCTTCATGATCCGCGGCCCGGGGCGGGCGAGGTTGTCACGCGCCCGCAGCATGAAGACCTCATGGCTAAAGAAATGCAGCGTCTCCAGGCCAAAGATCGGCAGGCCGCGCAAGGGAGGGGCGATGGTCAGATCGGGATAGCGCAAGCCCAGAGTCCAGATCAAGTCCTCCATGGTCTGCCACTGGTCCATCTCCAGGGCCAGCACCACATGGGGATTGCCGAGTTGGGCGATGGTCACCAGCGGGTCCGATCCCAAGGGGATGCGGGGGATATCCGCAGGGAGGTCGCCGCTCACCGCACCCGCTTCAGCAGGCAGCAGGACCGCCTGTAGCCGGTAGCCGAGCAGGGGCTCGCTGGCAAAGGCCCGCGCCGCCTCCCCCGCGTTGGCACCGCAGCCGAGCAGCGCATAGGGGCGCTGCCAGCGGCGACTGCGGGAGATCAGCAGATGGATGGCCGCGCGCAGCAGGGGCAGCAGGATCAGCGCCAGCAACCAGGTACTGAAAAGCCAGAGCCGGGAAAGGGGCAACTTGCCGGAAAAGGCAAAGGCGGCATTGAAGAGCGCGAGGATGCCGAGCGTCTGCAGGACCTCGCCCAGTTCATCCCAAAAGGCCTTGCCCCGGCTGTAATGACCACGAAAGAAAAACCACAGGAGCGCGATGCAGGCCATGAGGGGGAAAAGCAGCAGGTTGGCCGAAAACGCCGCTCCCCACCAATGCAGCAAGACGTGGAGAACGTCTTTGTCATAATAAATGGCATGGGCGATGCGCCCGAAATAGAAAGCGGCCGCCAGCGCCAGGGCATCGCCGGAGAAAAGCAGCAGGGGCGGCCAGGAAAATTTTGCGCTGCCGCGGCTTTTTTTCATCTTAAGGATGGATCTCCCGGCTCGCTACAAAGTCGTCGGCCAGATCAGACAGCAACTGAATCCGCCCCTCTTGTCGCGCCTTGGCGAAATAACGGCGGTCGGCGGTGATCAGCACTGCACCCGGCCCGCCCCCATTTCCGCGTAGAAATGTGGGGGTTGCAGCACATGGAGACGACCGGAGACCGCCTGGTCCAGAATCGAAAGCGCGCGGGGCACCTCATCTTCGCCGTGGCGAAAACGCAGAAACCATTTGCTGACCACGCTGGCGTCAACGACCAGAATCACAGTCTGCCGTTTTCCCATGCGCTGCGGAATTCCGCAGCAGTGATCACGGGGGCGCTCCGGCGGCGCTCCAGGATGCGGGCCGCAGCCTCCTGGGCACGCAGTTTGCGCTGCGCACGCTCCACTGCCTCGCGCATCAGCGTAGCAATGATGGCGCTTTTATTCTGACCTTGAAAGGTCGTATTGAACGCCTTTTTGACCTCGTCAGGAACACTGAAGTTGACAGTCGCCATGGGACCCTCTGTTGAACTTTTCAACAATTATGGGGTTGTATGGGGGTTGCGGCAAGCCCTCCCGCCGCGCCCCACCTTCACTGTGCAGTCCGCCCATAGCGGTCATCAAAGCGCACGATGTCGTCTTCTCCGAGGTACTCGCCGCTTTGCACCTCGATCATGACCAGCACAATGGTGCCCGGATTGACCAGGCGGTGGGGCGTGCCGGCGGGGATATAGGTGGATTCGTTGGTACGGATGAGGGTTTCGTCCTCGCCGTTGACGATCTTGGCGGTGCCCGAGACGACGATCCAGTGCTCGCTGCGGTGGTAGTGCATCTGCAGGGACAAGGCGGCGCCGGGTTTGACCTCGATGCGTTTGATCTTGAAGCGGGAACCCTCCTCCAGCACCGTATAGGTGCCCCAGGGGCGATGGGCGGTGCGGTTCAGGTTGTGGGCCTCATGGCCGCGCCGCTTGAGCTCGGCGACGATGCGTTTCACGTCCTGATCGCGATCCCTGCGGGCGATGAGCAAGGCGTCGGGGGTGTCCACCACCACCAGGCCCTCCACCCCCAGCAATGCCGCCAAACGCTCCGGGCTATGGACGATGCAGTCCCGGACGTCCTCCAGAACGCTTTCCCCCAGGACGCGGTTGCCGTCGGCATCGGCGGGAAGCAGGTCACCGAAGGCCGTCCAGGAACCGATATCCGTCCAGCCAAAATCCCCCGGCACCACGGCGGCCCGATCGGTCTTCTCCATCACCGCGTAGTCCACGGAGATATCCGCCACCTGGGCAAAACCGGCGGGCAACTCCAGATAATCGTCCTTGCGCCGCCCCTCGGCCCAGACGGCGCGGATGTCCCCATCGAGCTGCGGCTGATAGCTCGCCAAGGCGGACAAGAACGCCTCCGCGCGAAAGCAGAACATGCCGCTGTTCCAGGTATAATCGCCCTGCGCCAAAAAGGCGGCGGCCGTGGCGGCGTCGGGCTTTTCCACGAAGCGGCGCACCGCCAGGCCCAGGGCCTCTCCCCCTTCCGTCAGCGCCTCGCCGCCCTCGATATAGCCGAAACCGGTTTCCGGCCGATCCGGTGTGATGCCGAAGGTCACCAGATAACCCTGCTCGGCCAAGCGCCGTGCCTTGGCGACGGCGGCGGCGAAGGCGGCCTGATCCCGCACCAGATGGTCGGCGGGGAGGACCAGCAGGAGCGCATCGGGACCCGCCATCTCCCGGGCCTGCAGGGCGGCTGCGGCGATGGCCGGCGCCGTGTTGCGGCCCGCCGGCTCCAAGAGATAAAAAGCCCCCCGTTCCGCCGCCCCGGGCACCCGCTGATAGACGTCCCGGGTCTGAAAGTAATACTCCCGGTTGGTGACCGTCAGAAAACGCTCCACGCCAGGCAGGGCCAGGGCCCGTTGCAGGGTCTTTTGCAACAGCGTCTCGCCATCGGGCAATTCCAGGAAAGGTTTGGGATGGCTCTGGCGCGACAAGGGCCAGAGCCGCGTTCCAGCACCGCCGGAGAGGATGACGGGGATCAGCATGATGGTCTACTCCCTTCGGTCTGCCCGAAAAACCTCATTAACAAGAATTCATTGCCCCCCGCTATCCACCATTTGATGGCAGCGCGCTCCCTCCTGGAACTCCCTCCAGCGCGCCGACACCAAGGCCGCAAAGTCCCGGCGAAAGCGCTCCTCGCTGAAGCCTTCGGCATTGGCCCGGCAGGCGGCCGGCGAGAAGGTGGGCAGGGCCTCGAAACCCTGCACGGCAGCGACGATGGCCTCCGCCGATTGCTCCTCAAAAAAGACTCCCGTTTGCCCTTCCAGCACCGTTTCCCGCACTCCACCACGTCCGTAGGCGATCACCGGAGTACCACAGGCCTGGGCCTCCACGGGGAGGATGCCAAAGTCCTCCTCCGCGGCAAAGATCAGCGCCCGCGCCCGCTGCAGATGGTCACGCAGCACCGCATCGGGCTGATAGCCCAGGATCTCGACATTGGCCCCCGCCAACGCACGGATCTTGTCCATCTCCGGTCCATCGCCAATGAGCACCAGGCGTTTATCCGGCAGGCTGCGGAAGGCCGCGACGATGAGATCCAGGCGTTTGTAGGGTACCAGGCGCGAGGCCGCCAGGTAGAAATCCTCCTTGTCCTCGCGCAAGGGGAAGGAGTCCACCGCCACCGGCGGATAAATCACCGCAGCCTCGCGCCGATATACCTTGCGCACCCGCCGGGCGATATACGCCGAATCCGCCACGAAATGATCCACGCCCAAGGCCGTGCGCGCATCCCAGAGGCGAATATAATGCAGCATCAGCCGCGCCAAGGCACCCTTCCATCCCTTCAGCCCGCTTTCCCGCAGATATTGATGCTGCAGATCCCAGGCGTAGCGGATGGGAGTGTAACAATAACAGATATGCAGTTGATCCGGCCCGGTAAGCACCCCCTTGGCCACCGCATGGCTGCTGGACAGCACCAGGTCATAAGCGGAGAGATCCAGTTGCTCGATGGCCAGGGGCATCAGGGGCAGATAGCCGCGATATTTTTTCCGTGCCCAGGGCAGATTTTGAATGAAAGTCGTCTGCGCCTGCTTGCCCAGGAGCCGTTCGCGGTCGGCATCACTCAGGAAATCCACCACGGCGAAGAGATCCGCCTGCGGATACAGCGTCAGCATCTCCCGTAACACCCGCTCGGCCCCGGCATAGGTGACCAGCCAGTCGTGGACGATAGCCACTCGCAGGGGCTTAAGGGACACTAGTGCTCCAACACGGCAAGGGGTAATCGCCCTGCTCCTGATGCAAATGGCGGAATGGCCTTAGAGAGCCGCCGGCCATGAGCTACCGCTTCGCGAACGCGCTTCGTCACTCCGGCATCCAGTCGCCCAGGACGTCCTCAATGGGCCAAGGGCAGGCCTCGGGAAAAGTGGAGAGGGGAAGACCGGTTTCTCTCGCCGCCTTTTTGATGGCTCGCCCCCATGCCTCTGGAAAGGAGTATTGGAGAAAGCTCCGGAGACTGGGGGAGTCGTTCAGGCTGAACTCTATTTGCTCCCGCTGTTCTTCGATGGTCCCTGACCAGCCAGGGGATCGCTTTTCTGCTTGCCAGTACCACTTCGCAAGGTGCATGAGCAAGACGGTCATGCGGCTGACAAGTTCGCGACGATCCTTTTTGCCCATGGATTCGAGTTCCTCGGCGGCGTTTTCCCAATCCATCCAGTCGGGTTTGTGGCGGCGCAGGAGATCGGCCTGCTCCATGGTCCAGACGTAGAAATCCTGATGATACAAACCGGCGCTTGTATCCAGTTTCAGTGCCGTTCCCATGTCATGTCTCCTGATGGCATGTGCTGCTGCTCAAAGCATAGGACAATGGCCATGAGTTAGGAAGGCAGGCGTTGGATAAAGCCGGCATAGGTGACCAGCCGGTCGTGGACGATGGCCACCTTCACGCCGGTTTCGCCACCCGCCGCAGATCCGCCTCCATCATCATCCCGATGAGTGTTTCCAGGGGCGTGCCCGCCTCCCAACCCAGTCGCGCCTTGGCCTTGGCCGGATTGCCCAGGAGAATATCCACCTCGGCCGGACGATAGAAACGCGGGTCGATGACCACATGGTCCTCATAATTCAGGCCCACATGGGCGAAGGCGATGCGGCACATCTCCCGGACCGAGGTGGTGCGGCCGGTGGCGATCACGTAATCGTCGGGCTGCTCCTGCTGCAGCATCCGCCACATGGCATCCACATAATCCCCGGCGAAGCCCCAGTCGCGCTGGGCGTCGATGTTGCCCAGGCGCAGCTCCTTTTGCAGCCCGGCATGGATGCGCGCCACGGCGTCCGTGACCTTGCGCGTGACGAACTCGATCCCGCGCAGGGGCGATTCGTGGTTGAACAGGATCCCGCTGGAGGCGTGCAGGCCAAAGCTCTCCCGATAGTTGACGGTGCTCCAGTGCGCATAAAGCTTGGCCACCCCATAAGGGCTGCGGGGATAGAAAGGGGTGTGCTCATCCTGCATGGGCTGCTGGATCTTGCCGAACATTTCGCTGGTGGAAGCCTGATAGAAACGGGCCCGGGGGTTGACGATGCGCAGCGCCTCCAGCATCCGCACCGCGCCCACGCCCGTCACCTCCGCCGTGAGCAGGGGCTGATCCCAGGACGTGGCCACGAAACTCTGGGCCGCGAGGTTGTAGATCTCCGTGGCCCGGGACTTTTCCAGGGCGCGGATCATGGAGGAGAGATCCAGCAGATCGCCGTCCAACAAGGTAATCCGCTCCAACACATCCAGCTCGCGCAGGCGCCAGAGGGTATCGGAGCCGCGCCGGGCGATGAAACCATACACGTCATAGCCCTTGTCCAGCAGCAGTTTGGCCAGATAGGCCCCATCCTGACCGGTGATGCCGGTAATCAGCGCGGATTTGCTCATCTCAATTCCTTTTCCCAGTAGTCCAAGATATCGGTCAATGTCTGTTCCAACGAAATCTCGTTCGCCCACCCCACTGCAGCGCGGATGGCAGATGGATCCCCCACCATGCGCCGTTGCTCCGCAGGACGCAGGCGGGCGGGATCGGTGCGCAACTCGGCCTGGACCCCGGCAGTCTGCAGCAGGCCCTCCAGCAGAGAGCGCAAAGGCCGTTCCCGGCCCGAGCAGACATTATAGATAGACCCGTTCTCCCCCCGCTGCAGGAGAAGATGATAGGCGCGCACCACGTCCCGCACATCGCTGAAATCGCGGGTCACATCCAGGTCACCCGTCACCAGCACCGGCTCCCGTCGCCCCAGACGCATCTCCATGATCTGCCGCGCAAAGTCGGCCACGGCAAAACGCGCGTCCTGACCGGGGCCGATATGGTTGAAGGGCCGCGCCATGAGCACGCGAAAGCCACCCGTCTGGCTCCACTGATAGCAGAGCGCCTCCGCCGCCACCTTGCTCACCGCGTAAGGGCTGCGCGGGCGCAAGGGCTGGGCCTCCCGCACCGGCAGGTCCCCCTCCTCCACCCGCCCATACACATCCCCCGAGCCGATATAGAGAAATGCGCCGGCAAACCCCACGGCATCCAGCGCCTGCAGCAGATGCAGGGTGCCGGTCACATTCACCGCCAGGGTCTGGGCGGGGTCCTGAAAGGATGCCGCCACCGAGCTGTGGGCCGCCAGATGCAGGACCGCGTCCGGCCGGATGGCCGCCACCGCCGCCCGCACCCGCCCCGCATCGCGCAGCTCCACCGCACCCGCCCCGTCCGCCAGCCCCGCCCCGCCAAAGGCGTGGCAAAAATGCCGGCCGACAAAGCCGTCGGCGCCGGTCACCAGCACATTCATCCCATCGCACCCCCAACCCGCCCATCGCTCGCCGGCCATGATATCAGACACCGGGGCACTCTTAGAATCTGCGACGCCGCCTCATCGGACTGCGGCATCCCCTCGACAGCGGCCCCAGCGCTGCCTACAATTGAGGAGAATCATGATAGAAGATACGTTACTCGATAATGCCGGAGAAGCACCCAGCATCGTACCCATGGCACAGGCAGGAAACTGGCAAATGTTCCTCAGACGGTCCGAAGCGGTGAAGCGCCTGCGCCATGCCCGCCTTGGTGCTGGACAATCCCTAGATCGGCGGTCACGGCCGGGGCAGCAATAGCTCCCTATTGGTGGCTGGGTGTGAAGGTGGACGATCTGGCGGACTGGGGCCATGTCGATGCCGTAAACAAGCGCGGACGCCATGGTGATGGATACTGATTCCCTGTCCTGCAAGCCTGCAACGACAATGGGATAGGACAAAACAGGTATGGCGGTCATTCGCTTTCGTCGGATGATTCCGACGTTTCCCGGGGCCGGGCCGGTACCGTGTTGAGGGCCTGCAGGTGGAGGATTTTCAACAGACGCTCCACTATCGGATAGAGCAGAACCGCAGACGCCGCCAGGTAGACCACCCCGCTATATAGGGCATAGATACTGGCGAATACCTTGGCCGCGGTGCCGGACAAACTCCCGATAGGTCCCATGCCGCTGAGGATCATGCTGGCATTGAGCAAGCTGTTGATCCAGTCCAGGCGGGCAATGTAGTGATACCCCAGGATGCCCGCACCCAGAGAAGCCAACAAAAACCCCAAAGCCACGGCCACGTAGCGCAACAGTCGCAGCACAAATTCTCGCCGGCTGCGCAGACGTAAGGGTTCGTGAATGGATCGTAGCATGCGACAGGTCTGCGTCTTGGGAGTCACCAGCAAGGTAACACCAATTCCGCAAACCCGTAAGCGTTGTCCCAGGACGGGTAGCCCCCCGATAGCCGCACGGCACGGGATGCGCTAATCTCTCCCCAATACCCTGGCACCGGGATGCAACCACCAAGACCATGCGCCTGACCGACGAGCAAATCCAAGCCATTCGGCGACTCACCCGCGAAGTAGCCGGGGATAAGGCCAAGGTGCGCGTTTTTGGCTCCCGGCTGGATGACACCATCCGCGGCGGAGACCTGGACCTCCTGTTGGAATTGCCGGAACCCGTGGACAACCCCGCCCTCCTGGCCGCCCAAATGTCAACGCGCGTATCCCGCGCCCTGCAGGGCCGCAAAGTAGACGTCTTGCTCAGCGCCCCCAACCTCCTGCACCTACCCATTCACGACGTAGCCTTCCAGGAAGGGAAACTACTATGACCGTGGAACCCACGCTCGCCATGCGCCTGCAATTTTTGGTCCGCGTCGTCCGCAAGGAATGCCAACACCTGAGCACCACAGATCAGCGCCTGTTTGCCAGCGCTTTCACCAGCGAACAAACCGCCCAACTCGAAACAGATCCTGAACTCGCAGAGCGCGTAGAAGCCTTTGTCAGCCGATTTGGCCGCCTCCAGGACACCGTCGGTGACAAGTTATTGCCCACGCTGCTAGCCGCCCTGGGCGATAAACCGTCCGCCGCCATGGACAACCTGGACCGTGCCGAACGCCTCGGATTCATCCAGTCTGCCGACGAATGGATGACCATGCGCAAGCTCAGGAATCAGATGGTGCACGAATATGTGGAAGACCCAACCATTCTCACCAGCGCCCTGCAAACCGCCCACGCTTACGTGCCGACACTCATTGCCGCAGCCAAGCAAATGACCGCCGAAATCGATCGGCGGGTCTGGGCGTAATACAATGCGTCAGTGCCTGTGCATAATTACGTACCACTCGGCCGTTTGACACTCAAACCCTGAGGGAGATGCGCGACGACTCAACCACGATACGGAACAGGCGGAAAGAGTGGACGCTTTCGTCAGCCGCGTCGGTCGGCTGCAGGATACCTTGGCGGCTTGATTTGGAGGAGAAATAGTTGGACGGAATGAAAGCAGTAATCCTGGCTGGCGGCTTCGGCACGCGGATTAGCGAGGAGTCTCACTTAAAACCGAAACCGATGATTGAAATCGGTGGGAAACCCATCCTCTGGCACATCATGAAATGCTACTCCCATTATGGAATCAATGATTTCATCATCTGCCTGGGTTACAAGGGATACATCATCAAGGAGTACTTCTCCAACTACTTCCTGCACATGTCCGATGTCACCTTTGATATGGCGAACAATCGGATGGAGGTCCATCAGGGGCACGCCGAACCCTGGCGGGTAACCCTCGTCGACACCGGGCAGGACACCCTCACCGGGGGCCGGCTCAAACGGGTACGAGATCATATCGGAGACAAAACCTTTTGTTTCACCTATGGTGACGGGGTTTCCGACATCGACATCAAAGCGCTGGTTGAATTTCATCGCAAACACGGCAAGCGGGCCACGGTCACCGCCATTCAGCCGCCGGGGCGCTACGGCGCGCTGAACATGCGGGAGGACATCGTGCAAAGTTTCCAGGAGAAGCCCGCCGGCGACGGCGCATGGATCAATGGAGGGTTTTTTGTGCTGGAGCCCTCCGCCCTGGACCTGATCGAAGGGGATCAGACCAGTTGGGAAGCCGAGCCGTTGGTCGGTCTTGCCCGGGAAGGGCAGTTGGTGGCGTTCAAACATAGGGGTTTCTGGCAAGCCATGGACACGCTCCGGGACAAAACCCATCTGGAAGACTTGTGGCGCAACAGTCCCCCATGGAAAATCTGGACATGAGGTTATTTGCCGACCAGTACCGTGGGCGAAAAGTGCTCTTGACCGGACACACAGGGTTCAAGGGCAGTTGGCTCGCCTTGTGGCTCACCGAAATGGGTGCCGAAGTCACGGGGATGGCGTTGCCCCCCGAGGCAGATCCCAACCATTGGGACCTGCTCCGGCTAAATATGTCCGATCATCGCTGCGACCTGCGGGACGGCTCCGCCGTGCTCCACGTCCTGGCCAGCACCCAGCCGGAAATCGTTTTCCACCTTGCCGCCCAGCCGCTGGTCAGGCGTTCCTACCGGGACCCGCTCCAAACCTGGTCCACCAACGTCATGGGGACCGCCAACCTCCTGGAGGCCTGCCGGCAAACCCCGAGCGTGCGTGCGATCCTGGTCGTGACCTCCGACAAATGTTACGAAAACCGGGAGTGGTCCTGGGGCTATCGGGAAACGGACCGACTCGGTGGACATGACCCTTATAGCGCCTCCAAGGCCGCGACCGAGATGGTGGTTGCCAGTTATCGTCATTCCTTCTTTCACGGAGAGGGCGCTCCCCTGCTCGCCTCCGCCCGCGCCGGCAACGTGATCGGCGGTGGGGACTGGTCGGAAGACCGCCTGATCCCCGACCTCGTTCGCGCAATCACCCAACAATCCCTCCTGGAAATCCGCTCCCCCGGCGCCACCCGGCCCTGGCAGCATGTGCTGGAATCCCTCAGCGGCTATTTGCTCCTGGGGCAACAGTTGCTGGAAGGACGGCGGGAGCTGGCGGAAGGGTGGAATTTCGGCCCCGATGCGGAAGGGAACCGCACCGTTGCAGACGTACTCGCGCGACTGCAGGCGCACTGGCCCGACCTGTCCTGGCAGGCAAGCGCGCAGCCCCAGCCCCATGAAGCCCACCTGCTGTATCTGGACAGCGCCAAGGCCAAAGCCCGGCTGGGCTGGAAGCCGGTCTGGTCCCTGTCCGATGCCGTCATCGCCACCGCCGACTGGTACCGGGCATATCTGGAGCACGGCAACGTCATCAGTCGAGCGCAGCTTGGGGCGTATATTGCCCGCGCCCGGGCCGCCGGCGTGACCTGGAGCGCCGCGTGAACATTCATTCCACCGCCCTGCGGGGGGTCGCCATCGTGGCGACCCAGCCCTTCGCGGACCGGCGCGGCGCTTTCTCACGCTTCTTCTGCAAAGATGAATTGGCCGCTATAATCGGCAACCGCGACATCGTCCAGATCAACCACTCCCGCACCAGCATGGTGGGCGCGGTCCGGGGCTTGCACTACCAGCTCCCGCCCCATGCCGAAATGAAGCTGGTGCGTTGCATCCGGGGGCGCGTCTGGGACGTGGCGGTGGATTTGCGCGCCGGGTCGCCGACGTTTTTGCACTGGCATGCAGAGGAATTGACCCCGGATAACGCCCGCATGCTGGTGATCCCGGAGGGTTGTGCCCATGGCTTCCAGGTGCTCGAAGCGGAAAGCGAATTGCTCTATTTGCACACCGCATACTACACCCCCGCCGCCGAAGGCGGCCTGCGCCATGACGAGCCCCGGCTGGGGATTGCCTGGCCGCTGCCCGTTGCCGATCTCTCCGCGCGTGACCGCCATCATCCACCGCTGAACGCCGATTATTCAGGAATGACTGTATGAAATGTCGTCACTGCCACGAACCGCTCCAACACGTATTCCTGGATCTCGGCTTCGCCCCGCCCTCCAATGCCTACCTGTCCGCGGCCGACCTCCTGGCGCCCGAACGGTACTTCCCGCTCAAGCTCTTTGTCTGCCACCACTGCTGGCTGGTGCAGACGGAAGACTACGCCCAGGCGGACGAACTCTTTCGCGCGGACTATGCGTATTTCTCGTCCATTTCCCAAAGCTGGCTGGAGCATGCGGCCCGCTATGTCCGCATGATCAGCGCCCGGCTGGCACTCGGAAAAGACAGCCTGGTCATGGAGGTGGCCGCCAATGACGGCTATCTGCTCAAGAATTTCGTAGGGGCGGGCATCCCCTGCCTCGGCATCGAGCCCACCGCCGGCACGGCAGATGCCGCAGAAAGTCTGGGCATCCCCATCCTGCGGGAATTTTTCGGCACGCGACTGGCCCAACACCTGACCACCCAAGGCAAACGCGCGGACCTCATCATCGGCAACAACGTCTACGCCCATGTGCCGGATATCAACGACTTCACGGCCGGCCTCAAGGCCGCCCTCAAAGACTCAGGCACCATCACGCTGGAATTTCCCCACCTGATGCGCCTCCTGGAAAACACCCAGTTCGACACCGTGTATCACGAACACTTCTCCTATCTTTCCTTGTACACCGTGAGCCGCATCTTCGCCGAAGCGGGTCTGCGCGTGTGGGATGTGGAAGAGCTGCCCACCCACGGCGGCAGCCTGCGCATCTACGGCTGCCATGCGGAGGATGAACGCGACACCACCGGGGCGGTGGCGAAGCTGCTGGAAGAAGAGGATCAAGCGGGCCTACGCGATCCGGAAACCTATCGCGCCTTTCAGCCGCGCGCCGACCGCGTGAAAGACGACCTCCTCGCTTTCCTGATTGCGCAAAAGCGAGCGGGCAAATCCGTTGCCGCCTACGGCGCCGCCGCCAAAGGCAACACCCTGCTCAACTACGCCGGCATCAAGCCGGATTTGCTACGCTATGTCTGCGATGCCGCGCCGTCCAAGCAGGGGAAATTCCTCCCCGGTTCCCACATCCCTATTCTGCCCCCTGCCGTGCTCAAAGAGCGCCGTCCGGATATCGTCCTGATCCTGCCCTGGAACATCGCAGACGAAGTGAAGGACCAGCATGGGTATATCCGGGATTGGGGCGGAGAGTTCGCGGTGGCAGTGCCGAAACTTGTGGTAAGCTCGGCCACCCATGAAGGAGATGAGCAAGCATGAAAACCGTACTCCTGGACTCCGATACTGCACAGGCCACAAGCCTGTTCGTCCAGCGCATGGCCAGCCAGTACGACATGGCCGCGGCGATCCTGTTTGGCAGCCGCGCACGGCAAACACACCGCCCGGACAGCGATGCGGATGTAGCCATACTTCTGCGTGGAGCGCACCAGCGCTTTCTTCCCACCAAACTGGCCATGGCCGATGTGGCTTTTGATGTGTTGCTGGAGACGGGAATCAATATCTCCCCGTTGCCGGTATGGATGGACGAATGGGAGCACCCCGAAACCTACTCGAATCCGCTGCTGTTGAAGAACATCGCCAGTGAAGGTGTTCGGCTATGAGCGGCGCGCTAACGGTAGAAGCGCTGATGTCGAAAGCGGTTCGCGCCCGCGCATCGGCGCGTGCCTTACTCGACCTGGACGATGTCGATGGCGCTTGCAACCGGGCTTACTACGCCATGTTCGATGCCGCTCGCGCAGCGCTGCTGGCGTCGGGCGCGCCAGTGCAGCCCGACATTGGCAAGACTCACAGCGGTTTGATCGCTGCATTTGGCTTGCATCTCGTCAAAAACGGTCCGATCCCCAAAGAACTGGGGCGCCTCTTGAAGCGCGCAGAAGAAATTCGCCTTGTCGCGGATTACAAGGGCGACTCCGTTGAATTCGATGATGCCCGCGAAATGGTGGAGCAGGCAGAAATCTTCGTTGATGCAATGCGCACCCATTTTACGGAAAACCTATGAAGGTACTGGTGACCGGAGCAACGGGTTTTGTCGGACAGCATTTGATTCCACAATTATTGGCACGTGGTCATACGGTGACTGCTGTTGCCAGAAATCCATCCAAAGCGCGTGGATTTGACTGGTACGAGCATGTTCATTTTATTGCCTGCGACATATATCAACCCAGAGAAAATGTTTTTCAATTTTTTGGATTACCCGATGTGGTGATCCATCTAGCCTGGGAAGGATTGCCCAATTATAAAGAGCTGTTTCATTTCGAGCGAAATTTGTTTGCAGATTACCTTTTTATCAAGTCCTTAGTCGAGGGCGGGGCGCGCCACCTACTCATTACGGGAACTTGTTTTGAGTACGGCATGAGAAATGGTTGCTTATCAGAGGATATGCCATCGCTGCCAGGCAACCCATACGCGCTGGCCAAGGATACTTTGCGAAAATTCGTTGAAGTACTGCCACAAAAACAGGATATTACCTTTCAATGGGCGCGGCTTTTTTATATGTATGGTAATGGTCAAAACCAGAATAGCCTGATTGCCCAACTGGATCGCGCCATCGACAGCGGCGACCCTGTATTCAATATGTCCGGCGGCGAGCAGTTACGGGATTATCTTCCCGTGGAAGATGTTGCCACCAAACTGGTAAATCTGATGGAGCACCCGCAATGCACAGGCATCGTAAATATTTGTAGTGGAGAACCGATCTCCGTCCGGCGACTGGTGGAACAACATCTAGCCCAACGGGAGTCACACATCCGACTGAATATTGGTTATTATCCATACCCTGATTATGAGCCGATGGCTTTTTGGGGCGATGCAAAGAAGTTTTCTTCTATTACTGGTGAACGATAATGCAAACTATGCACGAGGAGTTCCTGCAGGAGTGTCAGGAAAGAATCGCATCTTATGCGAACTCTGAAGTTAAACGGGCAGCGCACGCCTTCATGGTTGCAAGCACCATACCAAAATATTCCTATAATTTCACCTATCTTGGCCGTCCCATCATCCAGTATCCACAAGACATGATCGCCATGCAGGAGTTGATATGGCAGATAAAGCCCGATCTGATCATCGAGACGGGCATCGCCCATGGCGGATCGCTCATCATGAACGCCTCCATGCTGGCGATGCTGGATTACTGTGAGGCGGTGGAAGCAGGACGGATGCTTGATCCGCGGGCGACAAAACGCCGGGTCCTGGGCATCGACATCGACATCCGCGCCCACAATCGGGCAGCCATCGAGGCGCACCCCATGTCCCATCGCATCGACATGATTCAGGGCTCATCCATCGCTGCGGAGGTCATCGCGCAGGTACACGATATTGCCAGGAATTATACGCGGGTATTGGTTTCCCTGGATTCCAACCACACCCACGAGCACGTCTTGGCGGAGCTGGAGGCCTATGCGCCGCTGGTGAGCAAGGACAGCTATTGTTGCGTTTTTGACTCCATCATCGAGGATCTCCCGGACGAAATGTACCCGGACCGGCCGTGGAGCAAGGGAAACAATCCCAAAACAGCGATTTGGGAATACTTGCGCAGACTGACCGAGGAAGGCCGCAACGCGGCGGACGGTGCGCCCTTGGCTTTCGAGATCGACAAGAGCATCGAGAATAAACTCCTGATCACCGTTGCCCCCGATGGCTATCTCAAGCGAGTGTGAACTACGCCAGCGGAGCTGAAATCTACGATAACGGACACATCGATGATGCCTCATCCATTGGGACAGCCTTGTGCCATATTTGCAGGATGGGCGGATGATGGTGGCGATCATGGAAAGAAGGCCTGTAGTGAATGTCTAGCGTAAAACGCAACATCATCGCCAACTACCTCGGCGGCGGCTGGAGCGCCCTGATGGGGCTGGCCTTTCTACCCGTCTATATCCGCTACCTTGGCATAGAGGCTTACGGCCTGATCGGTGTATACGCTTCACTCCAGGCGTGGTTCGCGCTGTTGGATATGGGACTATCCCCCACCATCAATCGGGAAATGTCACGCTTCACCGCGGGAATACACACCCCGCAAAGTATCCGTGACCTGCTCAAATCCGTCGAAATGATTTATATGGGGATTGCGGCGTTGCTCGCCGTCATCGTGATCGGCATAGCTTCCTGGATCGCCACAGACTGGCTAAAGGTGGAGGTGCTTTCCATCCGAACGGTCACCCATGCCCTCATGATCACCGGTGTGATTATCGCGTTTCGCTGGGTGGATACCCTCTACCGCAGCGCCATCCTCGGCCTGCAGCACCAGGTATGGCTGAATGGTGTGACTGCGGCTTTTGCCACCATTCGCGGGCTGGGGTCCATCGGGGTGCTGGCCCTGATTTCACCCACCATCCAGGCTTTCTTTATTTTTCAGGCGCTTACCTACGCCCTGGAAACCATCCTGCTGGCCAGGCAAACGCATCGGTATTTGCCAACGCCTCCAAATCCTCCGAAATTCAGCATCGACGCCCTTCGGGGAGTTTGGAGCTTCGCGGCGGGCATGACCATGATCACCTTCCTGGCCACGATCCTCACCCAAGTGGATAAGCTGCTCCTGTCCACCTTGCTGCCATTAGAGCAATTCGGCTACTTTACCCTGGCGAGCACGGTGGCGGGCGCGCTTTCCATTCTGATTGTGCCCATCAGCAACGTGGCCTACCCGCGCTTTACCGAACTGGTCGCATCCGGAGAGGAAAAGGCGTTCACCATGCAATATCACCAGTTTGCGCAGTTGCTGACCATCTCCGTCATCCCGGCCACGCTCATCCTGTCTTTTTTTTCGCATCAGATCATTTATCTGTGGACCCATAGCGCGGCAACCACGCAGGCCGTAGCCCCGATTCTCTCGATATGGGTCATCGGCACCGCCCTGAACGGCCTGATGCACGTCCCCTACATGGCCCAACTCGCCCATGGCTGGTCACGCCTCACCGTTATTGTAAACACCATCGCCGCAGCCATCATCATCCCCGCTTTTCTCATCCTGGTGCCGCGTTATGGGGTTATGGCTGCGGCGTGGATCTGGGTGGCGATCAACACCGGCTACATTCTGTTCGCAGTCCCGGCCATGCACCTGAAGATACTGAGACACGAGAAATGGAAATGGTATGAAGCCGACGTATTCGGCCCCCTGCTAATGGGTCTAGTCATCGCGCTGGGAATGTTTTTATGGGCAGAGCAACACCCGGAAATGAGCCTCCCCGCAGAATCCATGTTTTTGGCCATGGGCGCCGTTCTGGTACTGCTGGCCACCACCATGACGACTCCGCTAGGACGTCAGACGGTCTTTAAGGCAATGCGTCGGATTGCAAGGAGCTAATGCGCAAATGGATGGCCCTGTCAGGCAGCTAGACCCCTTGGTGAGCGTTTGCATACCCACGTATAATCGTGCCAGCAAACTCCAAAGAGCGGTTGATGCGCTGCTGGCATCCAGTTACAAGAATCTGGAAATAATCATCTCGGACAATGCGTCATCTGATGATACGGAGAATATATGCGCTGCGCTCGCGCAGTCGGACCGCCGGGTAAGATATTTCCGCCATTCAGAGAATCAAGGGCCAACTGCGAATTTCGAATACGCAAGGTCGCAAGCGACTGGAAAATACTTTCTCTGGCATGGTGACGATGACTATCTCGACCCCAACTATATTGGGGCATGTATTAATGAATTGGAGAACGATCAGTCATTAGTGCTGGTATCCGGTGTGGCGGCGTACCACCGAGGCGACGGCAATATCACTGGATATGGGAAAGTCATTCAGCCGAGTTCCGACTCACCCATGTTAAGAGTCACAAAATATATTTGGCTGGTCACTGAAAACTCCATATTCTGCGGAGCTTATCGCCGAGCTGCCGTTGAAGAATGTACGATGCCAAATTGTCTGGCCGGCGATTGGATCTGGATGGCGGAGGTATTGCTGAAAGGTAAGGCAAAAGTCCTGCCTACCATATATGTGCATAGGGACTATGGTGATAATACATCATCCTCTCTCCGCCGGATTGCGTCTACGATAAAGGCCCCGCCATACCATGCACGATTTCCCCGTACGGCAGTAAGTTTAAATTTAGCAGGGCACTTGTCTGCCTTTATTGTGAATTCCAACCCATCGTTAACAAGGAACAAATATTTTATATTTTTCGCCTTGTTCAATCTTGTTCTCTTAAAGCAAATAGGATGGAGCATTCGTTTGCGAATTGCTCATGGTCGGCACCCTGGAACCACGCAAAGGCCACGCCCAGGCGCTGGCAGCGGTTGAGGCACTCTGGCAGGCGGGCAGGGCAAGGCGCCGCAGTCCAAAGACATGCCCCATCTCACCTGGGCGCAAAGCACCCGACGACTCCTCCAGGTGATCCTGGAAAACGACTGGTACACCACCTACCAGCCAGCGGATGCGCGGGAGACCACCGGCGCTGAATAATGCCGGCGAGACCTTTTCTACCCCAGGTAGCCAGGAAAGCAAGATGCTTGTATCTTTATGTTTTTTCCCTGAGGAATCGTGCCATGACTACGGTTGAGATGGTGGAAAAAGCCGTTCAGAGCTTGCCCCCTGCCGCCGACCTCGCAGCATTCCGACGCTGGTTCGCTGAATTTGACGCCGCTGCCTGGGATACTCAGGTTGAGGCCGATGCGACGACAGGCAAACTGGACGTAGGCAGACCATACCCCAGGACGAGAGCCAAACCAAGTCAGTGCAGCGTTAGCCTATTGCTCGTTACACATTATTCGTGCTACACAGTAACCGTGTGGATAGGGGGGCGACATGGGTAAAGTGAACATCACCATCACGATCAACGAAGAAACGGCGAACTGGGCGCGCATCGAGGCGGCAAAACAGCGGTCCAGCATCTCGCGCATGCTCGGCGAAATGCTCGAATCGCAGTACCAGCAGGAGCATGCCTACACGCAGGCCATGCAGGACTTTTTTTCCAGAAAACCCCAGCCTGTCAGTAGCGGTGAAACGCTCCCCCGTCGCGAAGATCGTTATGACCGATGAAAACGGCACGAGTTTTCGTCGACACCAACATCTTCGTTTACAGCATGGATGCGAGCACTCCCGATAAACAAGTGGTCGCCTCCCAATGGCTCCGGAGCCTCTGGTCCAGTCGTAAGGGCCGCACCAGCCTGCAGGCACTGCGGGAGTTCTATAACGTGGTTACCCGCAAGACCCGTCCAGGCCTTCCCCGCGAAACTGCCCGGGCCCTGGTACGCGATTTATTGACCTGGAATCCGGCGGACGACAACCCGGTCATACTGAACAGCGCGTGGCAGGTGGAAGACCGCTACGGATTATCCTTTTGGGACTCGCTCATTGTCGCATCGGCGATGCAGCAAGGCTGCGCCGTATTGCTCACCGAAGACCTGCAACATGGCCAAGTGTTTGAAGGACTGGTAACCGTGAAAAATCCGTTCATCCCCACGGAATAAATCACTCCGCCGGTCCTTCAAGCCCTAGCGCCCCAACCACTTCCCGCACCACCCCCAACACCTGCGCCCGCCGCCTCCCAAGTACAGCGCGCCGCCCATGGGATCATTCCTCACCCATGGCCCTCTCGAATTTGCTGATATCGTCCCGGAAGGCTTTTAACAGAGCGAGCGCGTCTTCCGTTAATGCAAGGATTCGCTGCCGGTCCAGCACGCTTCCGTAGATATTGCGCTCTCGATGCCGGAATGCCCTGAATATATGGAGCGCATTGGCTGTGTCGTGGGAGAGCACCGCCGGACGGTCTTCGGTGGCGATCTCCATCTGGTCGATCAGGTCTTTGTGCCAGCTATCCCCTTTTGGGCTGAATTCGTCCACATTGGCGGCGATCCTTTGCAGGCATTTCTCCATTCCGCCGTAGAGTTTCTCGATGGTGGAGGCCATGGCGATGTAGACGATTTGATCCAGTTGTGGGTGGACGGCGGGCAGATCTTTATGGAGCGCGTCTTGCGCCGAGAGCAGGTAGTTGGACTCCCGCACGATGTCATTCAGCTCCTTGTCGAGGAGAATGAACAGGGGATGCCTACTGATCACTCCACCGCACCTCGTCGGCGTATACCACGTCAAACGGAATGTCTTGCAGCACATCTTCCACTACGCTCTCCAGCGTGTATCTCTGCGAGGGGTCCGCCAAGCGCTCAATGAGGAAATCCACATCCGAGTGCGCCTGGAAGCGGCCTTCCGCCAACGAGCCGATGATCTGCACCTTGATGCCCATATTTTGTAATCTATCGACAGCAGTCGCGGCCCTCAGCAGGGCAGTTGCACGGCGCTGCTCGGCATGTTTCCGCAGAATGCGTTCGAGCCTGGTCATAGCCTCTCTCTTCTCCATGGGTTACCTCCCCGGCCCTGGCGGTCTTTTCCGCAATCGTCTGCACATCGTTACGCCGTGACACCGGCAAGCAACGCTTTGATCAATTTAGCCATTATGGGTTCAGTCTAGGCAGGCGAACCATGGTATGCAACCGCCACCACCGCTCTAACGCCCCACCACTTCCCGCATCACCCCCAACACCTGCGTCGCCGCCGCCTCCCAGGTATAGAGCGCCGCCCGCGCCGGGCCTGCCGCCGCCAGCCGAGCCCGCAGCGCATCGTCCTCCGCCAGACGCCGCATCCCCGCGGTGATGGACCCCACATCCAGCGGGTCGCAATAGAGCGCCGCATCGCCGCAGACCTCCGGCATGGCGGTCACGTTGGCCGCCAGCACCGGGCAGGCCGTGGCCATGGCCTCGATGGGCGGCAGACCAAAGCCTTCGTAGAGGGACGGGTAGACCAGCGCCAGGGCGCGGCGATAGAGGGCCGGCAGCAGTTCGTCGCGCAGATAACCCAGCATCCGCACCTCGCCGCGCTCCACCATCCCCGTCAGGACCGCGGCGAAATTGCTCTGCTGCCAACCCATCTGCCCCACCAGCACCAGCGGGTGCGCCCCACGGATCGCCGCCGGCAAGGCCGCATAGGCCGCCAGCAAGCCCGCCAGATTCTTGCGCGGCTCCAGGGTGGAGAGAAAGAGGAAAAAGCGCCGATCGTCTCCCAGCAAAACCCCGTCCAAGGCCGTTTCCACCTCCGCAGCCGGAGCCACGGCAAAACGCCCGCTGATACCGGGATACACCACATGCGTCCGCCCCGCCACCTCCGGGAAATGATGCAACAATTCCGCTTCCGTAAAGCGCGAATCCGTCAGCACCGCCCCTGCCCGAGCCAGAGCCGGCCGCAAATGACGGTTCAAAAAGGCCACACGGGCCGGCGGGTGGACCTCCGGATAGCGGATATGGGAAAGATCATGCACCACCAGGACAGATGGCGCCTTGGCAGGCGGCAGGACAAAGTTGGGCCCCAGGATCACATCCGGCCGCCAGAGACCTTCCAGCCGCGCCAGTTGCCGCCCCTGCAAGACGAACTGCAGCTCCCGACCCATGGGAATACGCTTGCGCCACTGCAACGGGCGGGGAATGCGCAGACCCGCCGGCCGCGGCGGCTCCCGCGCCCAGGAGCGCGCCGTAAAGTAGGCGAGCGTGGCCGACCCTTCCGTCACCAGTTGCTGACACAGCGCAGCGGTATAATGCCCGATCCCTGCCAGCCGCCCCGACAGCGTGGTGGCCTCCACCGCCACGCGCAGCGGCCCACTCCGCCGTGGGCTTGGGCTCACGGCCGTGGACGGTGAAAGGCCGTAAGGCGCACCCCGCAGCGCCCGGAGAATCGCCCCGGCATTGCGCCATCTGCCCAGCCCGACCCGCCGCGTCACCCGCCCCAGCGCACCCAGAATCATCGCCAGCCGTGGATAACGGGCATACTGCCGGACGAACTGCCCGGCCGACATCATCACATAGTAATCCTTGAGGGGATTGGTGTGTCCCAGGCTGGAAGACCGCTGATGCCAAATCAGCGCATCCGCCGCCACGGCGAGCTTCCAGCCTTGGGCACGCAAGCGAAAGCAAAGGTCCGCGTCTTCCCAATACATGAAATAGCGCCCGGCATCGAAAAGCCCCACATCCTCCAGCGCCTCCCGCCGCAGCAAGAGACTCGCCGCCGTGAGATACTCCAGCTTTTCCATAGCCACCGGCCGCCGGTAATGCCGCGCCACCCCCACCCACCGCCACGCCCGCCCGCCGCCCCAGGTCTGCACCCGCCC
>NZ_RIZI01000146.1 GCF_003721225.1 Acidithiobacillus sulfuriphilus | reverse complement strand
TCGGTGCGGTAGATCTGAACCCGCAGCGGCAGGATAAAAAGGCCGCTTAAAAAATGGGAAACGCGACAACTACCTTGACAGACGCCGGGGCATGCAAAGCGATCTTTGGCTGGCGCAGTTGATCCTGTCTTTTCATATCCTGATCATCGCCTTCAATGTTTTTGGCCTGATCGCCATTCCGCTGGGTGGCTGGCGGGGCTGGCAGTGGGTGCGCATCTTCTGGTGGCGGGCCCTCCACCTCGCCACGCTCTTCGTGGTGGCCGCGCAGGCCCTGCTCGGCCGTGCCTGCTTTTTTACCATCTGGCAGAGCCGTCTGCAGGAAGCGGCGGGGCGTCAAGGCTATCGCCTCCCCCTGATCCAGACCTGGATCGATCATCTCTTGTTCTGGCATCTGCCCATGATTTTTTTCACCACGGTTTATGTCCTGGTCTGGATCGGGGTACTGCTGCTATGGTGGAAGGTGCCGCCCGTTTTACCCTGGCGTAGACCATGAGGGGGCATCAGACTGGCCAACCGCTGCTTCTGTTCTAAGATAAAGGTAGTTCCGGGGGGGCGTTCTGGCGGAGGTGGAGCGAGATGTCGCATTTTGATTATGTCATCGTGGGCGGGGGACCGGCGGGCGCTGCGGCGGCGCTGGCCATTCGCGAACAGGATAAGGAGGGCAGCATCCTGCTGCTGGGCGCGGAGCGGGAGCCGCCTTACCAGCGTCCTCCCCTTTCCAAGGGGCTATGGCTCGGGCAGCAGGAGGAGGGGGATTTGCCCATCAAAAGCGTTGCCGACTGGGCAGCCCTGCAAGTGACACTGGCGCTGGGGGACCCGGTGCTGGCGGTGCAGCGGGGGCGCCGCCGGGTCCGGACGGCGGCGGGCAGGGATTATGACTATGGCAAGCTGTTGTTGGCCATGGGCGGTACCCCACGCATCCTTGCCACCCCGGAGACCCTACGGGATCGGGTGCTGACCCTGCGTACCCTGGAGGACTATCGGCGCTTGCGGGCGCGGGCGGCCCAAGGGGGTAAGGTACTGGTCCTGGGCGGCGGTTTTCTGGGTGCCGAACTGGCCGTGGCCTTGTCGCGCCAGACCGGCCTGCAGGTGCAATACTGCGTTGCCGGGAGTGGGCCCTTGTCCCATGTCTTACCGCCCGCCCTGGTGCAGATGATCAGCGATCGATATCAGAGCGCCGGGGTCTTGTTGAGTACGGAACAGCGCTTTGCCGAGCTGACCATGGGCCCTGCAGGCCCGGTGGCGCGCTGTGCCAGTGGCGAGGAGATGGCCTGTGACTGGGTCGCCTATGGTATTGGCCTGCAAATCAACACCGCCTTGGCGGAAGCGGCAGGTCTGCAACTGGCTGGCGGGGGGGTTGCGGTGGATGATCGCCTGCGCAGCAGTGATCCACAGATCTGGATTGCCGGGGATATGGCCACCTTTCCCGACCCCGTTTGGGGTCAGCCCCTGCGTCTGGAGCATTGGGACAATGCCGAGGCCACGGGGCGCCATGCGGGCCTGGTCATGGCGGGACTGGACCAACCCTACACGCATCAGGGCATGTTTTTCAGCGATATTTACGAGTTCGGCTTCGAGGCGGTGGGCGAGTGCTGGAGCAGCATGGCCACCTTTATCGACCTGTCCAGGGAAGGAGATCAGGGCGTAGTGTATTTTCTGCGCGATAATCAGGTCCATGGCGTGTTGCTGTGGAACGTCTGGGGACAGGCAGACGCCGCCCGTGCCCTCATCGCCGGCCGGGAGGTGGTGGGGTCCGAAGAGTTGCGCGGGCGCCTGGGGGTTTTTTAGGGCGTCATTGCTCCGTCCTTGCGGCTCGGGAAGAGCGGCAAGTGGGCAAGGGCAATGACCTCCTGCCATTGGCTGGCGTCGCCTTCGGTGCAGATGGCCGCTACCCCGACGACATGGGCATCCGCCTGGCTCATCAGGGCGCGCATGCCGGTCAGGGTGGAACCGGTACTCACTACGTCGTCCACCAGCACGATGCGGCTACCGCTGAGGAGGGCCCGATCCTTGCTATCCAGATAGAGCATTTGCGGGGCCCCGGTGGTGATGGATACGGTCTGCGCCTGCAGGGCATCGCCCATGTAGGATTTGTAGCTTTTGCGCAGCACCACGTAGGGCCGGCCGCTGTGTACCGACAGGGCGTGGACCAGGGGGATGCTTTTGGCCTCCGCAGTCACCAGCACGGCGTAATCATGCTCGGCCAGACGGACCGCGAGCTGGCGGGCGGAGACTTCCACCAGTTCGGTGTCGCCCAGGATATTGAGCACGGCAATGGCCAGATCCGGTTGTACCCGGAATAGAGGGAGTGAGCGGCGCAGGCCGGCAATCTCCAGGTCGTAGCTGGCAGGTAAGGTCATGAGCAGGTTTCTCCGCGGGTTTTCGGCGCAGTGTGCCACAAGCAGGGCCCGACACCCAAATCCCGGATGGACCATGGAAAATAAAAAACCGGCCCCATACAGGGGCCGGTTGGCTGGATAGGCGGTTTACCACCGCCTTGCCGGCGAGGGGGCGGCTTAGAAGTCGCCCATACCGCCCATTCCACCCATGCCGCCCATATCGGGGGCGCCGCCACCGGCGCTCTCCTTCTTGGGCAGTTCGGTGATCATCGCCTCGGTGGTGATCATCAGGCCGGCCACGCTGGCGGCCTTTTGCAGGGCCGTGCGGGTAACCTTGGTGGGGTCGATGACGCCCATGGCGAACATGTCGCCATATTCGTCGTTGGCGGCATTGTAGCCGAAGCCGTCCTTGCCATCGGCGACCTTGTTCAGCACCACGCTGCCTTCGCCGCCGGCATTGGCCACGATCTGCCGCAAGGGCTCTTCGATGGCGCGACGGATGATGGCGATGCCCATGTTCTGGTCATGGTTGTTGCCCGTCACTCCTTCCAGGGACTTGCGGGCGCGGATGAGGGCCACGCCGCCACCGGGGACGATGCCTTCCTCCACCGCCGCACGGGTGGCGTGCAGGGCGTCTTCGACGCGGGCCTTCTTCTCCTTCATTTCCATCTCGGAGCCGGCACCCACCTTGATGACGGCAACGCCGCCCGCCAGCTTGGCCATCCGTTCCTGGAGCTTCTCCCGGTCATAGTCGGAGCTGGCATCTTCCATCTGACGCTTGATCTGCTCGACGCGGGCCTTGATCTCGCTGGCCTGTCCGGCGCCATCGATGACGGTGGTGTTTTCCTTGTCGATGACGATCTTCTTGGCCTGACCCAGATCGCTGAGGGCGGTGCTGTCCAGCTTCATGCCCACTTCCTCGGAGACCACGCGGCCGCCGGTGAGGATGGCCATGTCTTCGAGCATCGCCTTGCGCCGATCACCAAAGCCCGGGGCCTTGACCGCCGCTACCTTGATGATGCCGCGGATGGTGTTGACCACCAGCGTCGCCAGGGCTTCGCCTTCGACATCTTCGGCCACGATCAGCAGGGGACGGCCGGCCTTGGCCACCTGTTCGAGGACGGGCAGCAGGTCACGGATGCTGGAGATCTTCTTGTCGTGGAGGAGGATGTAGGGGTTCTCCAGCTCCGTCACCATCTTCTCCTGATTGTTGACGAAGTAGGGGGACAGGTAACCGCGGTCGAACTGCATGCCCTCAACGACCGCCAGCTCGTTCTCCAGACCGGAACCCTCTTCCACGGTGATGACGCCTTCCTTGCCCACCTTCTCCATGGCTTCGGCAATGATCTTGCCGATGGATTCGTCGGAATTGGCGGAGATGGTGCCTACCTGGGCGACTTCCTTCTGGGTGTTGCAGGGCTTGGACTGCTTCTTGAGCTCGGTCACGACCACCCCGACGGCCTGGTCGATGCCGCGCTTCAGGTCCATGGGGTTCATGCCGGCGATGACGGCCTTGAGGCCTTCGCGGATGATGGCCTGGGCCAGTACGGTGGCGGTGGTGGTGCCGTCACCCGCCTCGTCGGAGGCCTGGGAGGCTACTTCCTTGACCATCTGGGCGCCCATGTTTTCGAACTTGTCGGCCAGTTCGATCTCCTTGGCGACGGAAACACCGTCCTTGGTGATGGTGGGGGAGCCGAAAGACTTGTCGAGGACGACATTGCGGCCCTTGGGACCGAGGGTGACCTTGACGGCATCGGCAAGAATGTTGACGCCACGCAGCATCTTGTCGCGGGCGTGTTCAGCAAAAGCTATCTGTTTGGCTGGCATGGATACACCTCTATCAAAACGGTTTCGGAAACGGACACGGCTCGATTCATCAGTATGATCAATCGGCTGGATTCATGGTGTGTTACTTGTCGATGACGGCCATCACGTCATCCTCGCGCATAACGAGGAGTTCCTCGCCTTCCACCTTGACTTCGGTGCCGGCGTATTTGGCGAAGAGGACACGATCACCGGCCTTGAGATCCAGGGCGCGGACTTTCCCGTCTTCGAGGATCTTGCCGTTGCCGACGGCAACGACTTCACCCTGAACGGGCTTTTCCTTGGCGGTGTCGGGAATGATGATCCCGCCAGCGCTCTTCTGCTCTTCTTCAAGACGACGAATGACCACGCGATCATGCAGGGGACGAAGTTTCATGGAACGCTTCCTCACTGTTGCTCAATAGGACGGACAGAACCTAAACATCTGGGTGCTGTTAGCAGTCACACCCATCGAGTGCTAATCATAAGGACTGACAGCCCCCTGTCAAGGGGTGCGGCGATGGCGGGAATCGGGTTGGCGGCTGGGCGCGTTGCATGCCCTGGTCGTTCTAGGGCTGAATACCCGGGAGGTCTTCTACGGCGGCATGGGACCAGAGACCCTGCAGACTGCGCAGCAGCACCGCATCGGCACCCTGGAGACGGTGCTCGGCGCCGATGAGGGGGCGCACGCTGAGGAGCGGCGCTTGGGCGACGGCGGCAAATTGATAACTTTGCCGCAGGGGTACCGCCTCATCGGCGCTGCCATGCAGGATCTCCACCGGGCAGGATAGGCGCGGCGGGAAGCGGAGGAGGTCATAGCGCCAGCTATCGGCCACCAGATCATACTGCATGGCAATCTCGCCCAGGCCATAGGGATCTTGCCAGCGGCGTAGGCCGGTTTCCCGCCACTGTCGCTGCTCGGTGATGGACAGGCCGCCGTAGATCTGCTGGATGAAGTTGAAGGCGGGGGCGATCAGGAGCAGCCCGGCCATGCGCGCTGGCCAGCGGCCGGCGGCAATGACGGCCAGCCAGCCACCCATGCTGGAACCCACCAGCACGACGGTCCGCTGCTCCAGCATGCCCAGGATGAGCTGCAGGTCGGCGAGGTAGTGGCTGACGGTCAGCGCCTGGAAAAGGCCGTCGGAGCGGCCGACGCCCCGTGGGTCAAAACGGACCCAGGACCAACCCTGCTCCTGGGCATTTTGGGCCAGCAAGAGGGATTTGTTGCCGTCCATGGTGGAAGCAAATCCGGGCAGGTAGATGCCTACCGGGCCCCCATGGCGATCCTGGATCATCCCGCACAATCGTTCACCGTTGCGGTGGACGAGAGTGAAGGGACGTTCGGCGGCAGGGAAGGGGCGGTTGGACAAGGGTGCGCCTCTGCTTTAAAAAAGGGGCGACCAAGTCGCCCCTAAAACCACAAAGGAGGAAAGAAACATGCGCTCGCAACCCATACTTGGCTGCAAGGCAATATTAGCAAAAGTCCAACAAGATGACAATAGAAACATTCTGACCGGTCGGAAAAAGAAGGGCGGCGCCGGAAGGTGCCGCCCAAAACCACCAAAGGAGGAAAGAAACATGCGCTCGCAACCATCTTCAAGTCGCTTGCAACAGATTAGAGGCTATCCTCCTGCAGAAGTTCCCTTGCCTGGAGCAAATTTTGTGATCCCCACCGCGACGCCCGACGCCATCTGCGTAATTATGACCACCTTCCCCAGCCGGGACGAGGCCGAGCGCGTGGCCCGCATCCTTGTGGACGAACATCTCGCAGCCTGTATCCACCTATTGCCCAAGGGTGTTTCCATCTACCGGTGGGAAGGGCGGTTGAACATTACCGAAGAGGTCACGCTGCTCATCAAGACCACGGCAAGGGCTTATGCGGCACTGGAGCAGCGTCTGCGCGCCTTGCATTCGTACACGCTGCCGGAGATCGTCGCCTTGCCCGTTATGGACGGACTTCCCGATTATCTGACCTGGGTGGCCGCTGCCGTGAGCGAAGGATAGCGAGAGGGGCTTGGGTCTGGATGGCTACGGCGACAATCAGGCGCGTTTTTTGCTATGCTATTTCTGGATGTCGTCCAGATCTTTTCGGGGAGCGCATGGCTTTGACTAACAGGGATACAACGCAGAGAAACGGGCGGGCGGGCCATGGGCTATGGCGAGAGGAAGGCGGCGTGGCCCAGGGTTGGCTGCGTGCCTGGGCACTTTTCCCGCTGTTGCTGTGGGGCATGCTCTTGCTTGGCGCATCGGCCCCGGCCGGCGCTGCCCAATTCCTCCAGCCGGACGAGGCCTTCCAATTCAGCGCCCAGGCGGGAGCAGATCATACCCTGCTGCTGAACTGGCGGGCGGCGCCCGGCTATCACCTGTATCGGGACCGCATTCGCCTCTCCGTCAGCCCCAGCACCGTCATTCTGGGGACCTATACGCTGCCGCCGGGGGTGGATCTGGATGATCCGGCCTTTGGCAAGGTACGGGTGCTGGAAGGGACGCAAACCCTGACGGTGCCCTACCGGATCGACGGCACGCCGCCGTCCGCCATTACGGTCACCAGCACTTTTCAAGGCTGTGCCGACGCGGGGGTCTGTTACCCCGAGCAGCGCAAAACCATTACCATCCCCCTGGGCGCTTCCGCGGTGGCGGCGGCGGGCAGCGCCGCTGCCGCGCCGGGGGGCGCCGGGGGGGTGGCAGCGGCTCCAGCACTTCAGGGCAGTAGCGCCGGAGCGCTGGCGACGAGTCTGCAAGAGCGCTTCTGGCTGACGCTGGGGCTCTTTTTTGTCTCCGGTCTGGGGCTGGCCTTTACGCCCTGCGTTTTTCCCATGATTCCCATTCTCTCAGCCATCATTGTGGGCCAGGAAGGTGGTCAGGGCCGGTCGCGGCGGCGCGCCTTTGGCCTGTCTCTGGCTTATGTGCTGGGGATGTCATTGACCTACACGGTGGCCGGGGTCATTGCGGGGCTGACGGGTGCCTATCTGCAGGCGGCCTTTCAGAATCCATGGATCCTGGGGACCTTTGCCGCGATTTTCGTGCTGCTGGCCCTGTCCATGTTCGGCTTCTATGAGCTGCAGATGCCGACGAGCATCCAGAGCCGCTTGTCCCAAGTGGGCAAGGGGGGGCACCTCCTCAGCAGCTTCGTCATGGGGGCCCTTTCCGCTCTCATTGTCGGTCCCTGCGTGGCGGCGCCCCTGGCGGGCGGTCTGCTCTTCATCTCCCAGACCGGCAACGTCTTCCTCGGCGGCTTGTCCCTCTTTGTCCTGAGCATGGGCATGGGTTTGCCGTTGCTCATCATCGGCACCTCGGCGGGCCATTTCATGCCCAAGGCGGGCCCGTGGATGAACGGGGTCAAGGCGATCTTCGGCGTGCTCATGCTGGGGGTTGCCGTGTGGCTGCTGGCGCGGGTGCTGCCGGGGTCAGTGACCCTGGCCCTGTGGGGCGCCCTGGCGGTGGTCAGCGCCGTCTATCTGGGGGCTGTGGATGCCCTGCCTGCGCCCGCATCGGGGTGGCGACGCTTCTGGAAGGGGGTGGGAATATTGCTGCTGGGTTGGGGATTGGTCATGGGGCTGGGCGCCCTGGCCGGCGGGTCGCGGCCTTTTGCCCCCCTGGAGCCCTTTGTTGCCAAGGGAAAGGCTGTTGCGGGCGCAGCGGAGACCCTGCATTTCGCCACGGTCACAACGCCGGCGCAACTGACGGCGGCCCTGACGGCAGCCAAGGGCAAGCCGGTGCTGGTGGACTTCTGGGCGACCTGGTGCGTGGAGTGTGCACGGATGGATCAGGTGACCTTTGCCGACCCGCGGGTGCAGGAACGCCTGCGGGGCGTGACCCTGATTCGCGTGGATGTGAGCCAGGACGACGCCGACAGCCGCGCCCTCTTGAAGCGCTTCCGCCTGGTGGGACCGCCGGCGTTTTTGCTGGTCGCTGCCGATGGCAAGACCCTGATGCAGCAGGAAGGTTATCTGGGCCCGGATGCGTTTATGCGGTGGCTGAAGGAGAACTGACCCAGGCACCCCGGGCAGTATCCCCAAACGGCCCATGGCCGCGACCAAAATGCTCGCGACCGGCAAAAGATCGCGGCCATGGGCCGCTCCTACGGGAGTTATTGCACCCGGTCAGTGCCCAGCCGCTTTTTGCAACGGGCCGCCCTTGAGGATGTAGAGGGTGCCACAATAGGGACAGCGGGCCTCGCCCGTGTCCTCGATGGCCAGAAATACCCGGGGGTGGCCGTTCCAGTGGCTCATGCCGGGCAGGGGGCAGGATAAGGGCAATTCGCTGGGGTCCAGCTCGTGGTAGCTCTTGTCGCAGCAGGTGATTTTTTCGGCCATGGGCGGGTTAATCCGTGTAGTGCAGCCACTCGGGATGGTCGTCGCGGCGGCCGGTGACGGTGTCGAAGTAGCGGCTTTGCAGAGCCTCGGTGATGGGACCGCGGCGGCCGTTGCCGATGCTGCGGTTGTCCAGTTCGCGGATGGGCGTGACTTCGGCGGCGGTGCCGGTGAAGAAGGCCTCGTCGGCAATGTAGAACTCGTCGCGGGTGAGCTGCTTTTCCACCAGCGGGATGCCGGCATCCCGGGCGAAGCCGAGGATGGTGTCGCGGGTGATGCCCTCCAGGGCGGAGGTGAGGGTGGGGGTGTAGAGGGTGCCGTTGCGCACCATGAAGACGTTTTCACCGGAGCCTTCGGCCACATAGCCTTCGCGGTCGAGTAGCAGGGCTTCGTCATAGCCGCCATGGGCGGCCTCGCGCTGGGCTAGCATGGAGTTCATGTAGTTGCCCGTGGCCTTGGCCTTGCACAGATGGATGTTGACATGATGACGGCTGTAGGAACTGACCTTGACGCGGATGCCGCGCTCCAGGGCTTCCTGGCCGAGATAGCTGCCCCAGGTCCAGGCGGCGATGAGGACGTGGACCTTGAGGCCTTTGGCGGACAGGCCCATGCCTTCCGCGCCGTAGAAGAGGAGAGGGCGGATATAGGCGGACTGGAGTTGATTGGCGCGGATCACTTTCTTGGTGGCGGCATTGATCTCCGCTTCCGTGTAGGGCATGTCCATCTGCAGGATCTTGGCGCTGTTGAAGAGACGCCGGGTGTGTTCGGTGAGGCGGAAGATGGCGGCCCCGCGGGGGGTGGCATAGGCGCGTTCGCCCTCAAAGGCCCCCATACCGTAGTGGAGGCTGTGGGTGAGTCCGTGTACCGTGGCTTCCCGCCAGGGGACGAGTTGCCCGTCAAACCAGATATAACCGTCGCGATCTGCCATGGACATCCGTGCTTCTCCTTAATTTTTGCTTTCGGTTTCGCCGAGTTGTTGTTGCCAAACGCGCATGACGCTGCGCTGTGCGGCCGTGATCGCCTGCCATGCGGAGGTCGTTTCCGGCGTTACACTGGGGCCTTGCAGCTTCAGCCACAGTCGCGTTTCCCACGTTCGATACAAAATCCAGGCGGATTCCAGCGCCGCCGCCGCGTCGGCTTGCCACAGTCCCGCCTGGGCCAAAGCCCGTATGCCCGTCACGGTACTGGTACTGGCGGCAAGCTCCGGATGGGAATGACAATGGCCTAGCATAGCAAATTGTACGAGGAATTCGATATCCGTTAGCCCGCCCGGGCTGAGTTTTAGATGGAATGAGCCGGGGGGGATGATTTTGGCGTTGTGGATGCGCGCGCGCATGGCGCGGACATCGGCGGCCAGGGTTTGCAGGTCGCGGGACTGGCAGAGGATTTCCTGCCGGATTTGCGCGAAGCGTTGACCCAGATCGGAATCGCCCGCTACGGCCCGGGCACGGGTCAGGGCCTGATGCTCCCAGGTCCAGGCGTGCTGGCGCTGGTAGTCGGCAAAGCCTTGCAGAGTGGTGACCAGGGGCCCCGACTGGCCGCTGGGACGCAGGCGCATGTCGATCTGATAGAGGGTGCCGGCGCGGGTGAGGGTGCCGAGGATGTGGATGAGGCGCTGGCCGAGGCGGGCAAACCAGGCGGGGTTGGGTAAGGGTTGGGGGCCGTCACTTTCGCCGTCCAGGGGAGCGTCGTAGAGATAGACCAGGTCGAGATCCGAGGCGAAGCCCATTTCCTTTCCGCCGAGTTTGCCCAAGGCGATGACGCCGAACTGGGCGGGCTGGCCATCGGCCTTGCGCGGCTGTCCATGGCGGCGGAGCATCTCGTCCTCGGCCCACCGCACCGCGGTGCGCAGGCAGAGTTCGGCCAGCCCGCTGAGCAGCGTCAAGAGTTCGGCGGTGCGCAATTGCTCCATCCAGTGGGCGGCGGCCAGACGCAGGAATTCGGCATTTTTGAAGCGGCGCAGGGCATCCATGCGCTCTTCGAGGTCGTTGGCGGAGAGGAGTTGGGCGGCCAGGGCGGAGGGCCATTCGCCAACACCGATGCGGGGCTGACTGAGGACGTCGTCCAGGAGGACGGGGTAATGGGCCAGTTCCCGGGCGAGCCAGGGGCTTTGCAGGAGTTGCGCCAGGCGACCAAGGAAAATGGGGTTTTCGGCCAGCAAGGCCAGGTAGTTGGCGCGGCTGAGGATGGCTTCGATGATCTGCAGGAAGCGGTCGAGGAGGGCATCCGGCTGGCTGTCGCGGCGGCAGAGACCGAGGACCAGGGGCAGCATCCGGTCCACCCTGGCGCGGCCGCTGGCGGAAAGACGACTTTGCACGTCGCGGCTGTGGGCGAAACGCCAGAGCCGCTCCCAGGACTGATCGGGGCTACTGAAGCGATGTTCGGCGAGGAGGGCGGTGACGGGGCTGGTGAGGGTTGCTTGCTGGACGTGGCGCCAGAGGTCGGTGCTGGGGTCGGCCCCAGTGGGCATGCTGCTGGCGGGCACGGCAAGGGTCAGGGCGAAACGCTCGTGGATCTGGCGCCGAAAGTGTTGCAGGGTTTGCTGGAGGGTGGCGACGCTGTCTTGCTGCAGGGCATAGGCGAGGCGCTCCCATTCGGCCTGGTTTTGGGGCAGGCGCTGGGTCTGGCGGTCGTGGACCATCTGCAGGCAGTGTTCGGTGTTGCGATAAAAGAGATACGCCTTGTGAAGGAGGGCCGCGTCATCGGCCGGCAGGAGTCCCGCGGCGTGGAGCCCATGGAGGACGGCCAGGGTGTTGGTACCGCGCAGAGTGGGATTGCGCCCGCCATGGATAAGTTGCAGGGATTGGACGATGAACTCGATCTCGCGGATGCCGCCCAGGCCTTTTTTGATGTCGTCGGGGCCGCGTTGCTGTTCGGCGTCCATGAGGGCCTTGACCTCGCGCAGGGCGTCCAGGGCCGTGAAGTCGAGATAACGGCGGTAGACGAAAGGCCGCAGGCCGTGCAGGACTTGTGCCCCGAAGCGCAGTTCACCGGCCACCGGGCGGGCCTTGATGAGGGCGTAGCGCTCCCAGCCGCGGCCATGGACCTGATAATACTGTTCCATGGCCGCCGCCGGGAGGCACAAGGGCCCGGCGTCGCCAAAGGGACGCAGGCGCATGTCCACGCGGAAACAGAAACCGTCGGCGGTGGGGGTGTCCAGGGCCTGGATGATCCAGCGGCCGAGGCGCTGGAAATAATCGCCATTCTCTATGGACAGCGGGCCGTCCGTCGCGCCCCCCTCGCCGTAGACAAAGAGCAGGTCGATGTCCGAGGAGAGATTGAGTTCGCCACCGCCCAGCTTGCCCATGCCGAGGACCACAAAGGGCACCGCCTCGCCCTGGGCGTTGCGCGGCCGGCCATGGCGCTCCTGGAGGACCCGTTCGCCGGAGCTCAGGGCCTGGGCCAGGCAGTCTTCGGCGAGTTGGCTGAGGGCGCGGACGGTTTCCTCATAGTGCTCGCCCGGCAGCCGGTCCTGCCAGAGGATCTCCACCATGCGCCGGTTGCGAAATTGCCGTAGGGCGGCGAAGAGGGCGTCCTGCCCCAGTTCCTGGGGAAAGGCAGGGCTGAGGCTTTGCCCTTGAGCTAGTGCCGGCAGCCAGTGGGGGTGGCGCAACAGGAGGGCGCGGGCAAAGGGACTGATGCAGAGTATCCGCGCCGAGTGTTGCCCGAAGGCAGCCCCGGCGCGCTGGACCTCGCCCTGTTCCGTCGCCGCCAGGGCCTCCCAGATGGCTTGCAGGGCAGCACGGGTGGCAGGCCCGTCCACGGGTAGGGCGGCAATGGCGGTCGCCATGGATTCTGGTAATGTGGATGCTGACATTTGCCCCCCGTCCCTACTATAGTGTGCTTCATGCTGAGTGTTCCGACCTGCCATAGGCCGTTGCTGCCTGCACTTGGGGAGTGCGGATGGCGCGCGTCCCTGCGTGCCGCTGCGGCCGCGATCCCCTGCCCCGACGTGGGCGGGTAGGGTCATCCTGTTGTCGCTGCGTGCCCTTCGTTTTTGGCCACGTTTTGGCGGCTTGCGCCGCGCGCTGCTCTGGCTGCTGGCCGTGCTGCCTACGCTGGCCATCGGGGCCGCGGCGGCTTTTTATCTCCTGGCGCTGCCCCGTCTGGATGCCCTGCGCCCCCTCCTTGCCCAGGAGTTGGCCGTGCAGTTGGGCGCACCCGTAACGGTCCGCGGCCTGCAGTTGGGTTGGGACTGGGGGCCCTGGCTGACAGTGCGGGATCTGCGTGCCGGGCCGGCCGCAGATCCCGTTCTGGAAATACATGCCTTCCGCTTGCGCCTCTATGCGCTGCCCTTGCTCTGGGGGGATTATATCGCCCGCGACCTGCAGGTGGACAGTGCCCGCGTGCAGGTGCGGCAGGGAACGGATGGCCGCTGGCGGGTGGCGGGCAAGGTTCTGGGGCAGGGCGCCGGGGCGCTGCCCGTCAACCTGGACTGGGCGCGCATGGATCTGCAGCGGGTGACGCTGGTCTGGCAGGCCCAGGAACGGGAGCGCCCCCAGGATCTGCACCTGCAATGGCGCAGCTCGGGCGGGTTTCGCCCCAGGGTTCAAGCCCAACTACGCTGGTCCCCTACTGGTTACCTGCATTATGCGGGCGTTTTGCATGGGATCTTCGCCACGCCCCGCCGCTCCTTGGGCGAAGGGAACCTGACGGTGGAGCACTTGCCCTTGAACCTGCTGGGTAGCCTGTCGCAGTGGCAGGGCGAGGTAAGCGGCAAGGCGCAGTTGCAATGGCGCGACGGGGTATGGCGGGGGGGGTCGGGCTGGCTGGATTTGCAGCAGGTCCATGGCGGCAGCGGGTCGGCTTTGCGCTTGCCGGGTCTGCATGCCCAGTGGCGCTGGCAGGGGGAAAGCGGGCACGGCCTGCTGACAGTGACGGATTTGCGCTGGGCGGGTTTGCCCGGTGCGCCTTTGCAGGGACAGGTCCACCTGGACTGGCGCAAAGGCTGGATCGTGCAGGTGCAGAGCCCGGCGCTGCCATTTGCGCTGGTCCATGCGCTTCCTCCGGACTGCTTGCCGGCGGCGGGGCGCTGGTTGCTCGACAGTCCCGTCCACGGGCGTTTGCAGGCATTGGATCTGCGCTGGCAGAGCGGACTGCCGTCGCGGCCGGCGAGTTGGGAGCTGACTACGCGCCTGGATGGGGTAGGCTTTGCTCCCCACGGCCCATGGCCGGGGATGGAGGGACTGACTGGCGGCCTCGCTGCCGGGCCTCAGGCGCTGCACCTGGATCTGGATAGTCCCAGGCTGGATTTGCATTGGCCCCGGCTCCTTGCCGCCCCCCTGACCCTGCGCGGCGCAGCCGCGCGGGTAACGGCAGCGCCTCAGGATGGCGGTTGGTCCGTTGTTGCCGATGACCTGCGCCTGGCAGCGCCCGGCCATCTACGCGGACGGTTGCATTGGCAAAGCGGCCCCCCCCAGGGAGACAGGGTCGACCTGCATCTGCATCTGGCCGATCTGCCCATGGACATGATCTCCCGTCTAGCCCCCTTGGAGGGCATCGACGCCGGTTTTCGCCATTGGCTGCAGACCAGTTTTAGCACCGGCACCATGCGCCAGGCGGATCTGGTGCTGCGGGGACCGTTGCGCGACTTTCCGTTCCGGAATCCCGGGGCGGGTGTCTTTGCGCTGGATGCCGATTTCCAGAACGTCGCCCTGCGCTATGCGCCCGAGTGGCCGGCCGTCGCGGATCTCGATGCCCATTTGCAATGGCAGGGAGGGCATCTGCAGATCAGCAGCCAGCACGGCAGCATCCTCGGGACGCCCGTTGCCCAGGCACAGGCGGAGGTGGCCGACGTCTTCGCCAGCCATCAGGTGCTCCAGGTAGGGATCCAGTCGCTGCTGCCATTGCCCGCCGTACTGCGTTTTTTGCGCAACTCGCCGATTCTGCGGGCCAAGGCCCTGGGCGCGGCGCCCATCCAGATGGACGGACAGGGACGGCTGCAGTTGCTCTTGCAGGTTCCCTTCGGCCCGGCGAAAACGACCGTGACAGGGCGCTTGGATCTCCATCAGGCTGATTTCTCTTGGGGTCCATGGCGTGCCGATGCCCTCAACGGTCCCATCGTGTTCAGTCGTGACCAGATCTTGGCGCAATCCCTGAAAGGCCGGTTTTTGGGCGGCCCCTTGCAGATGACGCTCCAGGCCGGGGATCTGGAAAAAACCGCCCGCTTACAGTTCCAGACCCAGGGTGCCCTGCAGCCCGCTGCCGCTGCCCAGCCCTTGGACCTGCCTGCGTTTGGCGCCATTTCCGGCCTGCTGCCCTACAGCGGCGAGGGGGTCTTGGCGGGGGATGATCTGCAGTTTCGGGCCCAGGGCGATCTGCAGGGCTTGGCGAGCCGGCTGCCATCGCCGCTGAACCGGGTGGCTGGATCGGCGGGCAGCGTGGCGATTTCCGGTCAGGGCGATCTCAGCAGCCGGTTGCGCGTCAACGTGCACGCTGCTGCCCAGGCCGGCAGCCTGGTCTGGCAACGGCAGCAGAACCGCTGGCAACTGGCGGCTGGGAGCTGGCAATTGGATGGCCACACCGCACCGCCGCTGCCGCCGGCCGGTATCCTGCTCACCGGCCGGGGCGGAGTGCTGCCCGTGGACGCTTGGCTGCAGGTCTTGCATGGCAGCGCTGCGGGCCTTACCGCCTGGCCGACCCTGATCCTGCGCTCCCACTGGCAAAGTGTGCAGTTCCTGGGCCGGGATTGGCCCGATGTCACCCTGCAGGGCCAGGCGGCCGGCGACGGCCTCGCGCTGCAGTTGGGCGGTCCCGCCGTTGCCGGACAGCTCCGCTATGAGGCCGCCCCCGCGCGCTTCAGCGTGCAACTGCAGCACCTGGACATCCCCCCGTTGGCAAAGGGTCAGGGTACTGCCCCGGATGTCGCCGGCCATCCGGGAGGATCGCCCCTAGCGCTTACGGCGCATATCGCCCGCCTGCAATGGGACGGTCATGCCCTGCAGGACTTTTCCCTGGAGGGCCACCGCAACGCCACGGGCTGGCAGTTTCCCCAGGTAAGCGCGCAATGGGCGGGAAGTCGCTGGACGCTGGCCGGGGAGTGGCTGGGCCGGGGGGCGGGAAGCTCACGTTTTCATGGCCAGATGCAGGCCGTTGACACTGCCCCTTTCCTGCGGACCTTGGGGGTGGATAGCCTCGATTATGCCCGCGCCCGATCCGAGGGCGATCTCCACTGGCCCGGCCCACCCTGGGATTTTGCCCTGGCGCATCTCCATGGCAGCGTCCGCCTCACCCTCCAGGATGGGCGTTTGGGCAAACTGGGTGCCGGCCTTGCCTGGCTGGTTTTGGTCAACCCGACCAGCCTCTTGAGCGACGTGCTTACTTTTAATTACCGTCCGCTTTTTGGTAACGGGCTGTTCTTTTCCCGGCTCAGCGGTGATTTTGCCCTGGATGAGGGGGTGGCCACGAGTCGCAACGTCGTCCTCCAGTCCAGTGCCGTTGAGGCCAAGGCGGAGGGTTCGGTGGATCTGCAGCGGCACGATCTGAATCTGGCCCTGCAGGTCTATCCTCTGCAAAGCGTGGATCTGCTCATTGGCCACTTTCCGCTGCTCGGCCCAGCCCTCTTTGGCCGCAGCGGCAAGGTGGTAGAATGGGAATATCGAGTGCAAGGCCCCTGGGATCATCCCGTGGTACGCAGCGTTCACGCAAAGGAGACAAGCCCATGATCGTGACGGTGGCGGTAGTGCAGATGGTGGCTACGGCAGAGGTGGCGGAAAACCTCGCCGCCGCGGCCCTACTGCTGGATCGGGCGGCGGCGCAGGGGGCACGGCTGGTGCTCCTGCCGGAGAACTTCGCCTTGATGGGGCGGGAGGAAACGGACAAGCTGGCCATCATGGAGGCCGACGGCGAAGGCCCCATCCAGGACTGGCTGGCCGCCCAGGCCCGGCGTTTGGGTCTCTGGCTGGTGGGTGGCAGTATGCCCCTGGCCGCCGGCGATGGGCGCTGTCATGCCGCCTGCCTGGTTTATGACGAGCAGGGTCAGCGCCGGGCGCGCTATGACAAGATCCATCTCTTTGATGTGGACCTGGGGGGCGGCGAATCCTATCGCGAGTCGCGCAGCATTGCGCCGGGAAAGGAGCCGGTCCTGGTGGCAACCCCGTGGGGACGGATGGGCCTGTCCATTTGCTACGACCTGCGCTTTCCCGAACTCTATCGGGCCTATGCGGGGGCCGAATTACTGGTGGTGCCCAGCGCCTTCACCCAGCGGACGGGGCTGGCGCACTGGGATGTGCTGCTGCGCGCGCGGGCCATTGAAAATCTCGCCTTCGTCCTGGCCGCCGATCAGGGCGGTGACCACGACAACGGCCGCGAGACTTTTGGCGGCAGCCAGGTCATCGACCCCTGGGGAACGGTGCTGGGTCGCCTCGACAAAGGTCCGGGGGTCTGTATGGCGCATCTGGACCTCGACTTCCTCGGCCAATGCCGCGCCGCCCTTCCCGCCCTGGAACACCGCCGCGCTTGCCGGCCCCCCCTTACCAAGCAATATAGGCAAAACCCCGCTGTTGCAGGGTCATGAGGTCCACGGCGCCGCTGAATACGCGCTTGGCCTCCGGGATCAGGTCGGCATCATCAATTTTGACGGTCTTCATGGTCTGCTCGCAGGCGTGGAAGCTCACCTCGTACATGGCCAGACTCTGCACCTGTTCGAGAATGAATTTTTCATAGTGGTGCTTGTTCTTGGCGGGCTTCACCAGCAGCCAGATGCCCGGGCCGAAACAGGTGATGACGATGTCGGCGTCGCTGTTGAAATGCTGCAGGACCACGGCGGCGCTATGGAGTATCTCCAGGATGTAGGCCGGCTCCGACTGGTTGAGCTGGTAAACGATCTTGTTTTTGCTGGGCCCCATGAGGCCTTCGGCTTCGCTCTTGCCGCTCACCAGGGCGGTGGCGCCGGCGGCAGCGGCGAGGCTGCCCAGGAAGCGACGACGGGAATGGTTTTCCGATTGGGCCATGTTATCCTCCTTGCTGGCTGCTTTTGGTCAGGGGGGCAGGCCTGCCTTTGCCCCCATGGGGTTGGTGCACGGGAAAGGGCAATGCGCAAAATTCCGGAGGCCGACTGTCCTTGGGGGCCCGCCGGGGACTTGCCTTGCAGTTTTGCGAACTGTCCTGGGCAGGATGTTATGCAAAAATCAAGCCGTATCTTTGGCGAAGTTTTTAGAGGATGCCTATGCAGCAATTCAACCGTGCCTTTTTCCGTGACCTGTGGCTGCTCACCAAGCCCTACTGGTGGCGCTCCGAGGAACGCTGGTTGGCGCGGGGGCTCTTCGCCCTCGTGGTGCTGCTCAATCTCCTCATGGTATTCATCTCCTACCGCATTACGGAATGGTATAACACGTTCTGGAATGCCTTGCAGCGTTACGACGCGCCGGCGGCCTGGCACCAGCTCCTCATCTTCGCCATCCTCGTCACGCCCTATATCATCGCCGCGGTTTATCAGACCTATCTCACACAAATGCTGGAGATCCGCTGGCGGCGCTGGCTCACCGAGCATTATCTGGATGCCTGGCTGGACAAGGGCACTTTTTATCACATGCAGGTGCTGGGGGACGGCACCGACAACCCGGATCAGCGTATCAGCGAGGACCTGGCGAGCTTCACCTCCCAGACCCTGAACCTCGTCATCGGCGTGCTGAGTTCCATAACGACCCTCGCGGCCTTTGTCTTCATGCTTTGGGATCTGTCCTCCCATGTCATCATTCCCTGGGATGGGCAGCGATGGATTATCCCCGGTTATCTGGTCTGGGCGGCGCTGCTTTACGCCATCCTGGGCACCGTGCTCACGGCCTGGATCGGGCGGCCCCTGATCAATCTCAATTTCAATCAGGAGCGTTTTCAGGCGGATTTTCGTTTCAGTCTCGTGCGCCTGCGGGAAAATAGCGAAAGCGTGGCCCTCTATGGGGGCGAGACCCAGGAACGGCAACATTTCCTTAATCGTTTCGCCAGTGTCTTCGGCAATTTCTGGCAGATCATGAAGCGCACCAAGCGCCTCAACTGGTGGGTGTCCGGCTATGGGCAGGCAGCCATCATCTTCCCGGTGCTGGTGAGCTTGCCCGCCTATTTTGCCAAGGCCATCCCTCTGGGGACCATCATGCAGATCTCCAGCGCTTTTGGCCAGGTACAGGGGGCCTTGTCCTTCATCGTCAATAGCTATACCGGCTTGGCGAGCTGGCATGCGGTGGTGGATCGCCTACGCTTCTTTGAGCAGGCCATGCATGAAGTGCAGGTGATCCGCGAGACCCATTACCAGATTACCCGGGAGGACGGCCCCCATCTGGCGGTGCGGCATCTCAACGTGCGCCTTCCCGATGGCCGCGAGTTGATCCATGATCTGGATTTCACTCTGGAGCGGGGGCAGCGCTTGCTCATCATGGGACCGTCGGGGGGCGGCAAGAGTACCCTGGTGCGGGCCTTGGCGGGCATCTGGCCCTTTGGCGAGGGGGCAGTGCAGATGCCGCGCAACGATCGCCCCCTCTTTTTGCCGCAGAAGCCGTACCTGCCCTTGGGTACCCTGCGCGATGTACTGGTCTACCCCTTCGGCGTGCCGGGGGTGAGCGATGAAAGCCTGCGCGGGATCTTGCTGCTCTGCGGCATGGCCAGCTTGGCAGAGCGCCTGGATGAGGCCCGCCTCTGGGCCCATGTCTTGTCTCTGGGAGAGCAACAACGCCTGGCCTTTGCCCGTATCTTGCTGCAGAAGCCGCAGTGGGTCTTCATGGATGAGGCGACTTCCGCCCTGGATGAGCCAGCGGAAGGACGCCTCTATGAAATGCTCATCGAGGAACTCCCCCAAACCGCCATCATCAGCGTCGGCCACCGTTCCAGTCTCCTGCAATATCACGAGCAGCGCCTGGAGCTGTTGAGCGAGGGCCGCTGGCGCTTGGGGCCGGTCACGCTGCCAGGGGCCTCGCCCCTGCAGCCGCAGCCGGCGTGAGTCTATGTAACCCGATCGCGGCCATGGGCCGCTCCTACGCCTGCAGGTTCGCCATAGGGCCTGACTGTTAGGTTCGGAGCCGTTCCGGCAGGAGGGCGAGGCTGCGTGCCAAGGCGCCGCGCTGCGCTTGCACCACGCGCAGGCCGTGTCGACCGATTTCCCGGGCAGCGGCGGGGTCGGTGAGCCAGTGGGCCAGGGTGACGGCCAGGGCGTTGCCGTCGGCGGCCTGCACGGCTGCCCCGGCGGCCAGCAGGGTGCTGGCAATGTCGCGGAAATTCTCCATGTGCGGGCCGAAACTCACCGGCTTGGCCAGGGCGGCGGCCTCCAGGGGGTTGTGCCCGCCTTTGGGGACAAAGCTGCCGCCCACGCTCACCACGTCGGCGGCGGCATAAAAGGTGGGCAACTCGCCCAGGGTGTCCACCAGCAAGACCTCCTGTTCCGGGCGCACGGGCTGTCCTGCGGAGCGCCGCTGGGCGTGCAGACCCTGTGCCTCCAGGAGGGCGGCCACGCTCGCGCAACGCTCGGGATGGCGCGGCGCCAGGACCAGTAAAAGGTGCGGAAACCGCTGGCGCAGGGTGCGCAAGACGGCCACGGCCAGTTCTTCTTCGCCGGCGTGGGTAGAGCCGAAGACCCAGACCGGCCGGTATCCCCAAGGCTGGCGCAGAGCGGCTCCCGCCGCGCGCACGGCATCCTGCTCGGGCAGGTCATATTTCAGGTTGCCGGTGGCCCATACCCGCATTGCGCCGAGGGCGCGGAAGGCCGCGGCGTCGGCCTCGCTTTGCGCGGCTATGGCATGCAGGCTCTGCAGCGCTGGCCCCAGCAGGCGGTGAAAGCGTTGGTAACCGCGCTGGGAGCGCGGCGAGAGGCGGGCGTTGAAGAGATACAGGGGGATGGCGTGGCGGGCGGCGGCGTGATAGAGATTGGGCCAGATCTCGGTTTCCATGATGATGCCCAGGGCGGGGCGGCTGCGGCGGAGGAATCGCCCGACGGCGGCCGGCAGGTCATAGGGGGCATAGGCATGGGTGACGCCCTCGCCCAGCCGTGCCCGCACCACGGCGGCCCCCGTGGGGGTGGTGGTGCTCATCAGGATGGGATGCCCGGGATAGCGTTCCTGCAGGGCGTGCACCAGGGGAATGGCGGCAATGGCCTCGCCGACGCTGACGGCATGCACCCACAGGGGGGCGGGGCCCCGGCTGAGCGGTATCCAGCCGAATCGCTGCCACCAGCGTTGGCGATAAACGGGACGGCGCCAGGCGCGCCAGAGGGTGAAGCCCAGCACCAGGGGGCTGAGCAGGCAGAGCAGGCCGGCGTAGAGGCGGCGGATCATTCGCGGCGCAGGAGGCGGTCGGTGAGCCAGTCCAGGCGGTACCAGGGGCGGAAGCTCTTGAGCACGGTCTCCCGGTCATAGTCTTTTTCTATCCACTCCTGCAGGCTCAGGCCGGGCCGCGCGGCGGCGGCCCGCCGGTAGCTTTCGAAAAACCAGTCGAGGATGCCGGTATTGGCGTGGCGGATGT
>NZ_RIZI01000145.1 GCF_003721225.1 Acidithiobacillus sulfuriphilus | reverse complement strand
TCAACCCCTCGGCATTGAGGGGATGAAGGTGCAGAATAATTCGTGGCGCCGCAGCAGGCGACTCCTCCGCGTAGCGGCTTCGTCCAACCCGTTGCTCAACCTGACTCGCTACGTCGGCGCTTTGCGCCTCGTAGCTCACAGGTTAGCTTTGCGTTAACTGCATAAGGAAGATATGAGCATCAAGTACGAAGTGAACGTGCCGGTAACATCAGATCAGTTCATCGAACTGCTGCGCGAATCAACGCTTGGCGAACGCAGGCCAATTGATGATCGGGATTGCATGGAAGGGATGGTGAAAAATTCCAATCTAATGGTTACGGCCTGGAATGATGGAAAATTGATAGGCATTGCGCGGTCAATGACGGACTTTCATTACGCCTGTTACCTTTCCGATCTTGCAGTTCACAGGGAATATCAGAAAAAAGGCATTGGTAAGAGACTCCAGATCATCACTCAAGGGGAATTGGGTCCGAAATGCAAACTGATATTAGTTGCTGCTCCTGCCGCCAATTCATACTACGAGCACCTTGGGTTCAAGAACAACCCAAGGTGTTGGGTGCTTGATCGTGAGCAAAACATCGGCAGCTAACAAGACGCTCCAGCGGGCCGCTCAACCGCTGCGCGGTTTTGCGTCGGCCGAACTTCATCGTTAAACCCCCTCGACAAAAGAGCTTCATGCACCCTCGCGCGACCGAACTGATTCAACAGCTTGGCCTCACGCCTCATCCAGAAGGCGGCTTCTTCGCTTGCGCCTACCGCTCGGATGGGTTCGTCCAGCCATCCGACGGTCGCGGCACCAGACGTTCCTTCTCGGCCATCTACTTCCTCCTTGTCGAGGGGACGTTCAGTCGCTGGCATCGCGTCTGCTCTGACGAGGCTTGGCATCATTACGAAGGCTCCTCCCTCGAGTTGTTCTCCGCTCCGCCCCGGGGTGGGAAAGTCCGCAGGCGCACACTGGGTTCGATTACCCCCTCAGCCGCCCCCCTCCATGTGGTCCCCGCGGGCTGGTGGCAGGCCGCTTGTCCCCTTGGCCCGTACGCTCTCGTCGGCTGCTCCCTCGGGCCGGCCTTTGAATACGACGACTTTCTGCTTCTCTCCGATCTTGCCGAGCACGCCCGTCCGGAGTTCGATCCGCCGGACCTTCTCCCTGCATTTCTCTAACGGCCCCGGGTCCAACACCGGATTCAATCGGGCTCGCTTCCCTTGCTGGTCAACCCTGCCGAGGTTACCTCGCCGCCCGGCGATGCCGCGCCGGGTTCTCCGGGCCGTTCCGGCCTGGCAACGGCGTTCAGGCTTCTCCCCGCCCGAAGCAGGCGACTCTTGGGTGGAGCGCGCCGACCCGTGTACAATGAAAATTATGGAACAGATCTATGACGTCATCGTGGTAGGCGGAGGACACGCCGGCACCGAGGCGGCCGCGGCGGCGGCCCGGGTGGGTGCGCGTACCCTCCTGTTGACCCAGAACCTGGACACCATCGGGCAGATGTCCTGCAATCCCGCCATCGGCGGCATCGGCAAGGGGCATCTGGTCAAGGAGATCGATGCCCTGGGCGGGGTCATGGCGCGGGCCATCGATCAGGCCGGTATCCAATTCCGCATCCTCAACGCCCGCAAAGGCCCGGCAGTGCGCGCCACCCGCGCCCAGGCGGACCGTAGTCTGTATAAGCGCGCCATGCGCCACCTCCTGGAGGAGATTCCCAATCTGCAGCTCTTTCAGGGCATGGTGGGCGACCTGCTGGTGGAGGGCGAGCGGCTGGCGGGTGTCGTTCTCGAAACCGGGCTGATCTTCCGTGCGCCCCAGGTCGTCCTCACCACCGGCACCTTCCTGGGCGGCCAGATCCACATGGGCGATCAGCACTATGCCGCCGGTCGCGCCGGCGACCCGCCGTCCAATGCCCTGGCCCGGCGTTTGCGCGAGATGGCCTTCCCGGTGGCGCGCCTGAAGACGGGCACCCCCCCGCGCATCGACGGCCGCAGCATCGATTACAGCCAGTTGGAAGAGCAGCCCGGGGACACCCCGCCGCCGCCCTTCTCCTACCTTACCCACGCGATCACGGTGCCGCAGCGCCCCTGCCACATCACCCACACCAACCCGCGCACCCACGAGATCATCGCCGCCAACCTGCAGCGCTCGGCCCTGTATGGCGGCCATATCCAGTCCGTTGGCCCGCGCTATTGCCCGTCCATCGAGGACAAGATCGTGCGCTTCGCCGACAAGGCCTCCCACCAGATCTTCCTGGAGCCCGAGGGTCTGGACACCCAGGAGGTCTATCCCAACGGCATCTCCACCAGCCTGCCCTTCGAGGTGCAGGTAGAGTTGGTGCGTAGCATGCGCGGGCTGGAAAACGCCGTCCTCCTGCGTCCCGGCTATGCAATCGAATACGACTACCTGGACCCGCGCGATCTCCACCCCAGCCTGGAGAGCAAACGCCTGCCGGGCCTTTTCTGCGCCGGCCAGATCAACGGCACCACCGGCTACGAAGAGGCTGCCGCCCAGGGCCTCCTGGCCGGCCTCAACGCCGCCCGCCGCGCCCGTGACCAGGGCCCCTGGTGGCCCGGACGCCACGAGGCGTATCTGGGGGTCATGGTGGACGACCTGGTCACCCGGGGGCTGGACGAACCCTACCGGATGTTCACCAGCCGCGCCGAATACCGTCTGCAACTGCGCGAAGACAATGCCGATGCCCGTCTGACGCCCGTGGGGCGGGAAATGGGCCTGGTCGATGACGAACGCTGGCAGGCCTTCACCGCGAAGCAGGCTGCCGTCCAGGCCGAAAGCGCCCGCCTTGCGGCCCTGCGCATTTTCCCGGCAAGCCCGGAGGCGGAGCGGCTCTCCTTCGTGTCGGGTCAGGCGCTGCAGCGGGACGTCACCGCCCTGGAACTGCTCCGTCGCCCCGATTGGGATTACGCGCGTCTCCTCGCGGCCCTGGATCTCGACCCCTGCAGCGATTCCCAGGTCCGCGAGCAGGTGGAGATCCAGTGCAAGTATTCCGGCTACATCGCCCGCCAGCAGGAAGAGGTGGCCCGCGCCAGCCGCTGGGAAGGGGTGGCCCTCCCGGCGGCGATGGACTTTGGCGAGGTGCGCGGGCTCTCCACCGAATGCGCCCAGAAACTGAGCCGCCATCGCCCCACCAGCATCGGTCAGGCCAGCCGCATCGCCGGCATCACCCCGGCGGCCATTTCCCTGCTCATGATTCACGTGAAACGGCGCGGCGTGACGCAGGTGGATTGACGGGGTGGTGGCGCCGAGTCCGTCCTTCCCCCGGGATCAGGCCCGCCGGATCCTGGATGCAGGCCTGGAGGCCATGGCCCTGGAGCCCGTCTCCGCAGACCGCCGTTCCCTGCTCCTCGATTACCTCGGCCAATTGGCGCAATGGAATCGCGTCCACAATCTCACCGCCGTGCGCGATCCCCTGGAGATGGTCTCCCATCACCTCCTCGATAGCCTGAGTCTCCTGCCCTGGGTGCCCGGGGGCGAGGTCTGCGACATCGGCAGCGGCGCCGGCCTCCCCGGCCTCCCGCTGGCCATCTGCCGCCCTGACCAGACCTTCACCCTGGTCGAGCCCACCGGCAAGCGCGCGGCCTTTTTGCGCAGCGTGGTGGCCGGTCTGGGACTGTCTCGGGTGCGGATCATCCAGTCCCGCAGCGAAGCCTATAGACCCGCCGCCTATCCGGCCGCCGTGATCAGCCGGGCCGTCGCCTCCCTTGCCGAGCTGGATCTCATGACGCAACACCTGCAGGGGCCGGCCACCCTCTGCCTAGCCCTCAAAGGCCCCCGCGCTGCCGACGAGATCGCGGCTTGGCCTCGGGCCGCGGAATTGCAGGTCACCGTGCAGAACCTCCAGGTCCCCGGCCTGCCTCCCCGTGTACTCGTCGGGTGGCAAGCATGACGCGCTTCCGCCCTAGCGGCGGGCCGGCCGAATGGGTATCCTAAGGGCGGATTTCCACGGAGAAACAGCGGGCTCGTCCGCCAGCACCATGCGCATTGTCGCCGTCGCCAACCAGAAAGGCGGGGTGGGTAAGACCACCACCGCCGTCAACCTCGCCGCCGAGCTCGCCCAAGGCGGCCAGCGGGTGCTATTGGTGGACCTCGACCCCCAGGCCAACGCCACCACCGGACTGGGTCTGGGCCACGTCGATGGCGCCAGCATCTATCATGCCTTGCTGGGAGAGGTACCGTTGACGGCCGTGCTGCGGGCAGCGTCTCCGGCGGGCCTGCAGGTGGCCCCTTCCAGCCCCGACCTCGCCGGCGCCGAAGTCGAACTCTACGGCCGCGCCGGCCGTGAGCAGCGCCTCCGCGAGGCCCTGACCACCGTCGCCGACTTCGACTTTTGCCTCATCGACTGTCCCCCGGCCCTCAACATGCTCACCGTCAATGCCCTGGTGGCCGCCGATGCGGTACTGATCCCCATGCAATGCGAATACTATGCCCTGGAGGGGCTCACTCAGCTTCTCGGCACGGTGCGCCGGGTACGCGCCGGCCTCAACCCGCGCCTGCAGGTCCACGGCTTGCTGCGGACCATGTTCGACGCCCGCAATCGCCTGGCATCGGAGGTGGGCATGGAGTTGGAGCGGCACTTCCCCGACAAGCTCTACCGGACGGTGGTGCCGCGCAACATCCGCCTGGCCGAGGCCCCCAGCTTCGGTCGCGCCATACTGGAGCACGACCCGCACTGTGCCGGCGCCCAGGCCTATCGCGGCGTGGCCGCCGAGTTCCTGCGCCGCGAGTGCCGGCCATGAAGCGGGTCGGCCTGGGCCGCGGCCTGGATGCCCTCTTTGCCAGCGACGCCGACAGTGCCCGGCCGATGCGGGAGATCCCCCTGGATCTGCTCCAGCGCGGCCGCTATCAGCCGCGCAGCACCATGGACGCCGAGGCCTTGGCCGCCCTGGCCGCCTCCATTCGCGCCCAAGGGGTGGTGCAGCCCATTGTGGTGCGCGGCGTAGGCGGCGGCCGTTATGAGATCATCGCTGGCGAACGGCGCTGGCGGGCGGCGCAAATGGCGGAACTCGCCGCCATCCCCGCCATCGTCCGGGAGTGCAGCGACGAAGAGGCCCTCGCCCTCGGCCTCATCGAAAACATCCAGCGGGAAGCCCTGAATCCCCTGGAGGAGGCCCAGGCCCTGCAGCGCCTCCTCAACGAATTCGCCCTCACCCACGAAGACCTGGCCGAAAAACTGGGGCGCTCCCGGGCGGCCATCAGCAACCAACTCCGCTTGCTGCGTTTGCCCGAGGCCGTTCACCGCCATCTGGAAAGCGGCGCCCTCAGCGCCGGCCATGCCCGGGCCCTCCTGGCCCTGCCTGTGGAAGCGCAGGTGGCTGCCGCGGAACGGGTGCTGCGCGAAGATCTCACCGTGCGGGCCACCGAGCGCCTCGCCCGGGGGATGGCGCAGGGCCCCAAGTCAGCTTCGGCCAGGGATCCCAACATCATCGCCCTGGAGGCCGAGATTGCCGCCGTTCTGGGTCTGGCGGCCACCGTGATCCCCCGCTCGCGGGGCGGCGAGCTGCGTCTTTCCTGGGATGATCCGGAACAGGGAGAGGCCCTGCTCGCCCTTCTCGGCGTGCGTATCAACGGATGATCTCCCCCGTTTTGGTCTTGACGGCTCGTGCCCGTCTGTTTAGACTTCACCCGTTTTCTTGTGGGCATCTGTGAAAACAAAAGAAAAACAACCGGTCACAGATGGATTTCCGTCCTTCGTTGGGCGGGTAAGCACATGGGTATTGACGATCAGCATCCTTCTGGCTGCGCTGGCAGCCTGGCGCTGGGGCCGGGAGGAAGCCTACGCCATACTTTTTGCCGGCATATTGAGCGTAATCAACATGCTCATTCTGGGAAACCGCCTCATGGCGCTCCCCGCATCGCCACAGGGCGCGACACTGCGCATCTGGGGTGCGGTGATGCAGCGCTGGGCAGTGACCATCGTGGGTTTGATTCTGGCCATTGTCTGGTTGCACCTGCCCATCATCGGGCTGGTGGCCGGGCTTTTGGTGACCCATTTCGTGTTTTTGGCATTTCTGGTGCGGGAGCGCAACAGGGAAAGGAGTTAACGCGTGGCGGATAGCGGCATCGCTCAACACATCACCAACTGGTCTGTCGGGCAAGGTTTCTGGACCTTCAATTTGGACACCATCCTCATGGGCTGGGTGATGGCCTTTATCCTGGTGGTCGCCGCCATGGTCGTGGGCAGCCGCCTCCAATATGGCGCTCCCACCGGTCTGCAGGGCTGGCTGGAAGGCACGGTGGATTTCATCGACGATCTGGTGCAGGGCAGTTTTCCCGTCAAGGATCCGCTCATTGCGCCCGTCGCCCTGACCGTGTTCCTCTGGATCCTGCTGATGAACAGCATGGACTTGATCCCGGTCTACCTCCCCGGCCTTGTCGCCCACTGGTTCGGGATCCCTGAATTCCGCATCACGCCCACCGTCAACCTCAACACCACCCTGGGCGTTGCCTTGGCGGTGTTCATCCTGGCCATCTTCACCAGCCTGCGGATCAAGGGTTTCTCCTACTTCAAGACCTATCTGACCCATCCTTTCGGCATCTGGCTGATGCCCATGAACATCCTCATGACCCTCATCGAAGAGATCACCAAGCCCCTCAGTCTCGGCCTGCGACTCTTCGGCAACATGTTTGCCGGTGAACTGGTCTTTCTCCTGCTGGCCATGCTGCCCTGGTGGGGCCAGTTCGCCATGGGGGTGGTCTGGTCGGGGTTCGAGAGTTTGATCATTATTCTTCAGGCCTTTATTTTCACCGTGCTGACCGTGGTCTACCTGGGCATGGCCAACATGCAGGAACATTAACAACTCATTCGCTTTTTCATTCTTCGCTTTGGAATATAAGGAGTCACCATGGACGCGCATACCATCATCGTTGCTGCTACCGCCATTGCCGTCGGCATCATTTTCGGCGCTGCCGGCCTCGGTTCCGCCATCGGCTGGGGTCTCATCACCTCCAAGACCATCGAAGGCATCACCCGCCAGCCGGAAATGCGCCCGCAGTTGCTGGTTAACACCTTCATCTTCGCCGGCCTGATGGAGTCCTTCCCGTTCATCATTCTGGCCTTCGGTTTCTGGTTCCTCTTCGCCAACCCTTTCCTGGGCTGATGGCCGGGCCGGCATGGGCCGGGTAACGCGCAAGTGAGGGCATCATGAATCCAGTAGGCATTAATGCGACGTTGTTCGTACAGTTGGTCACTTTTGCGGTATTGGTGGCACTGCTGTACAAATATTTGTACGGCCCCTTGAAGGGGGTCATGGAAGCGCGTCGGGCGAAGATCGCCGACGGTCTGGCTGCGGCGGAGCGGGGCAAGGAAGAAATCGTCATCGCCCAGAAGCGTGCCACGGAAATGCTGCGCGAGGCAAAGGAAAAGGCGGCGGAGATCATCGCCAATGCCGAGCGCCGTGGCGTGGAGATCAAGGAAGAGGCCCAGGTCAAGGCGCGGGAAGAGGCCGACCGGATCCTGGCCGGCGCGCGGGCCGAGATCGAGGTCGAGACCAATCGCGCCCGCGAAGTGTTGCGGGAACGGGTGGTGGAGCTCGTCGTCGATGGCGCGCAGCGCATCCTCCATAAAGAAATCGACGCCCAGGCCCATCGTGATATTGTCGACCGCATGGTCGGCCAACTCTAAAGGGAGCAAGCCATGGCGGATTTGATCACGGTCGCCCGTCCCTACGCCGAGGCCCTCTACGGTCTGGCGAAGGAAACGGGGCAGGAGGACGCCTGGGGAAAGGCATTGCAGACCCTTGCGACGGTTTTACAGGATCCCCAGGCACAGCAATTTCTCGACGATCCCGAGCGCACGGCGGCTGCCAAGGTCGAGGTGCTCTCCGTGGCCCAGGTGGCCGTAGACCAGGAGCCCTGGCGGGCCTTCCTGGCCTTGTTGATTGACAATGATCGTTGGCCCGCTGCCGGTGAGATTGCGGCGCTGTTCGCGGCCGACCGCCGCGCTGCCATGGGTACGGTAGAAGTCCTGGTAAAAAGTGCCGTAGCCCTGGACGCAGGTCAGAAAGATGCCATTGAGGCGGCGCTGTCCCAGCGTTTCGGCAGCCGGGTGGCGTTCCACGACGAGGTGGATCCCGCCCTCATCGGCGGAATTCTGGTGCAGGCCGGCGATTTGACGATAGATGCTTCTGTGCGCGGGCAGGTGGAACAGCTCGCCCGCACCCTTCGCAGTTAACCTTTTGAGGACATGGTATGCAACAACTGAATCCTTCGGAAATCAGCGAACTGATCCGCGCACGGATTGCCGGCTTTGAGGGCCGCGTCGAGACGCGCTCTCAGGGCACCATCATCAGCCTGAGTGACGGTATCCTTCGTATACATGGGCTGGAAGACGTCATGTACGGCGAAATGCTGGAGCTGCCCGGTGGCCGCTTCGCCCTGGCCATGAACCTGGAACAGGACAATGTCGGTGCCGTGATTCTGGGCGAGTATGAAGGCCTGGAAGAGGGCAACGTCGTCAAGTGCTCCGGCAAGGTCATGCAGGTGCCCATTGGCAAAGAGCTCCTGGGCCGTGTCGTCAACGCCCTGGGCCAGCCCATTGACGGCAAGGGCACCATCGATGCCAAAGAGTTTGACGTCCTGGAGAAGATCGCCCCCGGCGTCATCCAGCGCCAGAGTGTGGACCAGCCCATGCAGACCGGCATCAAGGCCATCGACGCCATGGTTCCCGTAGGGCGTGGCCAGCGCGAGCTGATCATCGGTGACCGTCAGACGGGCAAGACCGCCGTGGCCCTGGACGCCATTCTCAACCAGAAAGGCAAGGGCGTTTACTGTATCTATGTCGCCATCGGCCAGAAGGCCTCCACGGTGGCCAACGTCGTGCGCAAGCTCGAAGAATACGGCGCCATGGAGTACACCACGGTGGTTGCCGCCAACGCCTCCGAGGCCGCGGCGCTACAATACCTCGCCCCCTACACCGGCTGTACCATGGGCGAGTATTTCCGCGATCGCGGTATGGATGCCCTGATTGTTTACGATGACCTGACCAAGCAGGCCTGGGCCTACCGCCAGATCTCCCTGTTGCTGCGCCGCCCGCCGGGCCGTGAAGCCTATCCCGGCGACGTGTTCTATCTGCATTCGCGTTTGCTGGAGCGGGCAGCCCGGGTCAGCGCCGAGTTCGTCGAGCAGTTCACCCAGGGCGCCGTCAAGGGCCAGACCGGATCGCTGACGGCATTGCCCATCATCGAAACCCAGGCCGGCGACGTCTCCGCCTTTGTGCCGACCAACGTGATTTCCATTACGGACGGCCAGATTTACCTGGAAACCGATCTCTTCAACTCCGGCGTTCGTCCCGCCATCAACGCGGGTCTGTCGGTGTCCCGGGTCGGCGGCGCCGCGCAGACCAAGGTCATCAAGAAGCTCGGCGGCGGCATTCGCCTGGACCTCGCCCAATATCGCGAGTTGGCGGCCTTTGCCCAGTTTGCCTCGGATCTGGATGATCTGACCCGCAAGCAGATCGAGCGCGGCAAGCGCGTTACCGAACTGCTGAAGCAGGATCAATATTCGCCCATGTCGGTGGCGGAGCAGGCGGTGTCCCTTTATGCCGCCAGCAGCGGGACCCTGGATGACGTGGATGTCGCCAAGATCCGGCCCTTCGAGAAGGCCCTCCAGTCCTTCCTGCAGAGCAACTTCAAGGATCTCATGGCCGGGCTGGAGGAGAAAAAGGAGTTGACCGACGAGTTCAAGAAAACGCTCGACGGGGCTATCCAGCAGTTCAAATCGAGTCAGGCTTACTAGGAGCGCGCCATGGCTCATGCCAAGGAAATTCGCGGGCAGATCAAAAGCGTCAAGAATACGCAAAAGATCACCCGCGCCATGGAGATGGTGGCGGCGAGCAAGATGCGCCGCGCCCAGGAGCGGATGCGTGCCGCGCGACCCTATGCCGAGAAGATCCGGAAGGTATTGGGACACGTCGCTAACGCTCATCCCGAATACAATCATCCCTTATTGCAGGTCCGCGAGGTAAAGAAGGCGGGCTTCATCGTCGTGACGACGGACCGGGGCCTGTGCGGCGCGTTGAATGTCAACGTCCTGCGCGCCCTGGTGCTGAAGATGCGGGAGTTTCACGATCAGGGTGTGGCCGTTCAGGTGGCGGTGATGGGCGGCAAGGGTCTGGGCTTCATCAAGCGCTTCGGGGGCAAGCTGGTGGCCGAAGTCTCGGGCTTGGGCGATCGGCCCCACCTGGCGGACATGCTGGGGCCCATCCAGGTCATGGCCGAAGCCTATGCCAAGGGCGAGGTGGACGTGGTCTACGTGGTGTCTTCGCGCTTCATCAATACCATGCTGCAAAAAGCCACGGTGGAGCAGTTGCTGCCGGTGGAAAAGGTCGATATGCCCGCGCGGCAGGGGATGTGGGACTATATCTACGAGCCCGAGGCCCGGCCGGTGCTGGATCACCTGCTGCAACGCTACATAGAGTCGGTGGTCTACCAGGGCGTGGTGGAGCACCTCGCCTGCGAGCAGAGCGCGCGCATGGTGGCCATGAAAAGCGCTTCGGACAATGCCAAACGGCTCATCGGAGATCTGCAGTTGGCGTACAACAAGGCGCGCCAGGCAGCCATTACCAAGGAAATCGCCGAGATCAGCGCCGGTGCGGCGGCAGTTTAGCGTGTCCCGGGAAACCATTTGAAAATGTTGAGGGTTAAATCATGAGCGAAGCGGTTGCGAAAGAGAACGCCGTAGGCCGGATTGTGCAGGTCATCGGACCGGTGGTCGACGTCGTCTATCCCCGTGGACAAGTCCCGGAGATCATGGAGGCGATCATCGTCGACGAAAAGGGGCTTACCATCGAAGTGCAGCAGCAGTTGGGCGACGGCGTGGTGCGCGGCATCGCCATGGGTGCCAGCGAGGGCCTCAAGCGGGGCATGAGCGCACGGCGGACCGGCGCACCCATCAGCGTGCCCGTCGGCAAGGGAACGCTGGGTCGCATCATGGACGTCCTGGGCAACCCCATCGATGAAAAAGGGGCGGTGGAAGGGGACGAACGCAAATCCATCCACCGCGCTGCGCCCAATTTTGATGAACTGGCGGCCAGCACCGAGATTTTGGAGACCGGCATCAAGGTCATCGATCTCGTCTGTCCCTTTGCCAAGGGCGGCAAGGTGGGCCTTTTCGGCGGCGCCGGGGTGGGCAAGACGGTGCTCATGATGGAGTTGATCCGCAACATCGCCATCGAACATACCGGCTATTCCGTGTTTGCCGGCGTGGGGGAGCGGACCCGCGAGGGGAATGACTTCTACCACGAAATGACCGAATCCAAGGTGCTGGACAAGGTCGCCCTGGTGTACGGGCAGATGAACGAGCCGCCCGGCAACCGTTTGCGCGTGGGCCTGACGGGTCTGACCATGGCGGAGCATTTCCGCGACGAGGGCCGCGACATCCTGATGTTCATCGACAATATCTTCCGCTACACCCTGGCCGGCACCGAAGTGTCCGCCCTCTTGGGCCGGATGCCTTCGGCCGTGGGCTATCAGCCGACGCTGGCGGAGGAAATGGGCAAGCTGCAGGAGCGCATCACCTCCACGAAGGTGGGTTCCATCACCTCCGTACAGGCGGTATACGTGCCTGCCGATGACCTGACGGATCCCTCGCCGGCCACGACCTTCGCCCATTTGGACGCGACGGTGGTGCTGTCGCGGCAGATCGCCGAGCTCGGCATCTATCCGGCCCTCGATCCGCTGGATTCCTTCAGCCGCCAGCTCGATCCGCAGATCGTCGGTCAAGAACACTACGATGTGGCCCGTTCCTGCCAGAAGACCCTGCAGCGCTACAAGGAGCTCCAGGACATCATCGCCATCCTTGGCATGGATGAGCTCTCCGCCGACGACAAGCTGCTGGTGACCCGGGCGCGCAAGATCCAGCGCTTCCTCTCCCAGCCTTTCTTCGTGGCCGAGGTATTCACCGGCAGCCCCGGTACCTACGTCTCGCTCAAGGAAACCATCCGCGCGTTCAAGGCCATCGTCAACGGTGAGTATGACCACCTGCCCGAGCAGGCCTTCTACATGGTGGGAACCATTGACGAGGCGATCGCCAAGGCACAAAAGCTCCAACAAGGATAAGGCATGGCTATGACCATAGATGTGCAGGTGGTCAGTACCGAAGGCAGCATCTACGAGGGGGTGGCCGACATGGTGGTCGCCCCCGGCGAGATGGGCGAGCTGGGGATTCTGCCGCAGCATGCGCCGTTGCTGACGCGCCTGCGTCCGGGAGAACTACGTATCCTCCATGGCGCCGAGACGGAGTACCTCTTCGTCAACGGCGGCATCCTCGAGATTCAGCCGGACCGGATCACGGTCCTGGCTGACGGGGCCGAAAGGGCAGTGGATATCGACGAAGCCAAGGCCGTGGCGGCCAAGGAGCGGGCCGAGGCCTTGCTGGCAGGTCACCTGGATGAGATGGACTACGCCCGAGCCCAGGGCGAACTCCTCGAGCAAATCGCGCGCCTGCGGGCTATCCAGCGTTTGCGTGAGCGTGGTGTGCTGCGCTGATCTGTTCCGGCGCTAAGGCAGGCATCAGGCCCCATGGCATCTTGTTTCCATGGGGCCTGGTTTTTTGCGGGATGGGGCAGATGCGGTTAGCCGGTCGGCAGAATGCGCAGGGCTGGATGAACCTAACGGACATGCACCCGGTGCACCCCGTCATCATGAAACGGGTTCATCTCCGGTAGGAGCGGCCCATGGCCGCGACCTGCTCCGGGGCGTCAGCACTGGTGGTCGCGGGCATGGCCGCTCCCACACAGATGCGCACACATCTGGAGATTTGACACCTGATCGTTGTTTTCACGTTAAAAACACCTCCGTCAACTGCCGGATCTAGGATGAAAGGGGGAATGCATGGCGCATGAACTAGATATCGTCATCCTGGCGGCGGGCCAGGGCAAACGCATGGCCTCGACTCTGCCCAAAGTTCTGCAACCCCTGGGCGGTCGGCCTCTGTTGGGACATGTCCTGATTACTGCCGTTCAGGTGCGGCCGCGGCGCCTTCATGTGGTGGTGGGCTTCGGCGCCGAGCAGGTGCGGGCGGCCTTTGCCGGTCTGGAGGCGCACTGGGTCCTGCAGCCGGAGCTGCGCGGGACCGGGGATGCCCTGCGGCGGGCACTGCCGGCCCTGGGGGGAGCGGAACGGGTGCTGGTGCTCTATGGGGATGTCCCGCTGCTGAGGGCCGAGACCCTGGCCGCGTTCCTGGCGGAAACGCCGGCCAACGCCCTGGGACTGATGACGGGCTTGCGGGAGGATCCCCAGGGTTATGGCCGGATCCTGCGGGATGGTCACGGGCAAGTGCTGGCCATTCGCGAGGACCGGGATGCCAGCGCTGATGAGCGGCGGGTGAAAGAGGTGAACCTGGGGATCATGCTCCTGCCGGCGGCACCCCTGCGCCGCTGGCTGGAGGTCCTGGGAGAGGACAACGCCCAAGGCGAGCTTTATCTAACCGACGTGGTTGCCCTGGCCCGCGCCGATGGCTTCGCCGTGTTACCCTTTGTGCTGGCTGATCCTCAAGAAGGAGCGGGGGTGAACGATCCCGCGCAGCTCGCCGTTTTGGAACGGATCTATCAGGCGCGGCGGGTGGCCGAGCTGCAGGCCCGGGGCCTGCGGGTGGCGGACCCCAGCCGTCTGGATATCCGCGGCGACGTGCAGGTGGGCCAGGACTGCTGGATCGAGCCCAACTGCCTCCTTGCCGGACAGGTGCGCCTGGGCAACGGCGTGCGGGTGGGCATGGGCTGCATCCTGCAAGACGTGGAGATCGGTGACGATGTGGAAATCCTGCCCTACACCCTGGTGGAAGGGGCGCGCATCGACGCCGGGGCGCGCATCGGCCCCTTTGCCCGTATCCGCCCGGGCACGGAGATCGGGGTGGCGGCCCACGTGGGCAACTTCGTGGAGGTAAAGGCCAGCCGTCTGGGGGCGGGCAGCAAGGCCAACCACCTCAGCTATCTCGGGGACAGCGATATCGGCAGCGACGTCAACATTGGCGCCGGCACCATTACCTGCAATTATGACGGGGCGCGCAAGCACCGCACGGTCATCGCCGACGGTGTCTTCGTGGGCTCGGCCTCGCAACTGGTGGCCCCAGTGCGCGTGGGGGCGGGGGCGACCATCGGCGCGGGGAGCACCATCACCAAGGACGTGCCCGCCGGCGGCCTGACGCTCAGCCGCAGTCCGCAAAAATCCATCCTCCACTGGCAGCGGCCGCGGCGGGACAAGGGTACCGGAGAAAAGGGGTAAGACGATGTGCGGGATCGTAGGCGGTATCGCCGGGCAGGATCTGGTGCCCATGATCATGGAGGGGCTGCGTCGCCTGGAATACCGCGGCTATGATTCGGCAGGCGTGGCGGTGCTGGAAGGGGCCGGCCTGCACCGGGTGCGCAGCGTCGGCCGGGTAGCCGAGCTGGCCGCCGCCGCCACGCGGGAAGCCTTGCAGGGGCACCTGGGCATCGGCCATACCCGCTGGGCCACCCATGGCGGGGTCGCCGAATGCAACGCCCATCCCATGCTCTCCCAGGACAGTGTGGCGGTGGTGCACAACGGCATCATCGAAAACTTCCATGCGCTGCGGGAGCGGCTGGAGGCCCTGGGTTACGCCTTCAGCTCCCAGACCGATACGGAGGTCATCGCCCACCTCATCCATCATTACCGCCAGCAATCCGCGGACCTTTTCGTCGCCACCCGCCGCGCCGTCGGGGACCTGAAAGGCGCCTTTGCCATTGCCGTGCTTTCGGTGGCCGACCCCGACCTGCTCTGCGTGGCGCGCATGGGTTGCCCCCTGCTCCTGGGTCTGGGGGAGGATGGGCATTATTTCGCTTCCGATGTCTCTGCCCTCCTGCCCGTTACCCGGCGCATCCTCTATCTGGAGGACGGCGACGTGGCCGCCCTGCGCCGGGATGGCCTGGAGATCGTCGATGCCCAAGGTGCTGCCGTCCACCGTCCCGAGCAACTCAGCCAGTTGAGCGCCGCCGCCGTGGAATTGGGCCCCTACCGGCATTTCATGCAAAAGGAGATCCATGAGCAGCCCCGGGCCCTGGCGGATACCCTGGAAGGGGCGGTGAACGGCGGCCTGGCCGTGGCGGATCTCTGGGGACCCGAGGCGGAAACGGTGTTTGCGGACGTCGACAGCGTCCTCTTCCTCGCCTCGGGCACCAGCCACTATGCCAGCCTGGTGGGCAGGCAATGGCTGGAGAGCATCGCCGGTCTGCCCGCCCAGGCGGAACTGGGGCATGAATACCGTTACCGCGATTCCATCCCCAATCCGCGCCAACTCGTGGTCACGCTCTCCCAGTCGGGGGAGACCCTGGATACCTTCGAGGCCCTGCGCCGCGCCAAGGAAATTGGGCATGAACGTACCCTAGCCATCTGCAATGTAGCCGAAAGCGCCATCCCCCGGGCATCGCGACTGCGCTTCATCACCCGGGCCGGTCCGGAGATCGGCGTGGCCTCCACCAAGGCCTTTACCACCCAGTTGGCCGCCCTCTATCTTCTCGCCCTGACCCTGGCCAAAAGCCGAGGCCGGCTGCCGGCGCAAGCCGAGGTCGCTCATCTGGACGCCCTGCGCCAACTCCCCGGCAGCGTCCAGCATGCCCTGAATCTGGAACCGCAGATCCAGGTCTGGGCGGGGCGCTTCGCGCAAAAGGAGCATGCCCTCTTCCTGGGACGGGGGCTCCACTATCCCATCGCCCTGGAGGGCGCCCTCAAACTCAAGGAGATTTCCTACATCCATGCCGAGGCCTACCCCGCCGGCGAACTGAAGCACGGCCCCCTGGCCTTGGTGGACCAGGATATGCCGGTGGTGGTCATCGCCCCCAATGACCGCCTCCTGGAAAAACTCGCCGCCAACATGCAGGAGGTCCACGCCCGCGGCGGCGAACTGTATGTCTTCGCCGACCTCGACAGCCACTTCAGCGCCAGCGCGGGAGTGCACGTGATCCGCCTGCCCCGCCACGCGGGCTTGCTATCCCCGGTCCTTCACGCCATTCCCGTGCAGCTTTTGGCCTACCACGCCGCGCTGGTAAAAGGCACCGACGTCGACCGTCCTCGCAATCTGGCCAAGAGCGTGACGGTGGAGTAGAAAACCGGATCGGGTCCCGTTATTGTTAACGGACAATAGAGTATCATCCTGGACAATAGAGTTTCATCCCGAACAATAAAGTATCATCCTCAACAATAGAGTATCATCTTGGCCTTGCGCTCCGGAGGTAGTGGAGTATGCTTGCCTAATGATCAGCTAGGAGAGGATGCCTTGGCACGCCAACGCTACGGTGTCGACGAAGACCGGATCGCACGCTTCCAAAAGGAGGGACGTGGTCAGGGGCGTGGCGCAGACTACCACCCCTGGCTTACCATCCAAGACGTGCCCTCCCAAGGGCGGTCCCACCGACTCAAGGGCATCAAGACCGGGCGAGTGCATCACCTGCTCTCGGATATTGAGCGCGACATCTTCTACCTGTTCGATTGGGCAGACGCTGTCACGGACATCCGCGAACAGTTTCCGCTGGATCGCGACATCACTCGCCGTATTGCGGATGATCTTGGGGTCATCCATCCCCGCGATGTTGGCAGCGGCACCCCTCTAGTCATGACCACGGACTTTCTTGTGGACACGATCCATGATGGACGTATGATGCAACTGGCGCGGGCGGTAAAACCGGCTGAAGAACTTGAAAAGCCGCGGGTGGTCGAAAAACTGGAGATTGAACACCGTTATTGGGCGCAGCAAGGCGTGGATTGGGGCGTCGTCACCGAGCGGGACATCCCGAAAGCGATGGTTCGCAATATCGCCTGGGTTCACAGTTATGCCGTAATTGACCAGATGAGCCAGCCCTACGACGGCTACTACGATGAGAAAGCAAGGCTGGTGTTACGAGAACTTCCGTCGCACCCGGGGCCTACCCTCCGGCAATTCTGCGCAGATATGGACCTGCAGTTTTCTATGTCTGCTGGTGACTGTCTCCTCCTAATTCGCCACTTGCTGGCCACGAAGGCAATCGTCTGTCCTATGGACGGGCCTACGGACGACTCCAAGCTTTTGCGTCAGTTTCGAGTGGCCGAAGGTGAATCCAGGAGGGCCAGCGGATGAGGGATCTGTCGGTCAACCAATTGCTGGAATACCCCGATGAAGGGAAGATCGAAAGGATCCTCTGGGTCGATCCCGCGATGAGCGGCCTCTACGCCATCGACATTCATGCGCCGACCACCATGCCCGTTTTCCGCGAGGCGGAGGAAATGGAGCGGATGCGCGAGACGGGCGAATGGCGCGTCACCGAGGCCGATCCCTGGCTGGCGTTCCTGGCCGACGAGGGCATCCCGGAAACCTACCGGTCAAAGAGGGACCGCGCCTGGGCCATGATACGCGCTCTGATTTTTGACCAGCCCGCCATCTTCCAGTCCGTTTCCCGAAGCCGGGCGGTCCAGGCAGCGATGGCGGAGACGGGGGCCACCAAGCAGACAATCTACCGCCTGCTGCGCCGCTACTGGCAGCGCGGCATGACGCCGAACACGCTGCTTCCCGATTACGACCGCTGCGGAGGTCGAGGTAACGAAAAACCCTCTTCTGGGAAAAAGCGTGGCCGGACTGCGGACAGGGACGATTCGGGCGTCAACGTCACGCCACAAATGCGGGAACTGTTTCGTGCGGTGGTCACCGGGAAATTCGCGAAGAATAATCAGATGGATTTTCGGGCCGCCTACGACGAACTAATCGTAAGCGCCTTTTCTGAGCGGGTCATCAATGAGCGGACCGGGCGCCAGGAACTAGTACCCCGCAAGGACGCCCCCACCCTGAGGCAGTTCCGCTACTGGTTCGACAAGGACAACGACGTCTTCCGGGTCGACCGAATCCGCCGCACGCCGCGGGTGTACGACAAGGACCGGCGCGCCCTCCTGGGATCGTCGACGGCGGAAACGGTCGGCCCCGCCTCCCGGTACCAGATCGACGCGACCATCGCGGACGTGTACCTGGTGTCGCGATATGACCGTGCAAAAATCGTCGGGCGACCGGTGCTGTATATCGTCATCGACGTGTTCAGCCGCATGATCACCGGCGTGTATGTGGGGTTCGAGGGCCCTTCCTGGGTCGGGGCGATGATGGCCCTGTCCAACACCGCCACGGAAAAGGTGGAATATTGCCGCCAGTTCGGCGTCGAGATCGGCGAGGCGGACTGGCCGTGCCAGGCTTTGCCAGACGCTTTGCTCGGCGACCGGGGAGAGATCGCCGGCAGCGCCATTGAGACCCTCATCAACAACTTCCAGGTGCGGGTGGAAAACGCCGCGCCCTACCGTGCGGACTGGAAGGGCATCGTCGAGCAGCGATTCCGTCTGATTCCCGCCCGTTTCAAGGCTTATGTGGCCGCTTATGTCGCCCCGGATTTCCAGGAGCGCGGGGCCAGGGACTACCGTCTCGACGCGACTCTGGATATAGACCAATTCACCCGTATCGTCCTCTACTGCATCCTGTACTATAACAACCAACATCTCCTCCGGGATTACGAGAAATCGCCCGACATGATCGCCGACGGAATCCAGGCGATCCCATCCGACCTATGGGACTGGGGGATTGCTCATCGAAGCGGTAGCCTGCGCGCCTTCCCGCCGGAACGGGTGCGATTGAGCCTGCTGCCGAGCGGCGAGGCGACCGTCACGGCCACCGGCATCCGCTATGCCGGCTGCTTCTACAGTTGCCAGAAGGCGATCGAGGAACACTGGTTCGAGCGCGCGCGACAACGCGCGCGATGGAAGGTGCGGATCTCCTACGAACCGCGCTGCATGGACGAGATATACCTGCAGGACGAGACGGGACGGGGCCACTTCATTCCCTGCGCTCTGACCGAAAAGAGTCGGCATCACCAGGGCCGGACGCTATGGGAGATCGACCAAATCCGTCAGGAAGAAAGCCGGGCCGCGCGCAACCATGAGCGGCAGATTCTGCGCGGCCGCATCAACCTCGCCGAGAACATCAAAGGAATCGTTCAGGAAGCCCAGACCATGCGCGTGGACGCGCCCGATCCATCCGGCAGCAATCGCCAGCGAACGGGCAGCATCCGCGAAAACCGTCGCGTGGAAAAACGGGAGAACCAGGAACGGGAAGCCTTCCGCCCCGGTCGGCGCCGGGAGGATGCTTCGGTAAAAGGGGAAATCCTCCCCTTCCCCAAGGGGAATCCGGAGGACGACTACAGTCTGCCGGACATCACGGAGATTCTGCGCGCGCAGAACGAAGAGCATGGCGATGACGACCCGGGATGACGTGACCGACTTGCCGGAATATCGCGACAACCCCTTCATCGCGCAGTTGCCGCCCCTCTTGTCGGCGCGCGAAGCCTTGCGGACCATGGCCGCGCCTCCGATCTTTAACGAAAAAGAGCGTGGCTACGCCGCCCACCTCCGGGCGCATTGCGTCCTGCGCCTGAAGAATTATTTCGAGCCGCTGGAGAACCATCTACAACTGGAAGCGAAGTTCGGCATGCTCCTCCGCCAGGGGTATCTGAGCCGCAATCCCAACACTACCGATTATATCCGCCGTCTCCAGGACGGCTACGAGCGGGTTGTCGGGAAGGATCTTGCCGCTGTTCGGCGCCCGGTTTGTTCGACGGCGAGCAGTTTTGCTCTGGTTGGTTGCTCCGGCATCGGCAAGAGCTACGGCATGGCCAGGGTCCTGGAGCTGTATCCGCAAGTCGTCCACCATGCCGAGCCCTTCAGTCTTGACCAAGTGGTCTGGCTGAAGCTGGATAGCCCCTACAAAGGATCCCCCAAACAACTCTGCATCAGCTTTTTCCAGGAGATGGACAATCTATTGGGCACCCGCTACCGCGCCCGGTACGGAGCCAGCCGGAGTTCCCTGGACGAGATGATGGTCCAGATGGCGCAAATGGCCAACCTGCATGCCCTCGGCGTACTGATCGTCGACGAGATTCAGCATATCAAGGAAGCCCCCGGCACTGGAGCCGACGCCTTGTTGAATTTTCTCGTAACATTGGTGAACACCATCGGCATCCCGGTGATTGTCATCGGCACGCTGGGCGCACTGCCGCTGCTGCAGGGGGACTTCCGCCAGGCGCGCCGCGCCAGTGGTTTAGGAAGTCTGGTCTGGGAGCGCATGGAAGTAGGCGCGACCTGGAACCATTTTGTCGATCGCATGTGGAGCTATCAGTGGACGCGGGAGGTCTCGCCCCTGACCGGCGAGATCCGCCAAGCGCTCTATGAGGAAAGCCAGGGGATTGTGGACGTGCTGGTCAACCTCTTCATGATGGCGCAGTTGCGTGCCATCCAACTCGGAGTTCTACGGGGCAGGCCTGAGCGTATCGACGCTGGTCTGCTGCGGCAGGTGGCTAGTGAGCACATGCGGCTTATCGCGCCCATGATCAATGCGTTGAAGCGTGGGGATCGCGAGGCGATTGCACAATATGATGATATCCGCCCCATGCAGGACCAGGTTCTGCAGGTGTTCAGCGACGCGCTGAGTTGCATGCCAGGGCAACCTGTCCTCGCCACCCGCTCTCCGGTGGCTTCGGTCACGACCGAAAAGGCGGCAAGCACGAATCTGGATGTGCGCGGCATCCTTCTGCCTATCTTGGCGCAGCTCGGGTTGGCTGGGGACATCGCGGAAATCCTGGTGGCGGAAGCCGAAGCAGAGCATCCGGGCCTGTCTGCGCTAGATCTCGTGGGCATTATTACGGCTAAATTACGTGATCGCGCACCCGCCAATCCCTCTAAGAAACCGCGCAAGTCGACTACAAGCGCTACTAAAACCGCGAAAACACCACTTCCCGTGGATGCGCAGGACCTCCGGACGATCATCTCGGCCAAAAAAGAGGGCGTATCCGCTTACGATGCATTGCTTGCGGCGGGCGC
>NZ_RIZI01000144.1 GCF_003721225.1 Acidithiobacillus sulfuriphilus | reverse complement strand
TTCCATCGTCAAGCTGCGCACGTCGATTCTTTCCATACGTCAAATTATACCACGCTATGGTCTGGTATTTAAGGGCCATGTTAATAGCCGAGAGAATCCGACATGCGCGTGTGCTTGGCAAGGGGATTCCAGGACAGGGTAGTGATCAAGTTGGGACACCCATCGTTCCATATCTGGCGGTCCATAAGCTCCGGCAATTTGCTTTGGCCCATTCGGAATGGCACCATGCGCAGGTGGTGTAAGGAGAGAGGCGGCAAATGGTTGATGGGGCCTATACCCGGTTGCCTGTAGTCCGCCAGTGCGGGCTGCTGGGGGTGCAGCGGCTAGCGGTCCGTTCGCAGCGAGCAAGGCCCGAATCCCGGCTCAGCCCGGAACTTCCGGCACCATCACAAACGCCAACATTTTCATTATGGAGCAGTATGGCGGGAAACCAGCGGACATGACGCCACGCTCGCGTGTTGGCTTGGCTGCACTCATTATCCTCGTTGGCGCAAGCGGGCTTCTGTTTTTGGCGCCGGTCAGGCAGTTTTTGTTCGGCCCGCCGACCGGGCCGCAGCAAATCGTGGTTTCGGGCAATATCGAGGCCCATCAGAGCGTGTTGAGCTTCACCCAGGTCCAGGCTCCTATCGTCTATCTCCCCTTCGACGAAGGCAAATATGTCCAAGCCGACACCGTACTGGCCCGGGTGGATGATCGCTTCTATCGGCGGCAACTGGAGATCGATCGTGCCAATCTTGCGGTGGCGAGCAAACAAGTTGCCGTAGACACCAGCAACCTCGCCGCGGCCCAAAACACGGTCGTGAGCGACCGCTTCGACCTTGCCGAGAAGAAGCGGGACTTTGCCCGCGACAAGGCGCAGATCAAGTCCGGTGCCGTTTCCCGTCAGGCTTATGACCTTGCCTTCACCGCCGCGGCGCAAGCATCTGCCGCACTCGCTCGCGATCAGGCCCTGGTCCGGGTGGCGCGTGACAACATCTCTCTTGCGCGCGCCAACCTCGCAGCGGCCGAAGCAAAGATGAAACTCGACGAAGTGACCCTGTCCTACACCACCTTGCGTGCGCCTTTCAGCGGGGTGCTGGCAATACGCGAGGCCGAGCTGGGCGAGCTGGCTGGCCCCGGGGTAGCCATCTTCACCCTCGACGACCTCGACCATGTCTGGCTCCGTGCCTATGTGAACGAAACCAATCTGGGGCAGGTCCGCCTCGGTGAACCGGTCGCCGTCACCACCGACACCTACCCCGGCAAGATCTATCATGGCCGCATCGGTTTCATCTCATCGCAGGCCGAGTTCACCCCCAAAACGGTGCAGACCCACGCGGAGCGGGTTACGCTCGTTTATCGAATCCGCATTGATATCGACAATCCGACGCATGAACTGCTCCCCGGGATGCCGGCGGATGCGACGATCGCGCTTTTGCCGCCAGGGAAATGATTACCGAATCTAACGAAAGCGCCGTCGCGGTGCGTGGGCTCACCAAGGACTTCGGGCCGGTGCGGGCGGTACGGAATGTCGACTTGGCGGTCGCCCGGGGGGAAATTTTCGGGCTGGTCGGCCCGGATGGGGCGGGTAAGACCACCATCATGCGGATGCTGGCCGCTGTGCTGCGCCCCGACGCGGGCGAAATCGTTGTCGACGGCGTGGACGTCGTCGCCGAGGCCGAGCGCGCCAAATTGCACCTGAGCTACATGCCGCAGCGCTTTGGCCTCTATGAGGATCTCACTATTGCCGAGAACATCTTCTTTTATGGTGCGCTCTTCGGGGTGCCGCGCGGCGAGCGCATCGCGCGCAGCCAGGAGCTGCTGGAAGCCGCCGGACTCCTTCCTTTCCGGCGCCGGCTGGCCGGCCAGCTTTCCGGCGGCATGAAGCAGAAACTCGGCCTCATCTGCGCCCTCATCCACACCCCCCGGGTGCTGCTGCTCGATGAGCCGACCACTGGGGTCGATCCCGTCTCCCGCCGCGATTTCTGGGCGATCCTCTACAACCTGCGCGAGAGCGGCGTGACCATCGTGCTCTCCACCGCGTACATGGATGAAGCGGAGCGCTGCTCACGCCTGGCGCTGCTCCACGGCGGGCAGATCCGCCGTTGCGACACACCGCAACACCTGAAGGAGGCCATGCCGGGAGCTTTGCTCGCCATCGCCGCCACTCACCCGCGCGACGTGCGCGATGCCGTGTCGGGCAGGCCGGGGGTGCTCGGCGCCCTCCTCATGGGTGACCGCGTCCATGTGCGCGTCGACGATGCCGAGCGGCGCATCCCCGAGCTACGCGCCGCCATCGCGGACCAGGGCATCGCGGACGCCGTGATCGCGCCCGCCGAACCCGGCATCGAGGATGTCTTCGTCGCTCTCCTCGGAGAGGAGACGCCGCATGAGCCCTGATAACCCGGCAGTCCTGGCCGAGGGACTGACCAAACGATTCTCTGGTTTCACCGCCGTCGATCACCTCGATCTGCGGATCGAAAAGGGCGAGGTCGTCGGTTTCATCGGCCCCAACGGGGCCGGAAAGTCGACCACCATCCGCATGCTGTGCGGCCTGTTGCGCCCCAGCGAGGGCCGGGCATCGGTGGCTGGCTTCGACGTTGGGCGGCAGCCGGAGGCGGTGCGCGAGCACATCGGCTACATGTCGCAAAAGTTCTCGCTCTACGGTGACCTGACGGTTCGTGAAAACCTGCGGTTTTTCGGCGGCATTTACCGGGTTCCGCATGGCGACTTCAACGAGCGGATGCGCTTCGCCATTTCCATGGCCGGACTGGAGGGGCGGGAGGATGCCTTGGTGCGGACTCTCGCCGGTGGATGGAAACAGCGTCTGGCGCTCGGCTGCGCCATCCTCCACCGCCCACCTATCCTTTTCCTGGATGAGCCCACTTCCGGGGTCGAGCCCGAGGCCCGGCGGCTCTTCTGGGACCTCATCCACGAACTGGCGGCCGGGGGCGTCGCCATCCTGGTCTCCACCCATTACATGGAGGAGGCGGAATACTGCAATCGTATTGCCCTCATCGATGGGGGCAGGCTCGTTGCCATGGGCACCCCGAGCGAGTTACGTCAACGGAGTCTGGGCGGCGATCTCTTTGAGGTCGACTGCGTGCCATTGGGTGCCGCGCTCAAGGCACTCGGTAGCGCACAGGGGGTGATCGAAGCGGCCATCTTCGGCGACAAGCTCCATGTCGTGCTCGGCCAAGGCGGCCTTTCGGCTGATGAGCTTCCACGTTTTCTTGCTGATCGGGATATTCGGGTTGGGTCTGTCCGCCCAGCCACACCCAGCCTGGAAGACGTTTTCGTCAGACTGGTTTCCACCACGCGCGAAACAAGGGCCGCGTCGTGAATATCCAGCGCCTACTGGCCATGGCTTACAAGGAGACGCTGCAAGTCTGGCGGGATCCGCGCAGCCTGGCCGTCGCGCTGCTGATGCCGCTGATGCAAATGGGCCTGCTCGGCTACGGCGTGAGTCTCGACATCAAGCACGTGCCCCTGTGCGTCTACGACCAGGAGAACAGCCAGGCCAGCCGCAGCGTGGTCGACGCTTTCACGGCTTCGAGCTGGTTCACGATCAGCCGCACCATCGGCTCCGAGGCCGGCATCCGTAGCGCAATGAACCACGGCGAATGTGCCGCAGCGATTGTCATCCCGGTGGACTTCTCCCGCACCCTCGCCGCGACCGGAAGCGCGCCGGTGCAAGCCATCTTTGATGCTACCGACGTCAACACCACCAATATTGCCATGGGTTACGTTCAGGGCGTGGTCGCCCAGATCAATGCCACCACTGACGCGCGATGGGACGCGAGCCATGGAGTTCAACCGTCTCTGGTCGGCCAAGTCGATCTGGAACCCAGCGTCTGGTTCAATGAGACTTTGGAAAGTCGCAACTTCATCATCCCTGGCGTAGTCGCGGTGATCCTTGCGCTGGTCGGCGCCCAGCTCACCTCGTTGACCATCTCGCGCGAGTGGGAGCGGGGAACCATGGAGCAACTGATCTCGACCCCGGTCACTCCGCTCGAGGTCATGTTCGGCAAGCTCATACCGTACTTCGCCATCGGTTTGCTCGATGCGGCGTTCTGCCTGGCCGTCGCCGCCTTCTGGTTCCGTGTCCCGTTCCGCGGAAGCATCGGCATACTGTTCGTGACGACCGCCCTCTTCGACCTCGTCGTGCTGGGGATCGGCTACCTCATCTCCGTGCGCATCCGCAACCAACTCGGGGCGAGCCAGGTCGCCCTTTTGCTGACCATGCTGCCTACCACCCTCCTGTCAGGCTACACCTTCCCCATCGACCAGATGCCGGCCCCGATCCGGGCCCTCACGCTGATCGTTTATTCGCGGTACTACGTCACCATCCTGCGTGCGATCTTCCTCAAGGGGAGCGGGCTGGCCGATCTGTGGACGCCGGTCCTCGGCCTCGTCGCCTATGCCGCGATCATCATCTGGCTCGCTGCCCGAGCCTTCCGCAAGCATCTCTAGGCCATGTTCGAGCGCCTCTCGGTCATGCTGATGAAGGAGTTCCTGGAACTCCGGCGCGATCGCTGGGCGATGTTCCGCCTCATCGTCCCGATGATTATCCAGATGCTTGTCTTCGGCTATGCCGCCACCTTCACCGTGCACCATGTCACGACCGCAGTGCTCGATCTCGATCAGAGCCAGGCCAGCCGCAGCCTGATCTCGCATTTCGCCGCCACCTCTCGCTTCAACATTGTCGACATGGCCACAAACCAGAGCGAGATCACCAGCGACATCGACCATGACAAGGCCGTCATCGCCATCGTCATCCACGCCGGCTTCAGCCGCGACCTGGAAAACGGGAAGAGCGCGCCACTGCAAGTCATCGTGGATGGAACAAACTCGAACACGGCGCTCATCGCGCTCGGTTACATCGCCCAGATCGTCGCCAATTTCTCCACCGAGCAGGCGGCAAATCGTATCTTTCCCTCCAGATCAGGTCTTGCAGTCCCGGCTATCGGCATTTCGGTACAGATGCGCCCCTGGTTCAACGAAGGGCTCGACGAGCGCTGGTTCTTCATCCCCGGTGTGATCGGCACCCTGACGCTGATGCAGGTGGTCAGCCTCACCGCCTTCGCCATCGTGCGCGAGCGCGAGGTCGGCACTCTCGAACAGATCCTCGTCAGCCCGATCCGGCCCGTTGAGTTCATTCTCGGCAAGACCGTGCCATTTTTTCTCATCGGGCTCGGCGACATCGCGCTGGTCAGCATCGTCGGCATCGCTTGGTTCCACGTGCCTTTCATCGGCAGTCCCTGGGTGATGCTGGTCGGGTCCTCGCTGTTTTTGCTGGCGGTGGTCGGCATGGGTTTGCTGATGTCGACTTTCTCGCGCACGCAACAGCAAGCCTTCGCCCTCAATTTCTTTCTGCTCAACCCCTTTTTCATCCTCTCGGGCTTTGCCTTTCCGATCGCCGCCATGCCGAAAGTTTTGCAATGGTTTACCTTGATCAATCCGTTACGCTATTTTTTGGTGATCATCCGGGCGGTTTTTCTCAAAGGGGTAGGCTTCGCGGTACTCTGGCCGGAACTCGGGGCCTTGGCATCGCTCGCGTTGATAATGTTGACGATAAGTGTGCTGCGTTTTCGCAAATCGCTCGATTAGCGTGCGTGGAGTCCGATCGGCGCGCATGGGCCATGCCACTCCGCTTGGGCGTCGGTATGGGATGAAAACCTCGATGGGGATGACGGTCAGGCAGCTATCCCTCGGCAACTCCAATGGACATCGGAACGATTCTTATAACTCACACTCCAATTTCATGTGTTTTATGTAACCGGACCGGGGCCGGGGTCCCAGGAGAAAATGGAAGTGCTGAAGATTTTCGTTGCCGCATCACCTTACAATCATTGCATAAGGAGGTTCCATGGATACTGAAAATGATCACAACACCCAGGTGGCGCGCCAGGACAGCGGGCGCCAGGAAGGTTCGGGAAGGAGCCGGCATCAGCAGCGGGTGCCGGCGAGTCGTCACCGGCTCAACCACGATGTGCGCTTGAGCTACGCGGCCAACTGGCGAATCAAACACTTGGCCAAAGCATGGGGCGTATCCTACAGCGAAGCCGTGGACCGGTTGGTGCTGGATGCTTACGGCATGTATGAAGATGGCTTGACGGATGTGGAACAGTGCTTGGGGTGACGCTCTCCGTGGCGATGACCATCGCCTCCCCTTGACTGACTCCCCCAAGCCAGAGGGCTGTGAGGTGACAGAACCGGATTGACTGCAGATGTGGCGACTTGCCATCCACCAATGGCCGTTCCCCCTCTGTCGCTGTCCTTTGGGACCGCCTGACCATGGATTCCTTTCCAGCAAAGGTGATCTCCCGCATCCGCTACGGGGGTGGTTCAGTGATCAATCTGTCTGGCCACGCCCGTCCATGTCCCCAAAACCAAGCGCAGCCTGCAGATTAGCGTAATGGGGCCGGCGGCCCCCTACGCACTGGCCTCGCCGTGATGGTGGGCGGTCAGCGCCGCCGCGCTGGCTCGTCCAGTCCTCGCGCCCTTTGTTGGAATCCCTTCAAACACGTCCATATTTCTGTAATAAACCAGACAATATCCAGCCCATCATTCCTGGTAAATAAAAAAATTTATACATATCATCATATTATAATCAAGCATCGAGATGGCCCGACTCTTGCTTACTACTCCCCAAGACCCTTCATCTGAGGAGCGTGCCATGCTGGTATTGACGGAAAAGGCGATCAGCGCCGTGAAAGGACTCATTTCCACCACTCCCGAAGCGACGGCATTGCGGGTAATGGTTTCCGGTGGCGGCTGCTCCGGTTATCAATACGGCATGGGCCTGGAAGCGCAAGCCGCCGCTGACGATGCCATCGTCGCCCTGGATGGCCTGCAGATCTTCGTCGATCCCGACAGCGCGCCCCTCCTGCAGGGGGTCGTCATCGATTATGTCGAGGATATCAGCGGCGTCGGCTTCCGTTTCGAAAATCCCAACGCCAAGGCCACCTGCGGCTGCGGTTCTTCGTTTTCCACTGGGGATGAGGCTGCCGCCGCCCAGGGATCCGCTTGCGGTCATCGGGGGTGATGCCATGTGGGACTATACGGACAAGGTCAAGGATTATTTCTTCAATCCCAAAAACACCGGGGTGCTGGAAGACGCCAACGCCGTTGGCGAGGTCGGGTCCATCAGTTGTGGAGACGCCCTGCGCCTCATGCTCAAGGTGGAGCCAGACAGCGAAACCATCATCGATGCCCGCTTTCAGACCTTTGGTTGCGGCTCCGCCATTGCCTCTTCCTCGGCGCTGACGGAGATCATCAAGGGCAAGACCCTGGATGAAGCCTTGAAAGTCAGCAACCAGGACATCGCCGAGTTCCTCGGCGGCCTGCCCCCCGAGAAGATGCACTGCTCGGTCATGGGCGCCGAGGCCCTCCATGCCGCCATTGCCAATTACCGGGGTGAGGAGTGGGCGGATGACCACGAGGAAGGGGCGTTGATCTGCAAGTGCTTCGGCGTGGACGCCGCCCTCATCGAGAAGGTGGCCCGCGAAAACGACCTGCACAGCATCGAAGAGATCACCTTTTACACCAAGGCGGGCGGCGGCTGCGAAAGTTGCCACGAAAAGATCGAGGAGATCCTCGCCAAGGTCCATGAAGGCGAGCCGGTCGCCGCCGCTCCTGCCAGGGTCCCACAAAGCATCCCGGTCAGCGCCGTGGCCAAACCCATGACCTTGGTGCAGAAGATCCAGAAGATCTCTGCGGTCATCGATGAAATGCGCCCGCAGTTCCAGCTCGATGGCGGCGATATCGAGCTGGTGGATGTGGATGGGGATACGGTCACGGTGGCCATGAGCGGGTCCTGCATGGGTTGCCAGATGTCGGGGCTGACCATCTCCGGTATCCAGGAGCGCCTGATGCTGGTCCTCGGCCGCCCGGTGCGGGTGGTTCCCGCCCAGATGGCCCACGCGGTGGGAGCATGACCATGACCACGGCCTATATGGACAATAACGCGACCACCCGAGTAGATCCCCTGGTGCTGGAGACGATGCTTCCTTATTTTAGCGAGCAGTTCGGGAACCCGTCCTCCATGCACAGCTTTGGGGGAGATACGGGCAAGCGGCTGGAGTGGGCGCGGGTCGAGGTACAAAAGCTCCTCGGCGCCGAGCATGACTCCGAGGTCATTTTCACCTCCTGCGGCACCGAATCCGATGCCACCGCCATCCTCTCCGCCCTCGCGGCCTTCCCCGAGCGGCGGGAAATCATCACCAGCGTGGTGGAGCACCCGGCCGTACTCACCCTTTGCGAGCATCTGGAACGCCACGAAGGCTACACGGTGCATTACATCCCGGTGGACAAAGAGGGTCGTCTGCAGATGGATCGCTACGCCGAGGTCCTCAGCGACCGGGTGGCGGTGGTTTCCATCATGTTTGCCAACAACGAGACGGGTACCATTTTTCCCGTGGAGACCCTGGCCCGGATGGCCAAGGAAAAGGGCGTTCTCTTCCATACCGATGCCGTTCAGGCGGTGGGCAAGATCCCCTTGAACATGCGGGATTCCGCCATCGACATGCTCTCCCTTTCCGGCCACAAGTTGCATGCCCCCAAAGGGGTCGGTGCCCTCTACCTGCGGCGCGGCACCCGCTTTCGGCCCTTCCTGCGCGGCGGCCACCAGGAACGGGGACGGCGCGCCGGGACGGAAAACACCACGGGGATCATCGGCCTGGGCAAGGCTGCGGAACTGGCCCTGGAGCACATGGCCTGGGAAAACTCAGGCGTGCGCCGCCTGCGCGATCGCCTCGAAGCCGGCATTCTGGAACAGGTGCCCTATTCCTTCGTCAATGGCGACCTGCCCAACCGTCTGCCCAACACCGCCAGCATTTCCTTTGAATATATTGAAGGAGAGGCGATCCTGCTGCTCCTGAGCCGGGTGGGCATCGCCGCTTCCTCCGGGTCGGCCTGCACCTCGGGGTCTCTGGAGCCTTCCCATGTGCTGCGCGCCATGGACATCCCCTACACCGCCGCCCACGGCACCATCCGTTTCTCCCTGTCGCGGGAGAGCACCGACGCGGAAGTGGATTGGGTCATCGCCCAGACGCCGCCCATTATCGCCCAGTTGCGCCGCCTCTCCCCCTACTGGGGCGTCACGGGTCCCATCGACGCCGAGAAAGCCTTTTCACCCGTTTATGCATGAGCTCACCCACATCAGCAATGATCTGGTGGTGATTCACGACACCACCCTGCGGGACGGCGAACAGACCGCCGGGGTGGCCTTTCGCCCCGAAGAGAAGATGCTGATTGCCAAAAATCTGGTGGAAGCGGGGGTGCCCGAATTGGAACTGGGCATTCCGGCCATGGGGCCGGAAGAGGAGGAGGTCATTCGCGCCATTGCCGGCATGGGGCTGGAGGCCAGGCTGGTGGCCTGGTGCCGCATGCATGACACGGACCTGGCGGCCGCCGCGCGCTGCCACGTCGATATGCTGAACATTTCCATCCCGGTATCGGACCTGCAAATCGAGCGCAAGCTGGGCAAGGACCGCCGCTGGGTCCTGCAGCAGGTGGATCGCCGCGTCCGTCAGGTCCTGGATCTGGGCATGGACGTGGCGGTGGGCGGGGAAGATGCCTCCCGCGCCTCCAGCGAATTCGTTCTGCAGGTGGCCGAAACGGCGCAGCGCGCCGGGGCGCGGCGTTTTCGCTTTGCCGATACCCTCGGGACGCTGGATCCCTTCAGCACCGCCGACGCCATCCGGCGCCTCCGCGCCGGGGTGGATATGGAAATCGAGATCCACGCCCATGACGACCTCGGCCTCGCCACCGCCAATTCCATCGCCGCCCTGCGCCATGGCGCGACCCACGTCAACACCACCGTCAACGGCCTCGGCGAGCGGGCCGGCAACGCCCCTCTGGAAGAGGTGGTGATGTGCCTGCACCATCTCTATGGTTGCGATACCGGCATCGATGTGCGGCGCTTTGGCGCCATTTCGCAACTGGTGGCGGAGGCCTCGGCGCGGCCGGTGGCGGCCGGCAAGAGCATCGTCGGCAACGCCATATTCACCCACGAATCCGGCATTCATGTGGATGGGATCCTCAAGGACCCGCGCAATTACCAGAGCTTCGACCCTGCGGAACTGGGGCGTCAACACCTGCTGGTCCTGGGCAAACACTCGGGCACCCGGGCGATCATCCAGGCTTACGCGGATCTCGGCATCGGCATCAGCGACATCCAGGCCCAGACCATCCTCGCCGAGATCCGGAAATATGTGCTGCACAGCAAGCGGGCACCCCACTCCGACGATTTGAAGCGCTTCCTGCTGGAAATCTCGGAGCCCACTCGGCAGCACTCATAAAGGGAGAAGGCCCATGGCGACACCACTGGTGGAAAAGCAGCCGATCCGGCGAGCGGGACTGTTCCCCCTCTTGCGCGACGACCTGCGCTGCGTCTTTGAACGGGACCCCGCCGCCCGCAACCTGTTGGAGGTCCTCACCACTTACCCCGGCGTTCACGCCCTGTTGGCCCACCGTTTCGCCCACCGCCTGTGGCGATGGAAATGGCGCTATCCGGCGCGGGTGCTGAGCGCCCTCGCGCGCCTTTTCACCGGCATTGACATCCATCCCGGCGCCCGGATCGGCCGGCGGCTTTTCATCGATCACGGCATGGGCGTGGTCATCGGCGAAACCGCCGAAATCGGCGACGATTGCACGCTCTACCATGGGGTCACCCTGGGGGGCACCAGTTGGAATCCGGGCAAGCGCCATCCCACCCTGGAGGATGGGGTGATGGTGGGTGCCGGTGCCAAGATCCTCGGGCCGGTCACCATCGGCCGTGGGGCCAGAGTCGGCGCCAATGCCGTAGTGATCGAGGACGTTGCACCCAGCATGACGGTGGTGGGCATACCCGGCCGCGTGGTGCTTCCCCCGGAGCGGCGGCGCATCACCCCCCATGGCATCGACCTGGATCACCACCTCATGCCAGATCCGGTCGGCAAGGCCATCCAGTGTCTCATGGAGCGTATCGGCCACCTGGAGGCGCAGGTAGCGGCGGCCGGCATCCCAGCCCAGGCTCCCGAAGCCGACTGTTCCACCTGTTTGGAGGCGTCCCCCGCCTTTTGTGGCGGGGCAGCGTCGACTGCCCAAAGCCCACGGAAATCATCATGAGGAGACGAACAATGAGCGAATTTCGCAAGACCTTGGCAACCCTGTCTTCCGCCGAAGATTTCCTGAAATTTCTGGAGATCGATTACGAAGCCTCCGTGGTACACGTCAACCGGCTGCATATCCTCAAGCGCTTTCACGACTACCTGCGCCGTACCCCCGACGTGGATGCCCTAGACGACGACGCCCTCAAGGCCACCTACCGCATGCTCCTGGAAAGGGCTTACCAGGACTTCGTCCACTCCGATGCCGTCACGGAAAAGGTCTTCAAGGTCTTCCTCCAGGCCCAGGGAACGGCCCACGTCGGTCTGGACCAGGTCCGGCTCAGCCTGCATAAGGACGCCTGAGGCCGCCTTCCGTAGGAAATCGGACAACTCTGTCGGGAAGCGCACAAAACAGCACCCCCGATATTTTTCCGGATAATTACATATTCCATATTTCAATCATATAGTTAATAAAATATCCCGAGATGGAATGAAGATTGCTTTTATCGTTCTGGAAAGGGTAAAGCGCGTTTTCGCGACGGGAACAGGAGCACACCATGCACATCGTCGTTTGCATCAAGCAGGTTCCGGACAGCGCCCAGATCCGCGTCCATCCGGTCACCAATACCATCATGCGTCAGGGCGTTCCGGCCATCATCAATCCCTTCGACCTCTTTGCCCTGGAAGAGGCGCTGCGCCTCAAGGACCGCATGGGCGGACGGGTGACGGTCCTGACCATGGGCCCGCCCCAGGCCGAAGATGCCCTGCGCAAGGCCGTTTCCTTCGGTGTGGATGACACCATTCTGCTGACCGATCGCGCCTTCGCCGGGGCCGACACCCTGGCCACTTCCTACGCCCTGGCCCAGACCATTCGCAAGATTGGCGAGGAGCACCCGGTGGATCTGGTGTTTACCGGCAAACAGACCATTGACGGTGACACCGCCCAGGTCGGGCCGGGCATCGCCAAGCGTCTGGGCCTGCAACTCCTCACCTACGTCTCCGGCATCGACGCCGTGGATCTGCAGAATCGGGAGATCACCGTGCGCCGGCGCGCCGAAGGGGGCGTACAAGTCATCCGCACCCGCCTGCCCGCCCTCATCACCATGCTCGAAGGCACCAATCAGATCCGCTATGCCAGCATGGATGATATGTTCCGCGCGGCGCGCTTCGAGGTCCGCAAATGGAACAAGGACATGGCGGGCATTGAAGATGTGGGCAAGATCGGCCTCAAGGGTTCGCCAACGGTGGTCAGCAAGGTCTTCGCACCCAAACCCAAGGCCGTGAAGGCGCAAATCATCGGCAGCGGCCTGGACTCCCAGGGTATGGCGGCGGCGCTGGTGGATACCCTGTTTGCCCAACACCCGCGGCTGGGCAAAGAACTCCAGCACGCCAGCCACTGATCTGCCAAGGAGCGATGAGATGAGCGAGAACAACGCAGCACCGGCCAAAGCCAAGGGGAAAAAGCGTCTGGAACTGGATCCGCGCCTGGCGGCCTACCAAGGGATTTGGGTCTTTGTGGAGATGGAGCGGGGCCGCGTGCACCCCGTTTCCTGGGAACTGCTGGGAGAAGGGCGCAAGCTCGCCGATATCCTGGGCGTGGAACTGGCGGCGGTCGTCCTCGGCGGCAGCGAAGAGGCGGTGGAGGCCGCTAGCGCGGAGGCCTTCACCTACGGCGCCGATCTGGCCCATGTGGTCGCTGATCCGGTCCTGACCGAGTACCGCAATGAACCCTACACCAAGGCCATGACCGACTTGGTCAACCGCCATCAGCCGGAGATCCTCCTCCTGGGCGCCACCACCCTGGGTCGCGACCTGGCCGGCAGCGTCGCCACCACCCTGCAGACGGGTCTGACCGCCGACTGTACGGAACTCGCCATCGATCCCGATAACCGTGGCCTCCTGGCCACCCGGCCCACCTTCGGCGGCAGCCTCCTCTGCACCATCCAGACCCTGAATTATCGCCCGCAAATGGCCACCGTGCGTCCCCGGGTCATGGCCATGCCCGAAGCCGATCCGGTCCGGGTGGGCCGTATCGTCCGGGAAGCCTTCGACCTCAGCGAGGAGAGCATCATCGCCAAGGTCCTGGAGTTCATCCCCGACGAGGCCCAGGAGCAGGCCCAGCTCGCCTACGCCGACATCATCGTCGCCGGCGGCAGGGGGCTGGGCAAGGCCGAGAACTTCCAACTCATCTGGGACTTGGCGGCGGTGCTCGGCGCCGAGGTGGGCGGCTCGCGGCCGGTCACCCATGCCGGATGGATTTCCGCCGACCGCCAGGTGGGACAGTCGGGCAAGACCGTGCGGCCCAAGCTCTATATTGCCGCAGGCATTTCCGGGGCGATCCAGCACCGCGTGGGCATGGAGGCCTCGGACGTCATCATTGCCATCAATAATGACCCCAATGCGCCCATCTTCGAGTTCGCCACCTATGGTTTGGTGGGGGATGCCCTGCGGATCCTCCCCGCCCTCACCGAGGCCTTTCGCAGCCGCCTGGCCGTGAACCGTCTGGCCAGTTGATCAAGGAGAAATGACATGGCCGAAAAATTTGATGCAATCGTCGTGGGCGCCGGGCCTGGCGGCAACGCGGCGGCCTATACCCTGGCCAAGGCCGGGCTGCAAGTCCTGCAACTGGAGCGGGGCGAGTCGCCGGGCACCAAGAACGTGCAAGGCGCCATCCTCTATTCGGACGCTCTGGAGCGTATTATCCCCGATTTCCGCGATGATGCGCCGCTGGAGCGGCACATCATCGAACAACGGATGTGGATCCTGGATGACGATTCCTTCATCGGCACCAACTATCGCTCGGACGCCTTCAATAACGAGCAGCCCAACCGCTACACCATCCTCCGGGCACCCTTCGACAAATGGTTCTCTGGCAAGGTCAAGGACGCCGGGGGGCTGGTGATTTGCGAAACCACCGTCACGGAGCTGCTCCAGGACGGCGAGCGGGTGGTAGGGGTACGCACCGACCGTGCCGGCGGCGACATCTACGCCGACGTCGTCATCTTGGCCGATGGGGTCAACTCCCTGTTGGCCAAGAAGGCCGGCTTCCATGGGGAGATCGAAGCCAAGAATGTGGCGCTTGCGGTCAAGGAGATCCATTTCCTCCCCCAGGAGGCCCTGGAAAGCCGCTTCAACATCAAGGGCGACGAAGGGGTGGTCATCGAAATCGCCGGTGCCGTTACCAAGGGGATGATCGGCACCGGATTCCTCTATACCAACAAGGAATCCATCACCATCGGCATCGGCTGCCTGCTCTCGGACTTCAAGAAAGGGCAGATTGCGCCCTATACCCTGCTTGAAGAACTCAAGGCGCATCCGTCCATCCAGCCCCTCCTGCAAGGCAGCGAAATGAAGGAATATGCCGCGCACCTGATCCCCGAGGGCGGTTACAAGGCCATACCCACCCTCTACGGCGACGGCTGGATGCTGGCCGGGGATAGCGCGGGGCTGGTGAACGCCGTCCATCGGGAAGGCTCCAATCTGGCCATGACCAGCGGCCGCCTGGCGGCGGAAACGATCATCGCCTTGAAGGCGGCGGGCAAACCCTGCAACGCAGCCAATCTCGCCCGCTACAAAAGCGCCCTCGACCACAGTTTCGTCATGAAGGATCTGAAGAAGTACAAGGCGTTGCCGGAGATCCTCCATCACAACCCGCACTTCTTCGATCTGTATCCCAAACTCCTCAACCGGGCCGCCCACACCATGCTCACGGTGGACGGTGAGGACAAGCACAGCAAGGAAAAGGCGATCCGCGGGAGCTTCATGCAGCAACGCTCCCTCTGGGGTCTCATGGGTGATGCGTATCGGATGTGGAGGGCAACGCGATGAGCAAGATCGAGGAAAAGCTGTTCCAGAATCGCTATCGGGTGGATGAGGGACGGTCCCATATCCAGATCATCAACCCGGCCGTGTGTGCGGATGATTGCAAGACGCAATCCTGCACCTTCGCCTGTCCCGCCGGTTGCTATGCGGCCGACGAGCAGGGGGCGGTCGTATTGACCACCGACGGCTGCCTCGAATGCGGGACCTGCCGCATCATCTGCGCCGAGCATCGCAACGTCCAGTGGGACTATCCGCGCGGTGGTCATGGCATCCTCTTCAAGTTCGGATAAATGACCATGGCCAAACCGGAACGCCACGTCTTCGTCTGCATGCAGTCGCGTCCCTCGGGGCACCCAAAGGGTTCTTGCGCGGGGAAAGGGTCCGTGGATCTGTTCCGGGCCTTCCAGAATGCCTTTGAGGCGCGGAAATTATGGGGGCGTTTCGCCCTGACCAACTGTGGTTGCCTGGGTCCCTGCGAAACCGGCCCCAATGTCCTGGTCTATCCCGACGGCATTCTTTACGCCAACGTCGGGGAAAATGACATCGAAGTCATCATTACGGAACACCTCCTCGCCGGGCAGCCGGTTCGCCGCCTCTATCCGTCCGAGGAGATCTGGCCCAATGATTCTTGATTTCCGGGTAAAAGAGGTGCTGCTCCCTTTCGGAGGGGAACAGCCCCAGTCCACCGCACGCCTGGACGAAGCCCTGAGCGCTGGCGGCGACCTGAGCCATGCCGAGGATCTCTTGCGTGCCGCCCTGGATGCGGAGCCGGAGGCCTTCGCCGCCTATTTCGCCCTCTACAAGCTTCTCTTTCGCCAATCCCGCCTCCCCGAGGCAGAAGCGGTGGTGCGTAAAGCCCTGGCGGCAGGGGCGAGGCAAGGCGGGTTTTGCAGCGACTGGCAAGATCACTCCCCTACCTCGGCCCCCTGGTCAACGGTAAACAGCCCGGCGCACTTCTATCTCTTCAGCCTCAAGGCCCTCAGTTTCATCCTTCTGCGCCAAGGCCGGATGGCGGAGTGCCGCCGGATTTTGGATAAAATCGAGGAATTGGACCCCCACGACCTCATCGGGGCCTCGGTGATTCGCGCCTATGCCGACGGCGCGGCCTCCGTCTGATTCAGACGCAGGGAAACCCCGTGTCTCCGGGGCGCTGGCGTACACCGCTCCATTCCGGAAGGCGTCTGTAGAAGTATCCCCGCTCAATCTGCCAGCATCGCCAATAATAAAAGATGGTGCAAAACCGCCAAATAAACCTGACAATGGTCTAAAATCATAATGAGGTGACCTTATGGAAATCGGCGTCCCCAAAGAAATCAAGAATCAGGAGTATCGCGTCGGGTTAACCCCTGCGGCGGTGCAGGAACTGGTGGCCCATGGGCATCAGGTCCTGGTGGAAAGCCGGGCCGGCGCGGGTATCGGCATGAGCGATGACGATTATCGCCAGGCCGGGGCAGCTATTGTCGAAAATGCCGCGACGGTCTTTGCCCAGGCCGACCTCATCGTCAAGGTCAAGGAGCCGCAGCCCGAAGAGTGCCTGCTGCTGCGTCCGGGACAGGTCCTCTTCACCTATCTGCACCTCGCCCCCGATCCGGAACAGGCGCGCCTGCTGATGGCCTCCGGCGCCGTGGCCATTGCCTACGAAACCGTCACCGACGCCCAGGGACGGCTGCCGCTACTGGCGCCCATGAGCGAAGTGGCCGGCCGCATGGCCATTCAGGTGGGTGCCCATGCCCTGGAAAAGGTCTCCGGCGGGGCGGGCATCCTCCTCGCCGGCGTGCCGGGCGTGGCCCCCGGCAAGGTGGCCGTGATTGGCGGCGGCGTGGTCGGCACCCATGCCGCCCGCATGGCCATGGGGTTAGGTGCGGAGGTGGTGGTCCTCGACAAATCCCTGCCCCGCCTGGCCGAATTGGATGGCCTCTACGGGCCCCGGCTCAAGACTCTCTATGCCACCGCCGAGGCAGTGGAAACCGCCGTCATCGCTGCCGATCTGGTCATCGGCGCCGTCCTGGTGCCTGGTGCCAACGCCCCCAAGCTGGTGACCCGCGCCATGCTCGGCCGGATGCGTCCGGGCAGCGTACTGGTGGATGTGGCCATTGACCAGGGGGGCTGTTTTGAGACGAGTCATGCCACCACCCATGATCAACCCACCTATGTCGTGGATGGGATCGTCCACTACTGCGTGGCCAACATGCCCGGCGCCGTAGCCCGCACCTCCACCTTCGCCCTCACCAACGCCACCCTGCCTTACGTCTTGCGTCTGGCCGATCTGGGCTGGCAGCAGGCCCTGCGCGACGATATCCATTTGCGCAACGGTCTGAACGTGGCCCAAAAGCAGATCGCGCATCCGGCAGTGGCCGCGGCGCTGGGAGTTGAGCCAACAGATATCATGGAGCTACTCGCCTAAGCATGGTAACCACCAGCACGCTCCCCAACTTCCTCGGCCTGCAGGATAGGGGCGATCTGACAACGGGACGGTATCCCGCTACGCCTATCGGTAAATCAGCACCCGCCACCTGCTCGATGCCCGCTTCCTGGAGGATCTGCAGGAAGTGTCGGCCAAGAACCCGGCCTGCCTCCGGAACAGGGCGAGATCGAGATTACCGAACCGGCCCCTTGGAGCGATATGGCGGGCTGGAAGGGCATGTCCTGCGCGTCCAGGTCAGCATTATTTCTCAGGCCTGGCAGTGAGTGTGGCCATTTCTTAAATCATCCAACAGGAGGATCGAGCATGGAAAAAGCCTTGTTGCATTGTATTCGGGAACTGCTTGACCCACTCGATACGCTGGAGATGCTCGCCGAGGCAGATGAGCGGATGGAAAACGTCATCTTCTATATGAACCCTGCCGCTCGAAGAATCATGGACCGCGCCCATGCCGAACTGAATGCCGAACTGCGCGGCGCGGATGTGCGCACGGCCTATGCGCATTCCATTCACCAGTTTCACAAGGACCCGGAACGGATCCGCAAGATCCTGCGCGCCCTGGCTGCCGGGGTGGAAAAAGAAAGCCGCACGGAAATGACGATCGGCCCGGTGACCTTCGCCCTCAACTTTACAGCGGTCCATGACGAGAGCGGCGCGGTGCTCGCCTTCCATGCCAGTTGGCGGGAGATCACGGCGTGGAAGATAGGACAACACGCTGCCCGGGAACTGGCCCAGGTCGTCGAAAAGATCGGCACAGCCACCCACGATTCCCAGGAACGAGTGGTGACCATGGAGCATGCCCTACGGGGCGTCGTGATGGGCATGGAGGGCAATCAAAAGGCCGTGCAGGCCCTGGAGAGGCAAGCCCAGACCATTGGCGGGATCGTCCGCAACATCCGGGAGATCTCTTACCAGACCAACCTGCTGGCCCTGAACGCCGCCATTGAGGCCGCCCGTGCCGGCGAACATGGCCGCGGCTTTGCCGTGGTGGCCGACGAGGTGCGCAATCTGGCGAAAAAAGTGCAGGATGCGACCATCAATGTCCAGGAGAACATGGAGGCCGTTGATCAACACGCAAAATCCATCGAGGGGGCGGGGCAAGCAGCGCGTCAACAGGTGGACGAGGCGGATCTGGCCATGCACTCCCTATCCCGGCAGTTTCAAAATCTGCAGTCCATTGCCGACAGCCTGCACGGCTTGACACAAAACCTGGCAGCGACCCTCCAATGATGCGCGGATTACCGAAGTCGCACAATCCACTGCCGTAGGGAAGCACGTTGAAGACCTGGCACTAACGGGAAATCGAGACAGGACGAAACAATCGCCATGGGCCAGAATGTCATTCCTCACAACGCGATCACGCTCATCCACGCCTACCACGAACGAACGAAGCATCGCCTCGACGCTTATGCCGCAGGGCCGGATTTTCTGGATTGGGCAGATCAGCCGGACCCCTTTCGGAGCTTTCGCGGTGCCGGGCGGCTGGCCTTGCCCCTGGCGCCGGGCCAACCGCAGACACCTTACGCGCAGTTGTTTGCCGGCCCAGGCATCATTCCCCCGTCCTCCCTGGACCTGCCCCATCTGGCCTTGCTCCTGGAAGTCTCCCTGGGCCTCTCGGCGTGGAAGGCCCATGCCGATCAACGCTGGTCCCTGCGCTGCAACCCTTCCAGCGGCAACCTCCATCCGACGGAGGCGTACCTGATCTGTCCGGACCTCTCGGGTCTCCCGGCGGGCGTCCACCATTATCACAGTCTGGATCACACCCTGGAAAGGCGTCTGATCCCCGGCCCATCCTGGGAAGAGGCATGGCCAGATCAAGGGGTGCTCCTGGGCTTGTCGTCCATCCATTGGCGCGAATCCTGGAAATATGGGGAGCGGGCCTACCGCTATTGCCAGCATGACGTGGGCCATGCCCTGGGGGCCATCCGTTTGGCGGCAGCTTCGTTGGGTTGGGAGACGCTGCTCCTGAATGACTGGGGTGACGAAGCCATCGCGCGGCTCCTGGGAACGGATCGCGGTCACGAATTTCCGGAGGAAGAGCAGGAGGCCCCGGACGCCCTGCTCTGGATAGGTCCCATGCGCCGCCGCCCGGAACCGTTGCCCTTGCTGCAGGCCGTGGATGCGGGCCGCTGGGCGGGGCAAGCCAGCCGGTTAAGCCCGGAGCATTTGCGTTGGGGCGTCATCGGCGAGGCCGACGCGGCGGCCCGCAAAGGGTTTGGCGCCCCTAGCTCGGCATGCCCGCCGGCGCCACTCCCGCCTGTACGGCCGGCGCGCAGCAACCCGTCTGCCGGCCAAATCTTCCGCCAACGGCGCAGCGCCCAGCGCTTTGACGCCAAGGCCCCCGGCCTGCCCGGCACGGACTTTATCCGCATCCTCGACGCCTTGCTGCCGCGACCGGGGGTGCCCCCCTTTGACCTCTTGCCTTGGACGCCGGCGATCCACCCCTTGCTCTTCGTGCACCGGGTCGAGGGGCTGGAGCCCGGCTGCTATGCGCTGCCCAGACACCCCGGTAGCGAGGACCGCCTCCGCAGTTCCCTGCGCGCCGATTTCCTTTGGCAAAACGTGGCCGGCGTGCCCGATCACATCCCGTTGCGGCTGCTCCGGCGAGGCGATACCCGGGATTTCGTCCGCACCCTCTGTTGCCACCAGGCCATCGCCTCTCAATCCCTGTTTGCCGTCGCCATGCTGGCGGAGTTTGCCCCGCGCCTGGAGGAAGGTGCCTGGTGGTATCGCTGGCTGCACTGGGAGGCCGGACTGCTGGGGCAGAGCCTCTATCTGGAGGCGGAGGCGGCAACGCTGCGGGGTACCGGGATCGGCTGTTTTTTTGACGACGAGCTTCACCGGTGGCTGGGCCTCGCGGACCGCCAGTTCCAGAGCCTTTACCACTTTACCGTGGGTCAGGCGGTGGATGATCCACGGTTGACCCTGTTGCCGCCCTATGGGCCGCGATGAATCCGCGGCTCAGGATTGATGCGTCGCATCCCAGAGCCCCTTGAAGCGATCATCGAGCCCCGATAACTCTTCGTCCAGGGCGATCAATTCCCGCGCGCGGGGAAAGGGGTGCTGCGGATGATCGTTGTACCACGCTGCCATCTCCACTTTCAGCCGCTCGCGCTGCGCGACCACCCGGGCAATGGCCGACCTCAGGACCTCCAGCGTTTCCTGTTCCAGGCTCCCTGCCGATGAATCTCCGCCAGTCTTCATGCTAGAACCGGCAGTTGGCAGCGGCGTTTTTAGGTTCATGAGTTCCCCTCGTTTCCCGGCTCCGGAAGGAGTTGCAAGCCGGTCTTCACCACCCCATCGCGCAGCCATGCCTCGATGGTCTGCTCCATCGGCTCCATGAATCCTCCCTTTTCGCGCTGAAAACCCGTCCCTATATCATCGCCTAATTCCAATTTGCGTTATAAACAGTGATAATATGCGATGTTTCTTAGGGGGGTCATGGCATGGCACGTCCAGCAGGTGGAATAGAGC
>NZ_RIZI01000143.1 GCF_003721225.1 Acidithiobacillus sulfuriphilus | reverse complement strand
GGCAGGCCGAGGTGTTCGGTGAGGATGCGGTACATGGCAAAGGACGGTTCCGGCGCCAGAATGGGTCGGCGGGTGCCCGCCACGGCAATGATGAGGAGTTGGAGCAACTCATCGGAGCCGTTGCCGAGCATCAGGTCCAGGTCCGGCGCCAGCCCCAGGCGCGTCTTCAGGGTGTCCATGAGGACTTGGGGGCGCGGGTCGGGATAACGGTTGAGGGCCGCCTGGCCGAGGCTGGCCAGCCATTCCGCGCGCAGGGCGTCCGGCAGCGGGTAGGGATTCTCCATGGCGTCGAGCTGGATGAGCCCCTGGCGGTCCGGCACGTGATAGGCATTGCTGGCCAGCAGCGCGGGGGAGAGAAGCGTGCGGATCAGTGCGTCGCTGTTCGCCGCGCTCATCGGTGGGCCTTGCTGCGGCAGGCAGCAGAACGGGCGTGGGCCGTCAAACCTTCCGCGCTGGCGAGGCGTTCGGCGACGGCGCCGAGGGTGCCCGCCCCCGCCGGGCTGGCATGGATGAGGCTGCTGCGCTTGACGAAGTCATAGACGCCCAGGGCCGAGGAGAAACGCGCGCTGCCCCCCGTGGGCAGGACGTGGTTGGGTCCGGCCAGGTAGTCGCCGAGGGCCTCGCAACTATGGATGCCCATGAAGATGGCGCCGGCGTTCTCGATCTCCGGCAGCCAGTCCTCGGGATCGGCCACCGCCAGCTCCAAATGCTCGGGGGCAATGCTGTTGGCGATGGCGCAGGCCTCGGCGCGGTCGCGCACGCGGATGACGGCCCCCCGCTCGGTCCAGCTCTTGCGGGCGATGGGGGCGCGGTCGAGCTCGCCCAGGGCCTCCTCCACGGCCGCTGCGACGGCCTCCAGGTGGGCGTCGTCCCAGCCGATGAGGATGCTCTGGGCCAGTTCATCGTGCTCGGCCTGGGAGAGGAGGTCCCAGGCCAGCCATTGGGGGTCGGCGCTGCCATCGCTGATGACCAGGATCTCGCTGGGGCCGGCGATCATGTCGATGCCTACCCGGCCGAAGACCATGCGCTTGGCCGTGGCCACGTAAATGTTGCCGGGGCCGACGATCTTGTCCACGGCGGGGATGCTTGCGGTGCCGTAGGCCAGGGCGGCCACGGCCTGGGCGCCGCCGATGGTAAACATCCGGCTTACCCCGCAGACCGCCGCGGCGGCCAGTACCCAAGGGTTGATCTGGCCCTGGGGGGTGGGCACGGTCATGATGATCTCGGGCACCCCCGCCACCTGGGCCGGGATGGCGTTCATCAGGACGGAACTGGGGTAGGCGGCCTTGCCGCCGGGGACGTAGATGCCCACCCGCGAGAGGGGCAGCACGCGCTGGCCGAGGACGGTGCCGTCGGCCTCGGTATAAGTCCAGGTCTCCATGCGCTGGTGCTGATGGTAACTGCGGACGCGATGGGCGGCGAGGAGGAGTGCCTCGCGATCGCTGGGCGGCAGGCTGGCCAGGGCGGCGTCCCACTGCGCAGGGGGAATCTCCAGGGCCGCCGCTTCCTGCAGATCCAGGCCATCGAAACGGCGCGTATAGGCGAGGACCGCCTGATCCCCCTGCTCACGCACCGCCGCCAGGATCTCCCGCACCCGGTCCTCCACGGCCGGGTCGTTGTTGGCGTCCCAGTCGTGAAGTTCGTGGAGGCGGGCGCGGAAGTCGGGTTCGCGGGTATCCAGTTTTCTCATGGCTGGCCTCTCATGGGTGGACTTGCGCCTCCAACGCTTCGATCAGCGTTTCAATGGGCCGTAGCTTGCGCTTCATGGCGGCGCGGTTGACCACCAGACGGCTGGAAATGGGGGCGATCTGCTCCACTTCCACCAGGCCGTTTTCGCGCAGGGTACGGCCGCTGGACACCAGATCGACGATGCGATCGGCCAACCCCACCAGGGGCGCCAACTCCATGCTGCCATAGAGCTTGATGATCTCGGTCTGTACGCCACGGGCCTGGAAGTGACGGCGCGTGATGTTGGGATATTTGGTGGCGATGCGCACTCGTTCCCAGCGTTGGGGAGCGTCGTGGGCGGCGAGGTCCGCCGCTTCCGCCACGGCCATGCGGCAAACGCCGATCTTGAGGTCCAGGGGTTCGTAGAGATCCAGCCCTTCCTGTTCCATGAGCACATCCTTGCCGGCGATGCCGAGATCGGCCGCACCCCAGGTCACGTAGGTGGGGACGTCGCTGGCGCGGATGATGAGAAAACGCAGACCCGGATGGCTGCTCGCGATGATGAGTTTGCGCGACTGATCCGGATCCTCCAGAGGCACGATCCCGGCCCCGGCAAAAAGCGGCAAGGCCTCTTCGAGGATGCGGCCCTTGGATAAAGCAATGGTGATGCCGTGATTCACGCCACACTCCGTTCACCGGAAATACGCCGGATGTCCGCTCCCAACGCGCTCAGTTTTTCTTCAATGACTTCATAGCCGCGATCGAGATGATAAATGCGATGGATGCGCGTCTCGCCCTCGGCCACCAGGCCGGCCAGGACCAGGGAGGCCGAGGCCCGCAAATCCGTGGCCATGACGGGCGCCCCGCGCAGGCGGGGGACACCGCGCACCACGGCGATCTTGCCATCGGTACTGATGTCCGCCCCCAGGCGCTGCAGTTCGGAAACGTGCATGAAGCGGTTTTCAAAGATGGTCTCGGTGAGGACACCGCGGCCCTCGGCAATGCAGTTCATGGCCATGAACTGCGCCTGCATGTCGGTGGGGAAGGCCGGATAGGGCGCGGTACGCAGGTCCACGGCGCGGGGCCGCCGATCCATGCGGATGCGGATGCTGTTTTCCCCTTCGTCAATCCGCGCCCCCGCTTCGCGCAGCTTGGCCATCACCGCATCGAGAATGCGCGGGTCCGTGCGTTTCAGGGTCACGTCGCCGCCCGCCATGGCGGTGGCCACCAGATAGGTGCCCGTTTCGATCCGGTCGGGGAGCACCGAATGTTCGGCGCCGTGGAGTTCCGCCACCCCCTCGATCTCGATGACCGAGCCGCCTGCCCCGGCAATGCGCGCCCCCATGGCGGTGAGGCATTTGGCCAGATCGACCACCTCCGGTTCGCAGGCGGCATTTTCGATGGTGGTATACCCCTCTGCCAGAGTGGCGGCCATGAGGAGATTTTCGGTCCCGGTGACGGAGACCATATCCATCACGATGCGCGCGCCCTTGAGACGCTTGGCCCGGGCCTTGACGAAGCCGTCTTCGAGGGCGATCTCCGCGCCCAGGGCCTGGAGACCGGCAAGGTGGAGATTCACCGGTCGGCTGCCGATGGCGCAGCCCCCCGGCAGGCTCACCTCGGCGGCGCCGAAACGCGCCACCAAGGGACCCAGGACGAGGATGGAGGCGCGCATGGTCTTGACCAGTTCATAGGGGGCCACCAGCGAATGCACCGTGCGCGGATCCACCTCGATGCCCAACTGACCGTCCACCAGGATTCTGGCCCCCAGGGTGCTGAGGAGTTCCAGGGTGGTGGTGATGTCGCGCAGGTGGGGGATATTGCGAATGCGTACCGGCTCGCGGGCCAGCAGGGTGGCCGCGAGACAAGGCAAGGCCGCATTCTTGGCCCCGGAGATACGCAACTCGCCGCGCAGGGGGCCATTACCACGCAGGAGTAGTTGGTCCATGCTGGGTGCTTAGCCCTCGGCCACCTGGGTGCTGGCGACCAGTTTCTGCAGTTCGCCCTGCTGGAAGAGGTCCCCCATGATGTCGGAGCCGCCGATGAACTCCCCATTGATATAGAGCTGGGGGATGGTCGGCCAGTTGGAAACCTGCTTGATCCCATCGCGAACCTGCGGATCGGCGAGTACGTCCACCGCCAAGAAGTCCTTTGCTCCCGACTGCTGCAAAAGCTGCACGGCGCGGGCCGAAAAGCCGCACTGGGGAAACTTGGCATTCCCCTTCATGTACAAGACGATGGGGTGCTTGGTGATTTGCTCGTGGATAACATCCTGAATCGTGGTCATGGAAATCCTCTATGGGTAAAAAGGGGAAAGGGGCTTTAGGACGGGTGCGTCGCTTGCCATGTCTGCCATTGTTCCGGGGTCATGGTGCGCAACGCAAGGGCGTGGATCTCCTCGCGCATGCGCTCGCCCAGCGCCTGATAGACGAGTTGGTGTTGTTTGACCGGCGATAGGCCGATGAAGGCCGCCGTAACGACCAGGGCTTCAAAGTGCGCCCCATCGTCACCGCTGACCATGACGATGGCCTCAGGGAGATGCTTGGCGATGAGTTCCTGCAAGATTTGTGCATTCATCGAATGATTGTAGCGCAAAATGACAGCGCTGTGATGGGGCAATGGGGCCATGCTGAAAAATTTATACCTTGGACCCGGCCTGACTGCAAGGGTAGGGAATCCGCAACGCCTTGGCGCAGGGCTCACTGGCGCAGCTTGTAGCCGCTGCGCAATAGGCGCCAGGCAAGGAAGGAGGTGACTGCGGCGAAGGCGGCGCTCACCGCCAGGCACAGCCACACCGAAATGTCGGATGCCGCGAAAAAACCGTAACGGAAACCGTCGATGACGTAGAAAAATGGGTTGATCAGAGAGATCTTCCGCCAGGCGGGGGGCAGGGAGTGTACCGAGTAGAAAACGCCGGCGAGGAAGGTCAGGGGCATGATCAGGAAGTTCTGGAAGCCCGCAATCTGATCGAATTTCTCTGCCCAGAGGCCGGCGATCAGACCCAAGGCCCCCATGCCGCCCGCGCCCAGGAGGGTGAAAACCAATACCCACAAGGGATGGATGACCGGGAGGTGCAGATAAAAGAGGGCCAGAATGAGTATGGCAAGGCCGACCACCACGCCGCGCACGATGGATGCCGCAGTCATCGCCACGAAAATCTCGCCGGGGCCGAGGGGGCTGAGCAGGAGAAAAACGATATTACCCGTCACCTTGGCCTGGATCAGACTGGAAGAGCTGTTGGCAAAGGCGTTTTGCAGCACCGCCATCATCATCAGCCCCGGCACGATAAAGGCGGTATAACTCACGCCCGGATAGACCGAGATCCGGCCGCCCAGGGCATGGCCGAAGACCACCAGATAGAGCAGCGTCGTCACCAGCGGGGCGGCCACGGTCTGCAGCCAGACCTTGCCAAAGCGCAAGACCTCCTTGTAGAACAGGGTCCAGGTGGGGGTGAAACGAAGTCCCGCTGCCGGGGTCATCAGAGGCGGGGCCGGTAAGGTGTGCGTGCTACGGGTCGGCTCATTCACGGCTGCTCTAACCCCATGTTTCCCAGGATGTCGGTGAAGGCATCTTCCAGATCGGGCTCCTGCACGTGCAGATCCAGGATTTGCGCCGGTAGATCCTGGAGCGCCGTCAGCACCGCGCCGAGGCTATGGCGGCTCTGGTCGAGGCGCAGCACCAGAGTATTTTCGCCCGCCCCGCTGAGGAAACCCGCCAGCGTTTCCGGTAACGGACCTGGATCCTTGTCGAAGGTGACGGTCAATACCCGCCAGGTGAAGCGGGCCAGGAGATGGTCCTTGGCATCCAGGGCGATCAGCCGCCCCCTTTGCAGGATGCCGATGCGGCTGCATAGCTCTTCGGCTTCTTCCAGATAATGGGTGGTAAGAATGACGGTATGGCCTTCCTGGTTGTAGCGACGCATGAAACGCCAGAGTCCCTGCCGCAGCTCCACATCGACGCCGGCGGTGGGTTCGTCGAGGACGACCACGGGCGGGCGGTGCACGAGGGCCTGGGCAATGAGCACGCGCCGTTTCATACCCCCCGACAGGCTGCGCAGGTTGGCATCGGCCTTGTCGGCGAGGTCGAGCTCGGCCATGAGTTCGTCGATCCAGTCGTCATTGTGGCGCAGCCCGAAATAACCGGACTGCAGGCGTAAAAATTCCCGCACGGTAAAAAACGGATCATAGGCCAGTTCCTGGGGAACCACCCCCAGCATTTGCCGGCTGCGCCGGAAATCCCTTTCCACATCAAAGCCGAAGATCTCGGCGCGGCCGCTGGAGCGATGGACCATGCCGGCGAGGATGTTGATGAGGGTGGATTTGCCCGCACCGTTGGGACCGAGCAGACCAAAAAACTCGCCTTCGGGAATGGCCAGATCCACCCCCGCCAAGGCGAGGTGAGAAGCATAGGCCTTGCGCAGGCCCGATACCCATACGGCGGGAGGCGGGCTCATGGGCAGAGCTGGAGCAGGGTATCGAGGTGGTAGAGGCGTGCCAGATCCAGGAGTGCCGCAGATGCTGCATGGATGCGCAGGGGCTGGCCCTGGCGGCGGGCTTCCTGGGTCCATTCCAGCAGCAGGGCCAAGGTGCTGCTGTCGGCCCCCTCCAGTCCGGCGAGGGAAATGTCCTGCCAGTCCCGGGAGGGGCGTGCGCTCTCCATTTCCCGCAGTGCCCGGGCGAGTTCGGCTACCCGCCAGTCTCCCTGGAGGAAGAGCCACTGCGCGCCGGCGACGGGGCGCGCCTCCCAGCGGGAGGTGGCGCTCAAGAGCGCGTCGCCTCCGTAAGGCTGGTGTCCGCCCCCCGATCCTTGCTCTGCATGTCTTGCAGCAGAGCCGGTATGCCGCGGCTGGAGGCGATCTGGCCAAAGCTCTGGCGATAGTTGAGGACCATGCTCACGCCGTCGATGTAGGCATTGTAGATCTTCCATTCCTTGCCCGTGTAGAGCAGAGCATAGATGACGGGGATGTCCGGGCCCCCGTCATTCTGGCGAATGACCATGTTCACCTGGGCCACCGGCGGGTTCTGGGAGATCTGCTGGCTGCCGGTGATGCGCACCGTCTGGCCATGATAATGATTCAGGGAGTTGGTGTAGGTGCGCACCAGGAGGTCCTTGAACAGGCGCACGAATTCCTGCTGTTGCGCCGGCGTCATCTGCCGCCAGTATTGGGCCATGACATACTGTGACATGGTCATGAAATCCATGTGCGGCAGGACGATGTCGGCCACTTTCGCCTTGACGGCCGGGGTGAGGGGTTTGCCCTTGTTGCTCTGCAGGACCTGGAGCACCTGATTGGTCAACTGTTCCACCACCTGGATGGGGGCCGGATCGGCGTCGGCCCAGGCCGGTGCGGTCCAGATCATCAGGACGAGCCAGAGGAGGGAAAAGTAACGTAAACGACGCATGATGGGCTCCTTATTTGCCGCCAGAGGCCTTGCTGAAAATCATCTGGCCGATGAGTTGGTCGAGGTTGACGGCACTCTGGGTCATGGTGATGGTGCCCCCGGGTTTGAGGTCTTGCGGCATCCCGCCGGGTTGCAGGGCGATGAATTGTTCGCCCAACAAACCTTCGGTATAGATGGAGGCGCCAGTGTCCACCGGCAGCCTGAGCTGTGGGTCGATGCGCATGGTGACCAAGGCCATGAAGGTTTTTGGATCGACGCGGATCCGCGTCACCTCGCCGACGGTGACCCCGCCCAGCTTGACCGGGCTGCGCACCTTGAGGCCGCCCACATTGTTGAAGTCTGCGCTCAGGGTGTAGCCATTGCTGAAGGCGAAGCCCGACAGGTTGCCCACCCGGGTGGCCAGCACCACCAGCGCCCCAATGCCGAGAAGGACGAAAAGGCCCACCCACCAGTCCACTGCCCGTCTTTCCATGCCGATCTCCACAGTTTACTTGAATAACAATGCAGTGAGAATAAAATCGAGGCCCAGCACCGCCAACGACGCCGTGACCACGCTGCGGGTGGTGGCGCTGCCTACACCCTCGGCCGTGGGCTGGGCCGCATAGCCCTGCCAGGCGGCGATCCAGGTGACCAACAGGCCAAAACACAGGGCCTTGAACAGGCCATTCATAATATCGCCGGTGAAAGTGACATTGGACTGCATTTGCGCCCAGAAAGTGCCGCCATCGACCCCCAGCACGGGAACGGCGATGAGATAGCCGCCCCAAACGCCCACCAGATCAAAAATCACGCAAAGGATGGGCACCGCGATGATGCCGGCCCACAGCCGCGGGGCCACCACCCAGGCCAGGGGATTGACGGCCATCATATCCATGGCGCTGAGCTGCTCCGTGGCCTTCATGGAGCCGATCTCGGCGGTCAGTGCCGACCCCGCCCGCCCGGCAAAGAGCAGCGCCGTCAGCACCGGCCCCAGTTCGCGCAACAGGGAGAGGGCCACCAGGGTGCCCAGGGCCGAGGTGGCGCCAAAGCGCACCAGGGCATAATAGCCCTGAAAGCCCAGGACCATGCCGGTGAAAAAGGCGGCGACGATCATCAGGGCCAGGGACAGGACGCCGAGGCCGTAGACCTGGCGCAGCAACTGGCGGAAGCTGAAATGGCGGCTGAAGATGGCCGCCAGGCCCAGCACCAGAAAGCGGCTAGCCGTGCCCAGGCGGGGCACCATGGCGAGGATGCGATTCCCTAGATTGGGAATGAAATCAAAGGCAGCCAAGGGGGTCAGCGCTCCTCTCCGGCAACGGTATCCATTTCCAGGGCGCGATCATAAGCGCAGGGCGCGGGATAATGGAAGGGCACCGGTCCATCGGGGTTGCCGGAGAGGAATTGCCGGGCCAGTTCCGAAGGGCTGTCGTGGAGGGCCTGGGGGGTGCCCTCGGCGATAATCCGGCCTCCCGCCAGGATATAGCCGTAGTCGGCAATGGAAAAGGTTTCATGGACGTCGTGGCTGACGATGACCGAGGTGGCGCCGAGGGCGTCGTTGAGGCGCTTGATCAAGGTGGCAATGATGCCGATGCTGATGGGGTCGAGGCCCGTGAAGGGCTCGTCATAGAGGATCAGCATGGGGTCCATGACCACGGCACGGGCCAGCGCCACCCGTCGCGCCATTCCCCCCGAGAGTTCCGCCGGCAGGAAACCCGCCGCGCCGCGCAGGCCGACGGCCTCCAGCTTCATCAGGACCAGTTTGCGCAATATGCCGTCGGGCAATGAAAAATGGCGGCGCAAGGGAAAGGCCACATTCTCGAAGACGGAGAGGTCGGTGAACAGGGCGCTATGCTGGAAGAGCATGCCCATGCGGCTGCGCAGTTGGTAGAGCGCGTTTTTGTTGAGCCGGGTGGGTTCTTGCCCGGCGACCATGACCCGTCCCCGGCTGGGGGTCAGGCTACCCGCAATGAGGTTGAGCAGGGTGGTTTTGCCGCCGCCGCTGGCGCCCATGACCGAGACGATGGCACCCCGCGGGATGCGCAGATCCACCCCGGTCAGGACGGCGCGGCGACCGCGGGAGAAGTATAGGTCTTGCGTTTCGACAAGGGCCTCGGCGGCCATGGGGGCTCCAAGCTGGCAGACAGGGCGCCAGTATAAACCGATCGGTCGGTTGTGGGCCAGGCTTTGTCCCGGTCCTCGCTCTTTGCGTGCCGGGATTGGAAGTGGGGACGAATTCCCGTTTTTATCCGGGCATTCGGGGTTTCGGCCCTCCATCCAGGAGCGCCGTCCCAGAGGGGAAAAACGCTTGCATCCTGGACCTATCCGTGTATAGTGCGCTCTCTGTTTCCACGGCACCGATAGCAGATACAAGGGGGTAAGTCCTTAAACGACTCGGAACGTACGGCGTCGCCACGTTCCAGCAAGGTAGGGCATAAGAACCAAGTACTGTCTGGGGGTGCACGGGAGCTGCTTCTTAACCTTTTGGCTTGTTAGGGGGGGCACTCATGCGCTCATTGGGACATCAAATCGTCGCAGATTTTTATCACTGTGACTCCAGTACCTTGTCTGATGTGGATATTGTTACGGATGCCATGCTCGAGGCGGCTCGCCGCGCCGGGTGTACGATCGTGACGCAAACCTTTCATCACTTCTCGCCCTATGGGGTGAGCGGCGCCGTCATCGTCGCCGAATCGCATCTGGCCATTCATACCTGGCCGGAATACGGCTATGCCGCGGTGGATGTATTCACCTGCGGCGACATCATCCAGCCCGAGGACGCCTTGAACTACCTCAAGGAGGCCTTTGGTGCCGGGCAGGTTTCCACCATGGAAATGAAGCGCGGTCAGGTGGAGATGATGGGGGTGCCGGCCCATGAGGTGCGCGTCAAGCCGGTGTCGATGTTAAGCGCCTGAGCTTGTTGCTCAGGCAGGAAGGCGGGCCGTTCCGGTCCGCCTTTTCTTTATCCATATTCTTCTGCACAATCCGCCAGGGAATCGAGATCGATGCCCATCCCGCCCTTTCCGTGAGAGAAGCCCATGAGCACTGAACTTTGGTACACCGAGCGCTATGAAGAGCATGGCGCAGCCCTCAGCCTGAAGGTTCGCGAGGTACTCCATCGCGAACAAAGCCCCTATCAACGCATCGAGATCTTTGCCACGGAGAGCTTTGGCACCCTGATGACCCTGGACGGCCTGGTGATGGTCACGGATCGGGACAACTTTCTCTATCACGAGATGATGAGTCACCCAGCACTCTTTATCCACCCTGCCCCGCGCCGGGTGTTGATCATTGGCGGCGGTGATTGTGGCACCTTGCGCGAGGTCCTGCGCCATCCCGAGGTGGAAGAGGCGGTGATGGTGGAGCTGGATGAGCGGGTGACCCGGGTGGCGGAGCGTTTTTTCCCGCTTCTCTGCGAGAAGAATCATGACCGGCGCGCCTATTTCCATTTTACCGACGGCATTGCCTGGGTGCAGGAAGCCGAAGCCGCCCGTTATGATGTCATCATTGTGGATTCAACGGACCCGGTGGGGCCGGCGGCGGGTCTGTTCTCCACGGAATTTTATCGGGCCTGTTACCGGGCGCTGGGGGAGGAAGGGGTGCTGGTGGGCCAGAGTGAGTCGCCGCTGCTCCATGCAGACCTCATTCGTCAGTGCCAGGCACGCATGGCCGAAGCGGGCTTTGGGGCAGTGAACAGCGTTTACTTTCCGCAGTTTAGCTACCCATCCGGATGGTGGAGCGCCACTCTCGGGCGCAAGGGGCTGGACTTCGATGCCTTCCGGGACGCCGATGCCCGGGCCTTTACGGGCAATCGCTATTATCACGCCGACCTGCACCGTGCCGCGCAGGTGGCACCGGCTTTCCTGCTGCCGGCCTGATCCCGGGTTCGGCGCGGCAAAAAGACACCGCGCCAGCGGCCATTCTAACAGAAACGGGAAACAACGATCCGCGGTCCCCGTATCCTGTCGTAGAGCGGCCCATGGCCGCGACCCAGCCTTGGTAATCAGGCGCATTCCCTTGCCAACGGGTTTGGGTCGCGGCCATGGGCCGCTCCTACGGTTTCCGCGCCTCTCCGGGAGGCGTTGCCCCAAAGATCCCTGACCTTATTCCTCGTCATCACCGCCGCCTTCCTTGAAGGCGGCGGGATCGAGGTGGTAGCGGCGCAGCAGGCGGTAGAACTCGGTGCGGTTGCGCTGCGCCAGTTGGGCGGCCTGACTCACGTTGCCGCGGGTCATGCGCATGATCTGAATGAGGTAGTTCATCTCGAAACGGCCCTTGGCGTCGGCCAGGGGCAGCACTTCGCCTTCCTTGTCGCGCAGGGCGTGACGGATGAGGGGGGCGCCGATGCGCGGGGTGGTGGAAAGGACCACCGCCTGTTCGATGACGTTGGCCAGTTGCCGGACATTGCCCGGCCAGGGCGCGGCCACCAAAAGTTCCATGGCTTCCGGGGTGATGCCGTTGGCTTCCTTCCGATTCTTGCTGGCGGTTTCGCGCAGGAAATGCTCCGCGAGCAAGGGGATGTCTTCCGGGCGTTGGGCCAGGGACGGGAGTTCCAGGGTGACGACGCAGAGGCGGTAGTAGAGGTCGTCGCGGAAGCGGCGGGCGGCCATTTCCTGCTCCAGATCCCGGTGGCTGGCGGATATGATGCGCACGTCCACGGGAATGCTTTCCGTCGCTCCCACCGGCCGCACACAATGCTCCTGCAGGGCGCGCAGGAGTTTGACCTGGAGCGGCAGGGGCATGTCGCCGATCTCGTCGAGAAAGAGGGTGCCGCCGTCGGCGGCCTGGAAGAGACCCTGATGGCTAGTGGCGGCGCCGGTGAAGGCGCCTTTTTTGTGGCCGAAGAGTTCGGATTCCAGCAACTGCTCGGGAAAAGCGGCGCAGTTGACGGCGATGAAGGGCCGGTCGCGGCGCGGGCTGGACTGGTGGATGGCTTGGGCCAGGAGTTCCTTGCCGGTACCACTGGCACCATGGATAAAGACACTAGCCGACGAGGCAGCCACCAGTCGTGCCTGGTCCAGGACCGCCTGCATCTTGGGGCTGCGGGTAAGGATGCGCTCCCAGCCGGGCTGGTCAGCGCGTTTTTTGCCGTCGGGGGGCAGGGGGGCGGCGGTAAGGGAAAAGGCGCGCTCTACCTGGGCCATGAGGTCCTTGCCGTCGAAGGGTTTGGTGAGGAAGGCAAAGACGCCTTGATTGGCGGCGACCAGGGCGTCGGGGATGGAGCCGTGGGCGGTGAGGATGATGACCGGCAGGGTCGGATAATCGCGACGAATGGCCTCCAGCAGCGCCATCCCATCCATCTGATCCATGCGTAGGTCGGTGATGACCAGACGCGGATGCTCCATGGCCAGGACCGACAGGGCCTCGCTGCCATTGGCGGCGGTGCTCACCGTGTAGCCGGCGCTTTTCATGCGCAGGGAGAGGAGACGCAGCAGGTCTGCGTCGTCGTCCACCAGTAAGATTTTGCCTTTGTCCATGCTTTCCTTAGCGTCTGGTGGGCAGGCCCGCGTTTTTCTCGATCTGGACCAGTTCGTTCAGTTTTTTACGAAGATCCGACTCCCGTTGCTGGGACTGGGTGAGGCGGTTTTGCAGGTCATTGATGCGGGCTTCCAGTTTTTGATAGACCGGATCACCGGCTCGCGCCTCGGCCAACTGCTGGGCGAGGCTGGCGGCCTCGTCCTTGACTGAACGGCAACTGGCCGTTGCTGCCACCGGTTTTTCCAGGTTGGCGATCTGCGCCTTCATGGCTTCCAGGGTCGTGATCTTGATGATGGTCTCACCCGGTGCCAGGGTGATGGTCTTCGGCGCCAGTGTGTGCGGGGTGGTAGCGCAGCCGCCCAGCGCCATCAGCAGAATCAGGGGAATTGGGCTCCTCCGCCAAGGGTAGGACCACACGGAAACAGGCTCCTGACGATTCTTTGGCGAGCAATTCAAGACTTCCCCCATAACTGAGTACATATTCCTTGGCAATCGCCAGACCCAGGCCGCTGCCTTCCACTTTTCCGGAACTGGAGGCGCTGCCCTGATACATGATATCAAAAATTTTCTCGTGTTCGGTGATCGGTACGCCCGGACCTTCGTCCTCGACTTCAAGAATCGCGTTGTCACCCTCGGCAAACAGGCGAAGGTGAATAGTACTCCCTGGCGGGGAGAACTTCACCGCATTGGACAAGAGATTATCGCAAATCGTGCGGAGCCGGTCCCGGTGTCCCCACACGTTCACGGCGTCCATCTGCAGGTCGAGGCGTAGCGACTGGCTGCGCAAACTGGGTTTGTAGCTTTGCAGCAGTTCTTCGATGACGGTGGCCAGAGGGATGGCCTGGGCCATCCCCGCTCCTGCCTGGCCCTCGGCCAGACTGAATTTGAGCAGATCTTCGATGAGCCGCTGCAGGCGGAGGCTATTGTCGCGAACGATCTGCACAATCTCCCGCTGTTCTGCGGCGAGTTCATGGCCGAGGTCCTCCTGGAGCAACTCAGCACCTTCGCGGATGGCGGTGAGAGGCGTTTTGAGCTCGTGGGAGAGTTGGCGGAGAAAATGGAGCTTGGCGGCCTCCAGGGCGTTGAGGCGGGTGCGCAGCCATTCCAGCCGTTCTCCCACGGTGGCGATATCCCGGGGGCCGCTGACGGCGATGGGCGTCTCCAGGTCGCCGTCGCCGAGGCCGGAGACGGCCTGATCGAGGCGGCGGATGGGCCGGGTGATGAGGATGATGAAGAAGATGGCGACGGCGATGGACAGGGGCAGGACCAGGAGCACTTCCAGCAGGGTCATGCGCTTGATGGCGAGGGCGCGGGTGCCGAGCTTGCCGACTTCGGTGCTGATGCCTTCGTTGACGGCGGTTTGCAGACGCTGCGCTGCGGTACCGGCCCGGCTAAAATCACTTTCCAGGGCGCTGCGGTTGCCCTCCAGGGCGACGATGGGCAGGAGTTGGCGGGCGCGCAGCAGGCTGGTGTCGAGACTGCGAAGTTGCTGGCGCTCGCTCTGCGCGGGGGCGGCCGCGGTGAATTGCGCCGCGGCCTTTTTGTAATCGTCGTAACTTTGCTGGTAGAGGACCAGCAGCGCCTGATCCTGCAGGACCGTGTACTGCAGACCATAGCGTTCCATGGAGCGTACCGCATTGGTCATGCGATTGGCGGCATTGCTCATGGCCACGGCGCGGAGGATGCTGGTTTGCCCTTGTTCGGCAAAATGGGCGATGGAAATGGTGACGCTGACGATAACCAGGACCAGCGGCACGATAGCGAGGCTAAAACCGAAGGTTACCAGCTTGGAAATGGAGCTAGGACGCAGAGCCATGAAGGAAAAGGGGCGGGAATGGGCCCACCGTGTCCGCAGCAAAAGATGCCTTAGCCTAGAGAAAGCCAGATGGATCTGCAAGGGAGCCTCCGGACCCGGGTGTTGGGAAATGTATCCGGTCTGATCCGGCTTTCCGGCTGGGCCGCCGTACCGGCAAGAAAAAGGCCCGAAGCCAAGGCTTCGGGCCACAGGCACTACACCGGCACCCGGCAGAGGGATGCTGGCGCAGGGAAGCCTTTACTTACTGTGCGGGGGTTGCAGCCTTGGGCTCGGCCTTTTTCTCCACGGCCTTGTGCTCGACCTTCTTCTTTTCCGCGGCCTTGTGCTCGATTTTCTTCTTTTCCACGGCTTTATGTTCGACCTTCTTTTCCACGGCCTTGTGCTCCATGGTCTTTACAGGGGCCTTTTCGGCGGTGGCGGGGGCTTCCGCGAAGGCGGCGGTAGCGGTCAGGAAGGACAGGGCAGCGGTCAGGGCAACGATCTTCTTCATAAAATGACTCCTCAATTGAGTGGCTCGATATTCCGCTGTAGCGGAGCTGTGATTTCTCAGCTCCCATGCACTAGCATATCTTGTGCCATGTTTTTACCATATTGTTTATATTGGTTTTTTTAAGATATACGGAGTCTGCTGCCGAAACGCGGATCCGGAGTCGTCACTTGCCGACGACAAAAGTCATGCTGTACCGATCAACACTATGATATTAAATGAAAAATTCCTGCAATTCCTGTCGTTCGGCAACGACGCGGAGGCGGAAAACGCCCCCGCTCCTGCCCATGGGCAGATCATTTCAGGGGGCGGGCGGGACGTAACCTTCCGGGGTCTGGGCGCCTTCTCCAAAAAAGTAGGATTCCATCTGCTTTTCGAGGAAGAGGCGGGATTTTGGGTCGATGGGTGAGAGGCGATACTCGTTAATGAGCATGGTTTGATGTTTGAGCCAGCCCTGCCAGGCTTCCTTGGAAACCTGCTCATAGATGCGTTTGCCCAGGGGGCCGGGATAAGGGGGGATGGCCAAGCCTTCGGTCTCTCGATCCAGTTTTACACAATGTACCATACGTGTCATGCCATAATCCTCAGTGAAAACCGCCGCAGCGGGTAAAAAGCCGTTTTTAGTTTAACCGATTCTTTTGCTAGAGAATAACGCCAACAGGCGGCGAACCGGGGCGGGGAGCCCCCGCTCCGCGGCCTGGGCGATGGTGCACCATCGCTGCTCCTGGGCTGGCGCGCGCAGTTCGGTACTCTGCAGCGCGGCCTCGATGCACTGGAAATGGAGGGTGAAGTGGGTGAAGGCATGGCGTTGTTCCGGCCCCGTTGCGCGGTGCCGGAGGGACAGGCCCGATGTTCTGGAGAATGTTTGGAGGGCCACGGCGGCAGTTTCGTCACCCCGCGGCCACTGGGGGAGGCTCCACAGGCCGCCCCAGATCCCTTCCTGGGGCTGTTTCTCCAACAGGATGCGGCCCGTGCCATCGTCGATAAGGGCGAACCAGACCTGTCGTTCCGGTTTCTGGGCCTTTTCCCGGCGCCGGGGGAGGGTGTCGCTGGATCCCTGGCGCCGGGCTTGGCAGCCGTTCTGGAGGGGACATTGGCCGCAGAGGGGCCGGCGCGGTGTGCAGCACAGGGCGCCCAGGTCCTGGATGGCCTGATTGTAATCGTGGGCGGCGGCGGGCGTGTGGCTTTCGGCCAGGGACCAGAGTGTCTGCAGGGTGCGTTGCTGCTGCGGGTCGGCGGCAATGGCGTGGTAGCGGATGAGGATGCGCCGGGCGTTGGCATCGAGGATGGCCTGCCCTTGGCCGTAGGCGCTGGCGAGAACGGCGGCGGCGGTGCTGCGCCCGATCCCGGGCAGGGCGGTGGCGGCGGCCATGGTGTCGGGAAAGCGGCCCTGGTGCTGCTCCACGACGATCCGGGCGGTGACCTGGGCATTGCGGGCGCGGGCGTAGTAGCCCAGGCCGCTCCACAGGGCCAGGACCTCGTCCTGCGGCGCGCTGGCGAGGGCCTGCCAGTTGGGGAAACGGGCGAGAAAACGGGCATAGTAGGGTTTGACGCTTTCGACCCGGGTTTGCTGGAGCATGATCTCGGCCAGCCACAGGCGATAGGGGTCGCGGGTCTGGCGCCAGGGTAGATCATGGCGGCCCCGGCCGGCGTACCAGCGCAGGAGGGGGGCGGCAAGGGGCGGCATGCTCACGGTTTGGCGCTGGAAGTGCTGCGGATCAGCAGGCCGGTGGCGCGGACCTGACCCCAGCGCAAGCGGTCGATGCGGATCTGGCCGGTGATGGGCCATTGTTGCGGGAGGGGCGGCAGGGTCATGGCCTTGCCGGGAGTCGGCGGCGGTAAATAGTGCTCCAAATTGAACTCATCGACTTGCAGATCGAGGTGGATCCGCCAGGGTTGCCATTGCCCGGTCATCTGTCCGGACCAGTGGCTCTGGTCCAGAATGCCGTTATCCATGCTGAGCATGAAGTGGCCGTCCCGTACCTGCCCATGGCCCTGAAAGGAGAGGGTCGTCATGGCGTTGGGGTCGCGCAGGGTGGGGAAGGGGAAGCCCCAGTTGTGGGCGAGTTGCGGCAGGCCGTGCAGATCGGCATGGAAGGCCATGCAGCCTCGCAGGGGATTTTGCCGGCTGTTTTCCAGTTGTCCCCCCATCCGTCCGTAACTGCCCAGGTCCATTTGCCAGCGGCCGATCCGCAGGGATCCGGTATGCAGATTGGCGGCAATGGCGGCGGCGTGGAATTGCGCCGTCTGCCCGCGCCAGTGCAAGTCGGCCGCCAGGCGGGGGAGATCCAGCCGCCCCCCGTCGAAATCAAGTTGTGCGATGGAGAGCCGGGCACGGGCGGCCGGTCCGGCTGTGCTGTCCGCGCTGATGCGCAGGTCCTGCCAGTGCAGGGTCGGGCCAAGGAAGGGACCACCGCCGACGTCCATGGCCACCATTCCCGTCTTTTTTCGCCATTGCCAGCGGCCTTGGATTATGGCCTCTCCGGTAGCCGGGATTCGGGCCTGGAGCTGAGTAATGGTGAGGGGGGGTTGACTTGTCCCTTGCCAGCGGATGGTGCCGTTGGCAATGCTCACGCTGGCAGGCCAGATGAGGGTGCTGGAGGAGGAGCTTCCCCCCGGGCTGGGCCAGGGCAGGCAGAGCTGCGGCCCTGCCATGGACAGATTCCGGATCTGTATCCGCCCTGCCAGGAGGGGACGTAGGGCCAGGGTCAGGGTGAGTCGGGATGCGGCAAAGGAGGGCCTTGCCGCAGGGCCGATGCGCAGTCCCGACAAGCTGATCTGCAGGGTCCGGGTGGTGGCGGAGAACCGCGGGTTATGGGCCAGATGGACCGGCTGGGCGAGCCGGCTGGAGAGGATCCTGGCGAGGAGATGGCGCGGGCCGCCCTGCTGCCACCAGATGCCCAGGGCGAGAAGGCCGGCCAAGGCCGCGACGAGGGTGAAAAAGCCGATGGACCGCCATCGCCAGCCGCTAATTTTCATGGCAGGCCATCAACCGGCGGGGGCTGCCACGGAGTTCGGATGGTTGCGCATGTCAGTCTTCCCGGCGCGCTTCCAGGGCTCTCCGATCGCCCGCCAGCAGGGCCTGGGCCAAGGCTTCGGCACGGTCGATGCGGGTGCGCCGGATGATCTCCTTGACCTCGGGTATGGCCCCCGGGTACATGCTGAATTCGCGCAGACCGAGCCCCAGCAGGAGTTCCGTATAAGCGGGGTTGCCGGCCATTTCTCCGCACATGGCCACGGGGATGCCGGCAGCGTGGCCAGCGGCGATGGTGTTGTGGATCATGGCGAGGACCCCGGCATGGAGGGGGTCGAAGAGGTCGTTGACGTCGTCGTCGCCGCGATCCACCGCCAGGGCGTACTGGATGAGGTCGTTGGTGCCGATGGAGAAGAAATCGGCCTCCCGGGCGAAGTGCGCGGCGGCCATGGCGACGGCGGGGACTTCCACCATGATGCCTAGGGGCATCTGCGGATCGAAGGGCAGTCCTGCCGCGCACAGTTCGTCCTGGAGGGCGCGCACGAGGGCCTTGGCCTGGCGGAGTTCGCCCATGCTGGTAAGCATGGGAAGCATGAGGCAAACGGGCCCCAGGGCAGAGGCGCGGAGGATGGCGCGCAGGTGCGGGCGAAACCATTCGGGACGGCGCAGGCAGAGGCGCAGACCGCGCAGGCCCAAGGCCGGGTTGACGGCGGTGTTTTCTTCCATGCCCTCGCTGCGCAGGCTCTTGTCGGCGCCGATGTCCAGGGAGCGGATCGTTACGGGTTCGCCGCGCATGGCGCTGACCACCTCGGCAAAGGCGTTGAATTGTTCCTCCTCGTCGGGGGCCTCGGGACGGTTCATGAAGAGGAATTCGCTGCGATAGAGGCCCACCCCTTCGGCGTTGACCCGGTGCACGAAACCGCGATCGTCGGGCAACTCGATGTTGGCGCGCAGGCGGACCCGCGTGCCATCAACCGTGGTGGCGGGCAGATCGCGCAACTCTTCGAGGAGGCGGCGGCGGCGTTGCCGGCGCTTTTGCAGCGCCTGATACTCCCGCAGCATGGCCGCGTCGGGGTCGACCAGCAGGATGCCCTGATCGCCATCCACAATGACCGTATCGCCACTCCGCAGCAGGCGGGTGCCCAGATGGGTGCCAACCACGGCGGGGAGGCCGAGGCTCCGGGCGATGATGGCCGTATGGGAGGTGGAGCCGCCAAAATCCGTGACGCAGGCGAGGACACGGTCGCGCTTCATGAGCACCGTGTCGGCGGGACTGAGGTCTTCGGCCACGATGATATGCCCTTCACCGGCGTGGGCCGAGGGCGGCTTGCCACCGAGGAGGTGGCGCAGGACCCGTCCGGTGACCTGGATGATGTCTTCGCGCTTGGCGCGCAGGTAGGCATCTTCCATGCGGTCAAAGATTTCCAGGAGGCGCTCCCGTTCATGATGGATGGCCCAGGCGGCATTGCGGCCCTCTTCGCGGATGGCGCGCAGGGGCCGTTCCCGCAAGGCGGGGTCGTCCAGCATGAGGAGGTGGGCGTCGATAAAAAGGCGGGTTTCCTGGGGGGCGTCGCCGGGGATGGCATCACGCACCAACAGGAGCTCGTCACGGGCGGTGGCCAGGGCGGCCCGCAGTCGCGCGCTTTCGGTCTCGACGGCTGCGGCTTCGATACGATATTCGGGGATATCCAGGGTAGCCGGTTCCAGGACCAGGGCGGGCCCGATGGCAATGCCCGGCGACGCGCCGATGCCGGCCAGTTCGAAGCTCACGCTGCTTCTCCGAAACGATTGATGGCCAGGCCTTGCAAGGCTGCGGCGCATTCCGCTTCCTGGGGGCCGTCCGTTTCCAGGGTCAGGGTGCTGCCTTGGGCGGCGGCAAGGGTCATGACGCCCATGATGCTCTTGCCATTCACCCGTTGCCCGTTGCGTTCCAGCCATACGGCGCAGGGATAGCGCGAGGCCAGACTGACAAATTTGGCCGAAGCCCGGGCATGCAGGCCGAGCTGGTTGATGATCTGTAATTCCATGCGCACAGTCACTGAGATTGCCTCTTTCGTTTCAATCGGGATCCGGCAGTTGATGGAATGCGGAAAGAGCATAGCGCGACTGTCGCCGATGGGCCACTGGCTGCGCCCGGCTCAGCGCTGGGCGGTCAGGGTGGTGAGGTCCACGATTCCCTGATGCGCCCCGTCCAGGGCGCCTTCCCGGGCGGCAGTCAGGCCATCGGGGCGGCGGGACAGGCCGCGCAGCAGCATGGGGAGGTTGAGCCCGCTTACGGCCTCCACCCGGCCGGGGCGCAGGACCGTCGATAGGAGATTGCTGGGGGTGGCGCCGAAAAGGTCCGTGAGGACCAGCACGCCATCCCCTTCATCCAGTCTCTCCAGGGCCTGACGGAGGCGCAGACGGCTCTCTTCCAGCCCTTGGTCGGGGAGTATTTCGAGAACCGTCAGGGCCGGCGGAGTACTGCCGAAGATGTGGGTTACGGCGGCCAGAAAGGCCTGGCCAATTTCGTCATGGGTGAGGAGCAGCAGGCCGATCATGGTCGCGCCTCGGTGATGCCCAACTCGCGATGCTGCACCAGCAGGCGCCGACCTTCCCCGGCCAGATCCCGGCTCAAGGCCTCGACCATATACACGCTGCGGTGCTGGCCACCGGTACAGCCCAGGGAGACGGTGACGTAGTTGCGATGTTCCTCGGCAAAGGGGGCCAGCCAGGATTGCAGGAAAAGGCGCAGGGAGTCGTGGGCCGCCCGTACGCCGGGGGCGCCGTCGAGAAAGGTGCGAACGGCGGCATCGCGGCCGGTGAGGGGGCGCAGGGCGGGGTCGTAATGGGGGTTGGGCAGGGCGCGCAGATCGAAGACGAAGTCGGAATCCAGGGGAACACCGTTTTTGAAGGCGAAGGAGGACTACTATCCGGATGTGAGCTTCGGCAAAACCTACGTCAACATCAGCATCGATGCCGAGGGTCAGGCTGCGCTGGCCGAGCGCA